>NZ_JBSFVY010000009.1:0-300107 GCF_053592555.1 Streptomyces sp. NPDC002643
TCAAGTGGATCTTCGAGCCCTTCTTGCCCCGGTCGACAGGATTCGGACCTGTCAGGTCCCCCCTTTCAGGGCCCGCATGTTCACCGAGTCGATCGCGCAGCGCGACCAGTCCAGGTCCCCGCGCGAACCCAGCTCGTCGAGGATGATGCGGTGCAACTTCGCCCAGACCCGCGCAGCGGTCCACTCGGTGAAGCGCCGGTGCGCAGTCGGCCCCGACGGGCCGAAGACCGGCGGCAGCTGCCGCCAGGTGCAGCCCGTCGTGGCCACGAAGATGATCGCAGCCAGCACCTCGCGATCCCCGTACCGGCGTCGGCCGCCGCCCTGAGGCCGCGATGGAGCAGGCGGGACCACCCGCTCGAACAGTTCCCACAACTCATCCGGCACCATGCGCTCGACCATCACCACACGGGCAGACTACCCAGCGCGCCAAATGAGACGACGTCTTAGGGGCGGTGCGCGGCCGGGGTGCGCGGAGTGGCGGTCGCCGGGCAGTGGAGGGCACGGAACCTCGGGCTGGCAGATGGGTTTCGGGGATCGGCCTTTCGGCCAGGTGCGTGGGCCTTGGGCCTTGGTTCTCCGGCCTTTCGGCCGAGGTGGGCAGGGGGGCGTCGGGCCGAGAGTGGGGTCATGACCGGTTGACCCGGTCCGGCCCCGGACGGCCGGACCGGGTCCTCTCCTGGAAGGACTTCCGCATGCGTTCGGCACACAAGGCGGCGTTGGCTTCGGCCGTACTGCTCGCGACCCTCTGCGCCCCCGTCGTGGCGGAGGGAGCGGAAGGCATGGGAGGCCCGGGAGGTGTGGGAGGCGCACGCGAGGGGGCCGGCGCGAACAGCGGGCCTGGCGTGGCTGACGCCGACAGCGGGCATGGCGTGGGTGACGTGAGTGGTGCCGATCGGTCGGCCTCGGTGGATCATCCCGCCACCCTCGACCGTTTCTACGCCCAGCGCCCCGCCTGGCGGCGCTGTCAGCGGGAGGCGCCCGCCGCGTACCGGTGCGCCGACATCACCGTGCCGCTGGACTACACGCGCCCCACCGGTCCGACGCTGAAGCTACGCCTCTCGCGGCTGAAGACCGCCGTGCCGGGCAAGCGGCGCGGTGTGCTGCTGTCCAACCCGGGCGGCCCCAGCACGGCGGCGCTCGGCAACCCGCTCCAGCTGAACGACTCGCTGTCGAAGAAGGTCAAGGAGCGCTACGACCTGATCGGCTTCGACCCACGCGGTCTCAACACCAGCAGCCCGCTGCGCTGCGGCCTGACGGAGGACGAGCTGACGCCGTTCCATCCGTACCGTTCCGCTACCCATGCCCAGGACGTCGCGCGGGCCCGTGACATCGCGACCAAGTGCGCGGCCCGAGAAAAGGCACGTCTGCCGTACATCAACACCCGGAACACCGCCCGCGACATGGATGTGATCCGAGGCGTGCTGGGCGAGAAGAAGATCTCCTATGTCGGCTGGTCGTACGGCACCTATCTGGGCGCCGTCTACACCCAGCTCTTCCCCCGGCACAGCGACCGCTTCGTGCTGGACAGCGCCGTGGCGCCCAACGCGTTCGGGCGGGGCACGATCCAGGCCATGGCCTCCGGGTCCGGGCCCGCGTTCCGGGAGTGGAGCCGGCTGACGGCGCGCAAGGACCGTACGTACCACCTGGGTCACACGCCCGCGAGAGTGCGGGCCGCCTTCTGGAAGCTCGTCGCGCGTGCCGATCGCGCTCCCCTGCGGTACATGGGCTCCGACGAGGGGCACCGGGGCCAGGCGCTCAGCGGGGCCGACATCCGTGACTGGCTGCGGGCGGAGTTCTTCGCCGACCCCGACAAGGCCGCACGCGAAGTCGTCGCGCTGCGCAAGGCCCGGTCCACCCGTCGCGACCCGGTGTCGAAGGACCCCGCGGACTCCATCGAGGACAACGCCACCGCGCTGTACTGGGCGATCATGTGCGGCGACAACTCCGCGTCCTGGCCGCGTGACCCGGCCCGCTACCGGCACGAAGCGCCCCGCGACGGCGCCCGTTACCCGCTGTACGGGGACTTCGCGTCCAACGTCACCCCCTGCGCGTTCTGGCCCCGTGGCTCCGAGCCCGCCACCCGGGTCGACAACGGGGTCCGGGCCCTGGTCGTGCACAACCAGTGGGACCCCCAGACCCCGCTGGCCAGCGGCCGGGCCATGCACCGGGCACTGCACAGCTCCCGCATGGTGTACGTCGCCGGTGGACGCGGTCACGCGATCTACGGCCTCCCGGGCGCACCGAAGTGCGTGACCCGCACGGTGGACGCCTACCTGACCGGCGGCAGCTTCCCGAAGCGTGACCTCATATGCCGCAAGTAGCCTCGTATCAGCAGGGCTTGCGCCACACCCTCAGTTCCGACTCCGTCCGCATCGACGCCAGTTTCAGCCGACGGGCCTCGGCGCGGACGGTGCTCGCCCGCACCGTCGAGCGCCACTGGTCGACCTACGTGCAGCGGCGTACGTCGTCGATGATCCGGTCGTGGTCGCATGGCCCGTAGTCGGTGTCGCCGTATCCGAGCAGTCGGGGCCCGGCGGCGCGCAGAGCGGAGGCCGCCGTGCGGAGGGGCGGGGTCGGAGGCGCCACCCGGACCGGTCGGCGGGTACCCGATCCGATCGGGCACAGGATGTCGGGTCGGGTCGGGTGCGGGGCGCCTAGCTTGAGGCGTGTCAGAAGGAAGGAGGCCGGGGTGCTGGAGCGGCTCAACCAGGCCATGGAGCACATCGAGGGTCGTCTCGATCAGTCGATCGACGCGGCCGAGCTGGCGCGGATCGCCGCGACCTCGGAGTACCACCTGCGCCGGATGTTCTCGGCGCTCGCGGGCATGCCGCTGTCGGAGTACATCCGGCGTCGACGGCTCACCGTGGCGGGCGCCGAGGTGCTCTCGGGCAGCGACTCCCTGCTGGAGATCGCGGTGCGGTACGGCTACGGCTCGGGCGAGGCGTTCGCGCGGGCGTTCCGTGCCGTGCACGGTGTCGGGCCGGGCGAGGCCCGGCGCACCGGCGCCGCGCTCGTGTCACAGCCCCGGCTGTCCTTCCGCCTCACCGTCGAAGGGAACAGCAGCATGCGATATCGCGTAGTGGACCGGCCGGACTTCACGGTCGTGGGGCTCAAGGCCCGGGTGCCGCTGGTGCACTTGGGGCCGAACCAGGCGATCATCGACTTCGTCCGGAGTATCGAACGGCAGACCGTGGAGCGGTTGGAGAAGCTGTCGGACCAGGAGCCGCACGGCATCGTCGCCGTCTGCGACGATCTCGACCCGAGCCGCGCCGAGGGCACCGAACTCGACTACTACCACGGGGTGATCACCTCCGCGGCTGCCCCCGAGGGCATGACCGCCCTGTCCGTCCCGGCCGGCACCTGGGCCGTGTTCACCGCCTCCGGCCCGGCACCCCAGGCCATCCAGGAGCTGTGGCGGGACGTCTACGCGGAGTGGTTCCCGTCCAACCCGTACCGGAGCCGCCCCGGCCCGGAGATCCTCCGCACCCGGCTGTCACCGAGCACGGGCGAGGCCGACGCGGAGCTGTGGCTCCCGGTGGAGCGGGAGAACGAGGGCAGCTGAGGACCGCCGACCGCCGAAGGCGTCGACGGGTAGCGCGGGGCCGGACCGATCAGCGGTGCCGGCCTCGCCACGGCCTCAACACCGGCCCACTCGCACGGAAACGGTCACTCGGCGAGCCCCCGCCCCGGCGCCCGAGCCGACCTCGGCTCCCGACCCGCCCGCTCAGCTCCGTACCGAAGTCAGCACCACGAAGTCCGCGTTGAACGGGTCGACGCACACGGCCAGCCGGCCCACGCCCTCCGCGTCCTCCGGCCCCATCTGCACACTTCCGCCGTTCGCGGTGACCTTGGCGACCGCCGCGTCGCAGTCGGCGACCTCGAAGACCGGGTGCCAGTACGGCTGCCCGTGCGCCAGGGCGAGGTTCTCCTTCGGCAGTTCCATCAGCCCGCCCTGCATCCGCTCCTCGGGCTTCCCCTCGGGGGTGATCAGCGTGTACGCGCCCCCACCGCCCGGCAGCTCCATCTCGCTGTACTGCCAGCCGAAGATGCCGCCGTAGAACTCCTTCGCCGCCGACACATCGGTGGTGTACAACTCGGTCCAGGTCAGCGAGCCCGGCTTGTCCGCGATCTCGAAGCCCGTGTCCTTGCCCGGCTGCCACACGGCGAACTGCCCGCCCAGCGGGTCGTTGAACTGCGCCATCCGACCCCAGTCCTCAAGGTCCCTCGGCTCGACGCGCACGGTGCCGCCCGCGCTCCGTACGGCCTCGGTGGTGGCGTTCGCGTCGGTGACGGCGTAGTAGATCATCCAGGCCGACCGCGCGCCCTCCTCCGTCAGCTTGCCGAGTCCGGCGACGGTCTTGCCGTCCTTCTTGAACATCCCGCCTTCCATCTCGTCCCCCTCGCCGCCCATGGACTCGTACTCCCAGCCGAGGACGTCGCCGTAGAAGGCCGCCGCGGCCCCCACGTCGGGGGAGCCCAGGTCGACCCAGCAGGGGGAGCCGGGAGCGTTGTCGGTGGTGATCATGGTGATTGCCTTTCGTCGATCCCATGTGAACCCAGCGTGACACCCCCCACTGACACTCGCCCGTCGACCGGCCCCCGCACGTCCCCCGTCGATCACACCCCTCGCTCCCCCCGCCCCTCACCCACCGCCCACCGCACCATTGAATGATTGAATCGACATCCCTAGCATGTTTCGATGGATTCATTCATCCACGTCCTGGGCAGACGCCTGACCTTGCCTCTGCTGCTGGCCCTCGGCCTATCCCTCACCACCCCCCACCCCGTGTCGGCCGCCTCCGAGCCCCCGTCCCCCGCTTCGACAACGTTGCCGAAGATCTGGCCCACCCCGCAGCACATCGAGGCGGGCCGGGGCTCCGTCGCCGTACCCGAGCGGGTGGTCGAGGTCGTCGGGGCGGACACGGACCCGGCGGCGCGCCGGGTCGTCGAGGCGGTGCTGCGCAAGGCCGGTGCCGAGCGGTTCGTGGTCGTCCCCGCCGGGGAACGCCCGCCCGCCGCCCGGCTCACCGTCTATCTGGGCGGCCCCGCGGAGAACCCCGCGACCGCCCACGCCCTCAAGCGACTTGGCGCCCCCTCCCCCACCGGCCTCGCGTCCGGCGGCCATGTCCTCGCCTCCGGCCGCACAGCCTCCGGCCCCCTCCTCGCCCTCTCCGGCACCGATCCGACCGGCACCTTCTACGCCGCCCAGACCCTGCGCCAACTGGTCACCAAGGACCGCGTCCCCGACATCACCGTCCGCGACTGGCCGACGGCCCGACTGCGCGGTGTCGTCGAGGGGTTCTACGGCACCCCCTGGACCCACGCCGAGCGACTCGACCAACTCGACTTCTACGGACGTACCAAGCAGAACGTGTACGTCTACTCCCCCAAGGACGACCCGTACTTGAGGGAGCGCTGGCGGGACGAATATCCGGCCGCCGAGCTGAAGCGGCTGGGGGAACTGGTCGACCGGGCCGACGCCAACCACGTCCGCTTCACCTACGCCCTCTCGCCCGGCCTGTCGGTCTGCTACTCCTCCGCCGGTGACATCGCGGCCCTCGTCCGCAAGTTCGCCTCGCTGTACGACATCGGCGTACGGTCCTTCGCGATCCCGTTGGACGACATCAGCTACACGAAGTGGAACTGCGCGGCCGACGAGGAGAGGTTCGGCAGTGGCGGCGGGGCGGCCGGTGCCGCGCAGTCGTATCTGATCAACGAGGCCTGGCGGGACTTCTCGGCCGGCCGCAGCGGGCTCCAGCCGCTCGAAATGGTGCCCACCGAGTACTCCGACCTGGCCGACAGCCCGTACAAGAAGGCGCTGAGGGAGCGGTTGGACCCGGAGGTGGTCGTGGAGTGGACCGGTGTCGGAGTGATCGCGCCCACCATCACCACCGAACAGGTGAAGCAGGCCCGCGAGGTCTACGGCCACCCGATCCTGATCTGGGACAACTACCCCGTCAACGACTACGTCACCAGCCGTCTCCTGCTCGGCCCCTACACCGGCCGTGAGACCGGCGTGGCGAGCGCGGCCACCGGTGTGACCGCCAACCCCATGGTCCAGGGCCAGGCTAGCCGACTCGCCCTGTTCACCTCGGCCACCTACCTCTGGAACCCGAAGGCGTACGACCCGCGCGCCGCGTTCCTCGCCTCCGTCCGCGATCTCGCCGGGGCCAAGGCATCGCAATGGCTGCGGATATTCGCGGAGAACAACTACTCCTCCCAGCTCGACGCCACGGAGTCCCCCACCCTGACCCGTCTCATCGCCGACTTCCGCGAGGCGTACGAGGGGGACAGCGGACTCGACAAGGCCGCCGCCGCGCTGAAGGCGTACTTCACCGACATGGCCGCCACGCCCGCGAAGTTGCGGGCGCATCTCGCCAACCCCGGCTTCCTGGCGGAGACTTCGGCCTGGCTGGACAAGCTGGGCGCGTACGGGGACGCCGGGCGGACGGCCGTGGAGCTGCTGTTGGCCAACAAGCGCGGCGACGACGAGGCCGTGGCGCGGTACTACGAGCGGCTGCGCACCGAGCGCAAGGCGCTGGACGCGATACCCCAGCAGGTCTCACCGGGGGTCATGGAACAGTTCCTCTACACGACCATGCTGGAGAACGCCCCCGCCCCGGGCGTCGATCCGTCCTTCTCTCCTGGCTCCCTCTCCCTGAAGGCGGGCGAGCCGAAGTCCGTGACGCTGACACTGTCCGACGAACGGTCCACCGCCGCCCGGTCGGTGACCTGGGAACTGACCGTGCCGGACGGCGTCACCGCATCCCCTGACAGCGGCACCGTTTCCGTGCCGGCCGGGGGCAGTGCCACCGCGGCCGTCACCTTCACGGCCGGTGAGGGCGCCTCGCCCGGGGTGCGTTCCGTGGTGGTGTCGGGCGGGGACGGTGTCCTCGGCCGGGCCCTTCCCGTCCAGGTCACCGACGGCACGGGCACGTTCCGGGCGCTCACCGCCAACTTCAGCGGCGCCTCGGTCAGTTCGGTCGATCTGTCGTCCGGGAAGAGCTCCGAGATCAAGGTGGGGGCCAACCCCGGCGAGGTGGTGGTGAGCGCGGACGGCCGTACCGCGTATGCGGCCAACCAGGGGTCGAACACCGTGAGTGTGATCGACATCAGCAGCGGCAAGGTCACGGCGAGCGTCGCCGTGGGCCGGGTGCCGGCCGGGCTCGCCCTGACGCCCGACAATTCCACGCTCTGGGTCGCCAACTACACCGACGGCACAGTGCAGCCCATCGACACCGGGACGCTCACGGCCGGGGCGACGATCGCGGTGGGCGACGGGCCGGAGAACATGGCGATCACACCCGACGGCAGGACTTTGTATGTGGCGAACATCCACGACAACACGGTCAGCCCGGTCGACCTCACGGCCCGTACGGCCGGTACGGCGATCCCGGTCGGGCCGCGCCCGTTCAACGTGGTGGCCTCGCCGGACGGCAAGCGGGTGTACGTCTCCAACTCCGGCGGCTCGACGGTCACCCCGATCGACACCGCCACCAACGACACGGAACCCACGCTTCTCGTCACCGGCCAGGCGTACGGGCTCGCCCTGTCGCCGGACGGCCGGACGCTGTGGGTCAGCCCCAGCACCGGCGCGACGGTCACCCCGGTCGACACGGCGACGGGGGCACCGGGTACGGCGGTGACGGTCGGGAGGTCCGCGTTCGACGTGGCACCGGACTGGAACGGCGGCACGGTGTATGTCACCACGGCCGACGGGAACGTGCTGGTCCCCGTCGACACGGCGGACGGGACGGTCGGGACGCCCCTGGCGACCGGCGCCTATCCGCTGGCCGTGGCGCTCACCCCGGTGCCGGTGCCGTAGGGGTCAACTGGCGGTACGCCGGATGCGTCCCGCGTACCGCCGCTCCAGTTCCAGGTTGCCCTCGAAGCCGCCGGGGACGTTGGCGGAGACGTACACCGGGGGGCGGTCGCCGGAGGCGAGGAGGTGGGCGGTGGCCTCGGCGACCGCCATCTGGACGAGCATCACGCCGGTCAGGGTGGACAGGGCGCAGACCGATCCGCCGCCCGGCAACTCCAGCAGCGCGTCGCCGCGGGGGGCCGCGTTGTCGAGGACGACATCGGCGAGGTCGGCGAGCTTCTTGCCGCTGGAGTGGCCGGCCGGGACGGCTCGGGTGTGGGAGAGGGAGGTGATGGCGAGCAGCCGGTGGCCGTTCTCCTTGGCGTGGAGGGCCATCTCGACGATCACGTTGTTGACGCCGGAGTTGGAGATGACGACGAACAGGTCCTGCGGGCGGGGTGCCGCGAGGTGGTAGAGGCGGGAGGCGATGCCCGGCTTGCGTTCGAGGAGCGGGTCGTCGAGGACGCTCGGGTGGTCGCCGCCGTAGAGGACCAGGTCGGCGATGCTGAGGCGGTTGGTGGGGACCAGTCCGCCGGCGCGACCGGCGAGTTCGAGGACGAGTGCCTGGGAGTGGCCGGTGCCGAAGGCGTGGATGACACCGTCGGCGCGTACACAGTCGGCGATCAGCCCGGCGGCGCGGGTGATGTCGGCGCGGGAGGACTCGGTGAGGTGGTTCAGGACGGCCAGACCCTCGCGTGCGAAGCGCTCGGAGTTCACCGGCCCGGTCACGGACTCCTCGACGGACTCCTCGATGGTCTCGTTGGCGGTCTCGTCGGACACCTGACACTCCCCACTGGTGGATTGAACCACCTATCCATCTCCAGTCATGAATCAATAAACCATACGCGGTGTGCCGCGAGCAACGCGTGGTGACATGCGGCGAGGTCAGAGGCCGATCGGCCGGGCCTTCCCGGTCCTGGTATTCACCTTCCGGGTTGATCGGTGGCTGCTACCTTCTCTGTCATGCCCTCCACCGACGTGACCACCCTGATCCGCACCGAGTTGCCCCGGCTGGCGGGCTCGCTGCGGAAGGTGGGCGAGCTGATCCTTGAGGACCCGGCCGCCGTCACCCACTGCTCGGCCGCCGAGCTGGGCCGCCGCACCGGTACCTCCCAGGCGACCGTGACCCGTTTCTGTCGTGCCATCGGCCTGGACTCGTATCAGCATCTGCTGATCGAGCTGGCCCAGGAGCGCGGCCGGGGCGAGGCCTCGGACTGGGGCACGGCCGAGATCGGCCCGGACATCTCCCCCGACGACAGCCTGGAACGGGTCGTGCAGGTCGTGGGCACCGCGGATCTGCGGGCGGTGCAGCAGACCATCGACCGGATGGACCTGGACGCGATCGAGCGCGCGGCCCAGTCCGTGGCCCGCGCCCGCCGCGTGGACGTGTACGGCGTGGGCGGCAGCGGCGCGGTGGCCTGGGAGACCGAGACCCGGCTGTTCCGTATCGGGTGCTCGGTGCGCGGCTGGACCGAGGTGCACGCGGCGACCACCTCCGCCGCCCTGCTCACCCCGGCGGACGTGGCCATCGCCATCTCGCACTCCGGCTCGACCCGCGAGGTCATCGAGCCGTTCGAGCTGGCCAAGGAGCGTGGCGCGACCACGATCGCCCTCACCTCAGACCCGCGCTCCCGGCTCGCCCGCTCCGCCGACATCCGGCTGGTCTCCTCCTCGGCGGAGACCAGCTTCCGCCCCGAGGGCATCGGCGCCCGCCACTCCGTGCTGACCCTCGTCGACTGCCTCTACGTCCGGGTCGCCCAGCTCACCTACCAGCGGGCCAGTGCCTCCCTCGCCCTGACCGACCACATCGCCAAGCAGCACGCGCAGAAGTCCCGGCGCGGTCGCTGAGCACCGCGCGACCCCCGTCTCGCACCCGCACCCGCACCCGCACCCGCATGAATGAATCACCCACAATGACAATTCATGGTTGATTGAATCATTCCGCGATGCCAGGATGGGGCTCCGCCGAGCACTCGTAGGAGCCCCATGCGCGTCATCTCTGCCGAGTCGACCGAGCTCTTCACCGGTACCGCCGAGCATCCGCATCAGGTCGTGGCCGTCGAGATCGAGCATCAGCCCGGCCGTCCGGTCCGGCTCACCGTGAAGGGCCCGGGCATCCACAGCGTCGGGGAGACCGTCGCGACCGTGGGCGAGGACGGCACCGTACGCGCCGAGATATCCGTGACCGCCGAAGGGCTAGCCCCCGGCGACAAGCGGGGGATCACGGTCACCGCCGAGGACGCGGGCGCGGGCCAACTCGTGTTCCACGAGGCCGAGTTCACCGCCGCCGAGCCCGGCTGGACCATGTTCATGGTGAGCCACTTCCACTACGACCCCGTCTGGTGGAACACCCAGGCCGCCTACACCGAGACCTGGGACGTCGCCGACGACCCCGCCTCCAGCGGCCTGCCCGCCCGTACGTTCGACTCGCGCGGCCAGTCCGGGATGAGCCTGGTGCGCGCCCACTGCGATCTGGCCCGGCGCGACCCGGCGTACACCTTCGTGCTCGCCGAGGTCGACTACCTCAAGCCCTACTGGGACTCCTTCCCGGAGGAGCGGGCCTTCCTTCGGCAGCTGATCCGCACCGGCCGCGTCGAGATCATGGGCGGCACCTACAACGAGCCCAACACCAACCTCACCGGCGCCGAGGCCACCATCCGCAACGCCCTGTACGGGGACGGCTTCCAGCGCCGGATCATGGGCGCGGACCCGGACACCGCCTGGCAGTTGGACGCCTTCGGGCACGATCCGCAGTTCCCGGGGCTGATGGCGGACGCCGGGATCTCGTCCAGCTCGTGGGCGCGGGGGCCGTTCCACCAGTGGGGGCCGACGCTGTCCGTCTTCGGTGAGGAGCCGCGCGATCCGAACCGCATGCAGTTCCCGGCCGAGTTCGACTGGATCGCCCCGTCCGGGCGCGGGCTGCTCACGGCGTACATGGTCAACCACTACGGCGCCGGCTGGGCCATCGACAACGCGCCCACCCTCCCCGAGGCGGAGGCCGCCGCGCTGAAGCTGTTCAAGGGGCTGAAGCAGGTCGCGCTCACCCGCAATGTGCTGTTGCCGGTCGGCGGTGACTACGCCCCGCCGTGCCGCTGGGTGATGGGCATCCACCGGGACTGGAACGAGCGCTATGTGTGGCCGAGGTTCGTGAGCGCCCTGCCGAAGGACTTCTTCGCGGCCGTGCGCGCCGAACTGGACGCCGAGGGCCGCAGGGCGTCGCCGCAGACGCGGGACATGAACCCGATCTACACGGGCAAGGACGTCTCCTACATCGACACCAAGCAGGCCCAGCGCCACGGCGAGGCCCTGCTCGCGGATGCCGAGGCATGGGCGACCCTCGCCTCCCTCACCACCGGGCACCCCTACCCGGACGCGGCCCTCGACAAGGCGTGGCGGCAGCTGATCTACGGCGCCCACCACGACGCCATCACCGGCTCGGAGTCCGACCAGGTCTATATCGACCTGCTCACCGGCTGGCGGGAGTTGTACGACCTCGCCCAGACCGTGCACACGGACGCCACCGACGCCCTCGCCCGCCGGGTCGCCCCTCTGCCGGGCGGCGCCCCCGACCTGGTCGTCTTCAACGCATCGACCTGGCAGCGCAAGGACGTCCTGACGGTAGACGACCCCGGGCTGGTTCCGCTGGACCTCACCGGACTCCCGCTGCCCGCCGTACGCGAGGACGGCGAGCTGAAGGTCGTCGTCCCGGACGTCCCCGGCATGGGGCTCAAGGCCCTCTCCCTCGCCGAGGGGGCGGTCCCCGAGTGGACGCCCGGGACATCGGGCGAGGGCGCGACGATCCGCAACGAGTTCTACGAGGTCACGGTCGACCCGGCGCGCGGCGGCGGGGTCAGCAGTCTGCGGGCCCTGGCCGAGGGTGGCCGGGAGCTGCTGCGCGCCGGTGACATCGGCAACGAGCTGGTCGTACAGGAGGAGTACTCGCGTCATCCTCGCTTCGGTGAGGGCCCCTGGCACCTCACCCCGACGGGGACGACGGCCGCCCGCAGCCGGGACGTCATCGCTGACATCGATGTCGAGCACTCCCCCGCAGGCTCCCGCCTCACCGTCCGCGCCGACCTGGGCCTTTTCACCTACACCCAGCGCCTCACCCTCTGGGCGGGCGTCGACCGCCTCGACGTGTCCACGACCATCGACGGCTACGACGGGGCCGACCGGCTGATCCGGGTCCGCTGGCCGTCGGACGTCCGGGGCGGGCTGCCGGTGCACGAGGTCGCCGACGCGGTGATCGGACGCGGCTTCGGCTTTGTGGAGGTGGACAGCGAGCGGTTCCCGTGGACGCTCGACAACCCGGCCAACACCTGGTTCGGGCTGGGCTCCACGGCCCGCGTCGCCGTCCACGACGACACCGGGCTTCTCCTCGGCCACCGGTCGATCGGCGTGGCCGAACTGATCTACTCCGACTGGAACGCCGCCGGGGAGCTGGGCGCCCCGCTCGCCGCCGCACTGGTCAGGGCCGGTGTCACGGCCACCTCCACGATCGCGGGCGGCCCCCGTTACGGCGATCTGGAGGTCGACTCCAATCTGCCGGACATCCGTATCGCCGTCGGCGGCCCCGAGCGCAACACGCTCGTCGCCGAGGCGCTCGGCTGGGACCCGGCGGCCGCCCGCGAACTGCGCCGCCAGCTCGCCGGGAACGGTCTCGCGGCGGTGTGGGTCGCCCCGCGCGCGAGCCTGCGCGAGGAGTGGGTGCCCGGCGCCGACCTTCGCGACCTCGAACGCCTGCCCCTGCTGGTCGTCGCGGGCAACGGTCCCGAGGACGACGCCAAGGCGGTGGACGCGCTGATCGCCGACCTCGACGACGCGACCGTACGGGCCACGGCGGCCGGCGGCGGCGAGGCACTGCCGCCCGGCGACGCCTGGGACGGACGCGGCTTCGCCGTCCTCAACCGGGGCACGCCCGGCTGTGTGGTCACCCCTTCCGGCGACCTCTATATGTCCCTGATGCGCTCCTGCACCGGCTGGCCCTCCGGCATCTGGGTCGATCCGCCCCGCCGCACCGCGCCCGACGGCTCCGGTTTCCAGCTCCAGCGCTGGTCGCACACCTTCGACTACGCGGTCGTCACGGGCGAGGGCGACTGGCGTGAGCAGCGGCTGCCGCAGGCCGGACATGCCTTCAACCATCCGCTCACCGCACGGGTGCGCACCACCGCCGAGGAGTCCGCCGAACTGCCGCGTACGGCAACGCTGTTGGCGTTGGAGCCCGAGGGCCGGGTCATGCTCGACGCCCTCAAGCCGACCGGGTCGCCGCTGGCCGGGGGCGGGTCGGCGCCGGTGGACCCGGCCGCGGGGGTCGTCGTACGGCTGCACGAGGTGGACGGACGGCCGGTGCGGGCGCGGGTGACCGGGCCGACCGCCTGGACGGAGGCGGCGCGGGCGGATGTGCTGGAGCGGCGGGAGGAAGCGCTGGAGCCCGACGGTGGTGTGGAGATCGGGCTGACCGGTTTCGAGGTCGCCACCGTCCTGGCCACCCCGCAGGCCGGGGCACCGACCGCCGGACCCGGGATCGCCGCCCATGAACCGGCCCAGCCGATCCACACCCGCTATTGGCTGCACAACTCGGGGCCCGCGCCGCGCGGGAACATGCCGGTGGCCGTGTACGCGTCCCCGTCCGCGCTCACCGTCTCCGGGCCCGTGACGGCGACCGTACGGGTCTCCTCCGAGCTGATCGACGCGCCGGTGTCCGGCACGGTCCACCTGGACGTACCGCCCGGCTGGTCCACGGGGCCCGCCGAACTGCCGTACGCGCTCGGCCCCGGCGGCTTCACGCTCACCGACATCACGATCACGCCTCCGGTGGACGCGGCGCCCGGCCGGCATCGGCTGGCCGCGCGGCTGACGTACGGCGGGCAGACGTACGAGGACGTGGTCGCCCTCGATGTGCCGGGGACGGTGCCGCCGGGTGAACCGGATGGGCGGACCGGGCCCACGCTGGTGACCGGACTCGGCGTCGAGCGGGTCTCCGTGCGCCGGGGTGAGCGGGTGAGCGTCCCGGTGACCTTGCGGAACACCACCCGGGGCCCGGTCGACGGCACCCTGTGGGCGGTGTCGTCGTGGGGCACCTGGGCCGGGGTCGCGCCCGGCAGCCAGGGGTTCACGGTGCCGGCCGGGGAGTCGCTGGAGTGCGCGCTGGAGGTGGACGGCTCGGCGGTGCCGCCGGGCTCGTACTGGCTGATGGCGAAGGTGGGGTGGCACGGCTGCGTCGCCTATACGGAGGCGGTGGTGCTGGAGGTGACCCAGTGAGCGACTTCGCGTGTGTGGTCGCCGGTGAAGCCGTATCGAGGGAACGCGTCGACGCCGTCCTGCGAGCCGTGCCCGCCCGGGACCGGGAGACACGGCCGGATGCCTTCGCTCGGGCGGAACGGCAGCGCAGGCGATGGGCGACGCAGATCGTGGTCGCCGATGAACTGGCCCGGCGGGCCTGCGCCGAGCGGGGGTTGGCGCCCCCGGAGGAGGTCTCCCCGGCGCGGGTGCTGGATGTGGCCGGGACCGATGTCGCCGATCTCGGCAGCATCGTCGCCGTGACGCTCGCGCACTCCGGCGCCGCCCGGACCCTGCTGGCCGTGCTGGAGGCCGAGCAGGCGGTGCCCGAGGACGCCGTACGGGACTACTACGACCGCAACCGGGACCGCTATCTCACCCGGGACGCGCTACGACGCGGTGTCGACCCCTACGGCGGGGCGGCGCCGGGCGACTTCCTGCCGTACGAGCGGGTGCGGGACGAGGTGGCGCGGGAGCTGCGGCGGGCGAGGGGCCGTCGGGCCTTCTTCGACTGGCTGGACCGGGCCCGCGCCGACGTCGTGTACACGCACGGCTACGAGCATCCCGGCGATCCGTCGCACCCGGACCATGAGCACCGGCACTGAGCCGCCGTCGCCGTGGCATCGCCGCGCCTGCACCGTGCCTTCGCCGTCCCTCGTGCCGGAGACGGAACCCAAACGCAACACGAACACCCATTGACCTCCGATGAATTCTGGTCCACCTTTTCATCAATCGGAGTCCAAGTTGGTGATTTGATTCCAACCAACCACTGGTCGCAGGAGGACTATCCATGCGTGCGAGAAGACTGACCGGAACCCTGACCTGTCTCGTCGTGCTGTCGTTGACGGCCGCCGGGTGCGGACTGTCCGGCGGCGGTTCCGACGACGGCTCGGCCACCGCCGGCGGTTGCGAGGTCGACAAGGGGAACGTCGGGTCCGGGAAGCTCACCGGCGACGTGAAGGGGTCGATCACCTTCCAGACCACCAACTTGAAGAAGGACTTCGGCGACTACTTCAACGGCGTCATCGAGGCGTTCGAGAAAGCCCACCCGGACACGAAGGTCAAGTGGATCGACGACCCGGGCGACGCCACGTTCACCCAGCGCCTGGTCGCGGACGCGCAGGCGTGCACCCTGCCCGACGTGGTGAACATCAACGTCAACACGGCGGTCGCGCTCACCAAGAACGGCTATCTGCTCAACCTCGACGAGAAGGCCCCGGACGCCGGGAAGCCGTTCACCGAGTCGATGTGGAAGTCGAGCACCTACGCCCAGGCCGACGGCACCAAGGTGCACAGTGTGCTGCCCTGGTACTCGGGCGGCATCGTGCAGACCTTCAACACCGATCTGACGAAGAAGGCGGGCCTCGATCCGGCCAAACCTCCGACGACCATCCTCGGTCTCTTCGACGACGCGCTGAAGGTGGCCGAGGCGTCGGACGGCGAGTACTACGCCTTCCTCGCCAATCCGCAGCTGCGCATCCCCGCCGACTGGCAGCAGATGGGCATCAAGGTCCTCTCCGACGACGGCAAGAAGTTCACCTTCGCCGACGACCCGAAGACCGCCCAGTGGGTCGAGGGCATGACCAAGCTGTACAAGGCGGGTGCGATGCCCCGGGACTCGCTCTCCTCCAACCAGGACCCGGCCAACGTCTACGGGCAGAACAAGCTGGTCTACGGCTCGACCAACCCGAACTTCCTCCGCTTCATCGAGCAGAACAACCCGAGCGTCTACAAGAAGACGGGCGTCGCCCGCTATCCGCTGGACGCGCTCGGTCACACGGTGGGCGCACCCCAGTACATAGGTGTCGCCTCCACCAGCAAGAACGCCGCGACCGCGCTCTCCTTCGCCCAGTTCCTGACCAACGCGGAGAACCAGCTTCAGTGGGCGAAGGACCCCAACGTGGTCATCTTCCCCTCGACCACGGCCTCGCTCGACGACCCGTTCTTCCAGTCGGTCAAGGGCGACGACCCGTTCGCCGAGGCCCGCAAGATCGTCGCGAGTGACCGTCAGACGGCGACCGCCGACGAGATCGCCCTGACGCCGGGCGAGTTGAACGCGGTCACGGCCCAGGTGCAGCTCGCGATGCAGGGCAAGAAGAGCGCGCAGGACGCCCTGGACGAGGCCCAGAAGAAGATGAACGAACTGATCGAGCAGGGCAGCTGACCATGGCGGCGAAAACCCTGACCCCGGTGTCCGAGTCCGCGACCGTCGCGGACTCGGGCCCCCGGGCCCCCGAACGCCCCACCGGGATACGGCGGTTGTGGCACACCGTGAAGCCGGGCCCGTCGGCCGACGCGGGCGGGGCGGCGCTCTACCGGCGCTGGTGGCTGCCCTGGCTGTGGATGTCCCCGGCGATCCTCGGGGTCACGGTCTTCGGCGTCTACCCGTTCCTCAACACGCTGCTCCTGTCCTTCACCGACGCCAAGCCGCTCGGCGGCGCCGCGTCGTTCGTGGGCCTGGACAACTACACGCGGATGCTGGACGACCCGGACTTCTGGCTCGCCACCCGCAACAGCCTGCTGTACGCGGTGATCGTGGTCCCGCTGATGGTGCTGCTGCCGCTGATGCTGGCGGTGCTGGTGGAGAAGAACCTCCCCGGCATCGGCTTCTTCCGCTCCGCGTTCTACACCCCGGTCCTCGCCTCCAGCGTGGTCGTGGGTCTGAGCTGGCAGTGGCTGCTGAGCGACCAGGGCCTGGTCAACACCTGGCTGCAGAAGGCCCACATCATCCGTGAGGCCATCCCGTTCCTCTCCGACTCCTGGCTGATCCTGCTGTCGGCGATGGGTCTGACACTGTGGAAGGGCCTCGGCTGGTACATGATCTTCTATCTGGCCGCCCTCGGGAACGTGCCCAAGGAACTCCACGAGGCCGCCGCCGTGGACGGCGCGGGCGCGATCCGCCGCTTCTGGCATGTCACCATGCCCGGGGTCCGTACGTCGATGATGCTGGTCGGCACCCTCACCGGCATCGGCTCGCTGCGCGTCTTCACCGAGATCTATATGCTCGGCGGCTCCACCGGCGGCCCCGGCGGCGCCGACCGCACGCTCCCCTTCTACATCCGGGACGTCGCCCTCGACCCCCTCACCGGCAACGCCGGCTACGGCTCGGCGGTCAGCGTCGCCCTCTTCGCACTCACCCTGGGCCTCACACTGCTCGCACAGCGCCTGACGAAGGAGGACGAGGCATGACGACGGCGACCCCGGCAACCCCCGTTGAGAAGCGGCGCCGCCTGATGCCCCGCTGGCGCGACTACGGCCGCCCCCGCGAACTCATCGTCCGCTACCTGCTGTTGCTGTTCGTGCTCGGTATCACGGTCGGCCCACTCGTGTGGCAGCTGCTGTCGTCCCTGAAGGGCGCCGGCGAGGACGTCTTCGGCGCGAGCGCCTCGCTGATCCCCCGCCACCCCACCCTGAACGCCTACCGCCAGGTCTTCGACCAGGTCCCGGTGTGGACGTACATCCGCAACAGCACGATCATCGTCATCCTGTCGGTCGGCAGCCAGCTGATCTTCTCCACGCTCGCCGGCTACATGCTCTCCAAGCCGAGTTGGAAGGGCCGCAGGCTGGTGTGGGTACTGCTGATGGCGTCCATGATGTTCCCCTTCGAGTCGATCATGGTCTCGCTGTTCCTGAGCATCCGTGACCTGGGCCTGGTCGACAACCTGGTGGGTGTCTGGCTGCCCGGTTTCGTCGCCGCCATCAACGTCCTCATCATGCGGGCCGCGTTCCTCGCCGTACCGCGCGAGATCGAGGACGCGGCGATGCTGGACGGCGCGGGCGAGTGGAAGCGGTTCCGCCACCTCTACCTCCCCTCGGCGTGGGGAGCGATCCTCGTCGTCACCATCAACACGTTCATCAGCGCCTGGGACGACTTCCTGTGGCCCCTGATCGTGCTGCGCACCGAGGACCACTTCACCCTCACCCTGGGCCTGGCCCGCCTCACGTCCTCCTCCTTCGGCTACGACCAGCGGTTGGTGATGGCGGGCTCGGTGATCTCGGTGGTCCCGGTCCTGGTGCTGTTCGTGATCACCCAGCGGTGGTTCTACAAGGGCGTCTCGTCGGGTGCCGTGAAGCTCTGATCCAGCAGCAGCGGCACGACGCCCAACGCCTCCCGCGCGGACCCGGCGACACGGACCTCGAACGTCACCCCCGGCAGTACGCCCCTCCCCAGATCGGCGCCGACCAGCTCCAGTTGGTCGGCGCCGAGCCGCATCCGGACCGTGCGGCACTCACCGGGAGCGAGTTCGACGGGCTGGAAGCCCCGAAGCTCCAGCGTGCGCGGCCAGACGGGCGTACGCAGCGGCCGGACATACAGCTGGACGACGGTACGGCCGTGCCGCTCCCCGGTGTTGGTGACGTCGACCTCGACCGCACGACCACCCGACAGGCGGGCCTGCCCGTACCGAAAGGTCGTGTACGCCAGCCCGTGTCCGAAGGCGTAGAGCGGTTCGGCGCTGCCGTCGACGTAGCCGCCGTACTCGGTTTCCTTGTGGTTGTAGTACACGGGGAGTCGGTCCGCCGCGCGAGGGACGGATACGGACAGCCGCCCACGAGGCTCACGCAGTCCGAGCAGCACTTCGGCGATGGCGTCGCCGCCCCAGGGCCCGGGGTACCAGGCGGTGAGCAGGGCGGCGGCACGCTCGGCGGCCTCCGGTACGGCGTGGGGGCGCCCCTGGACGAGCACGACCACGGTGGGCGTACCGGTCGCGGTGACGGCGTCGAGGAGAGCGCGCTGAGCGGCGCCGAGCCGGAGCCCGGCCAGGTCGACACCCTCCCCGCAGGTCATCTCGGAGACCACGGTACGGGCGGCTCCGTTGGCGTCGAAGCCCGTGTCGGCGGTACGGGCGCTGCTGCCGCCCAGCACGAGGACGGCGAGGTCGCAGACGGCGGCCGTGGCGACCGCCTCCGGTATCCCGGTGCGATCGTCGCCGGTGAGATCGGCCCCGTGGGCATGACGGATGTCGGTGCCGGGCGGGGCGAGGCGTCGCAGTGCGTCGAGGACGGCGGTGCCGGTGCCGGGCCGTTGGGGGGCGGTGTAGTCGCCGAGTTGGTGGGCGGTGGTGGCGGCGTGCGGGCCGAGGACGGCGATCCGCCGGACGGACGGGTGGATGGGGAGAACACCGGCGGTGTCATGGAGGAGGGTGACGGCGGCACGGGCGAGGTCGGTGCTCACGGCACGGCCCGCCTCGGGGGACGGCGACTCGGGGCGGGCGTAGGGCTGTTCGAACAGTCCCAGCCGGAACTTCAGCCGCAGAACACGGGCAACGGCATCATCGAGGGTCTTCTCCGCCACGAGTCCCCACTCGACGGCCTCTTCGAGATGAGTGAACCCCTGGTCCCAAAGGCTCAGATCCACACCGGAGTTGAGCGCGAGCGCGCCCGCCGAGACCGCGTCCCCGGTGATCCGGGCCAGCCGGTCCACGGCCAGCCCGTCGGCCATCACCAGCCCCTGGAAACCCCAGCGTTCACGCAGGAGGCCGGTGAGCAGGGCGCGGTTGCCGGAACAGGGCAGCCCATCGACCTCGTTGTAGGCGGACATCACGGCGGCGGCCCCGGCACGGACCCCGGCGAGGGCGGCGGGCAGATGGATCTCGTGCAGCTCGCGCGGGCCCAGCTCCGATTCGGCGGAGTTCCGCCCACCGACGGTGGCCCCCTGCCCGGCGAAGTGCTTGAGCACGACGGGAGCGCGGTCGACGGCGAAGGCTCCGTCCTTGCCGGTCGTCCCCTGCATCCCCTTCACCAGCGCCTCGGTCAGTCGGGCCGCGAGATACGGGTCCTCGCCGAAGCACTCCTCGGCCCGCCCCCAACGCGGGTCCCGAACGATGTCGAGAGCGGAGACGAGGGCCATATGTCCACCCCGGGCCCGCAGTTCGGCGGCGGCAAACGCGGCGGCCCGCTCGTACAGCTCGGGGTCCCAGGTGGCCCCGACGGCCAGATTGACGGGGAGAACCGTCCCATCGAGCGCCATGTGTCCATGCGGCACCTCCTCGACGAACAGCGCCGGAATCCCGAGCCGACTGCGCTCGATGACATGCCGCTGAACGGTGTCGGCCAGCTCGGCACCGCTGTCGGCATCGGGTCCGCTGCCGTACTCGACCCCGGACCAGGCATCGGCCCGCATCAGCCCGTACAACGCCCCGAGCCCGGCGAACCGCTCGGTCTCGGCGATCAGGGCTTCGGTGACTTCGAAGCCGCCGTCCGGGGTACGCCGGTAGGCGTCCCACCCGTACATCCGCTGATTGAGCTGACCGGCCTTCTCGCGGAGGGTCATCCGGGAGAGGAGGTCGGTGACGCGGTCGTCGAGGGGGGCTGTGGGGGATCGATAGAGCGGGACGGACATCGGGAGGCTTCCTCCGGAAAGTGACCGACGGGGGCCCGTATAGACACGGGGGCACTGCAACGCCCGTTCTTTTAGGGGCGCGGGGAACTGCGCGACCAGCCACAACGGACCCGCAGCCGAACTACGACCTAAACAGCACCCCTTCTCCCGAGCGCCTGCGTGGCCAAGGCCACCGCCCCGTCGCACCCATCCGCCACAGGGGCGATCGCCAGGCCGAGGTGAGCCATCCGTTCGGTCAGCGGCGCCAACAAGGGCCCACCCGCGAGCAACCCACCCGTAACGGCAAGCGGCTCCCCCACACGAGGCTTCAGCGCGACAACCATGTCGGCCAACACCTCACCCGCCTCCTGAAGAATCTCCACCGCGACACCGTCCTTCTCCTCAGCCGCCCGCGTCACCAGCGGAGCGAACGCGGCGAGCCCCGTCGGCGGCCGATCCATGACGGCGGGCAGCAAGCGGGCCCGGTAGGCGGCGCGCTGACCGGCCGTCCAGCCAAGGTCGCCCTCGCCGTCGTACGCCCCCGGTGGCAGCACCCTCTCCGGCAACCCCAGCGTCCGCCCGACCTCGGCCACCAGCACCGTGTGCCGCCCCCTCCCGTCCGCCGCCCGCAAAACCGCCCGCACCGCGCTGCGCCCGATCCAGAACCCACCCCCGTCATCCCCGAGCAGCCACCCGTCGCCCCCGGAGGTGGCGACGAGTACCCTCCCCTCGATCCGCGCGGCGACCGCCCCCGTACCGGCGACGAGGGCGAGCCCGTCAGCGGGGTGCCCCGGCGCTCCGGCGAACGCGGCCTCGATGTCGCTGTAGACCTCGACGGCGCGGGCGCCGATGCCGAGTCGGTCCAGCGCGGCGGTGAGGGCGTCCCGCGCCCGCACCCGGCCCGGCTCGTCGGCCGGACTCCGCGCCGCCCCGGCGAAACCGCCCGCCACCGCCCGCACTCGCCCGCGCGAAGCCTCCGGCACCGCACGGGCGATCGCGTCGGCGAGGTGATCGGTCAGCTCCGGCCCGGGCACGGTCAGTGCGTTGCCCGGCCCGGCGGCCCCTTCTCCCAGCGGTCGCCCGTCGCGCGCGGACGCGCACACCGCACGCGTACGGGTACCGCCGGCGTCGAGGCCGACCACGAGGCCCTGGAGATCTCCGGAGCGATCTCCGAAGTCTTGGTTCAAATCACTATTCATTGTCGTCCATGGTGGTTGATACATTCGCCGCAGACAAGGTCCCAGGAGTGTTCCGAGCCCCCAGGAGGACGCCATCAACACGCCCCCGCCCGCTCCCGGCACGCCCTCACCGGCTCCCGAACCACGTTTCGGCGTCAACTACACCCCGCGCCGCGGCTGGTTTCACGCCTGGCACGACTTCGAGCCGCGATTCGCCCGGGAGGACCTGGCGCAGATCGCCGGTCTGGGCCTGGATCACGTACGGGTCTTCCACCTCTGGCCGCTGCTCCAGCCCAACCGGACCATGATCCGCACGGCGGCCCTGGACCAGCTCTGCCGGCTGGTGGACCTGGCCGCCGAGTTCGGGCTGGATGTCATGGTGGACGGGGTGCAGGGCCATCTGTCGAGCTTCGACTTCTACCCGGAGTGGACGCGCAGCTGGCACCACCGCAATGTGTTCACCGACCCCGAGGCGATCGAGGCGCAGGCGAACCTGTTGCACGCCCTCGGCCGCGCCCTGACCGGCCGCCCGAACCTGATCGGCCTCCAGCTCGGCAACGAACTCAACAACCTGGTCGAGCACAACCCGGTGACGGTGGCCGAGGTGGACCACTACCTCGACACCCTGATCGCGGCGGCCCGCGACGGACTGGGCGAGGGCGGTGGCCTGGTCACGCACTCCGCGTACGACGCGGCCTGGTACGGCGACGACCACCCCTTCACACCGGAGGCGTCGGCCCGCAAGGGCGACCTCACGACCGTTCACCCCTGGGTGTTCTCCGCGAACTGTGCCCGCCTCTACGGCCCCCGTTCGCCGCAGGTGGGGCATCTCGCCGAGTACGGGACCGAGCTGGCGAAGGCATACGCCCTCGACCCGGACCGCCCGGTGTGGGTGCAGGAGACGGGCGCGCCCGAGCCGCACATCCCGGCCGCCGACGCGCCCGACTTCGCCCGGGCGACCCTGCGACACGCGGCGGACTGCACCGTGCTGTGGGGCGTGACCTGGTGGTGCTCCCACGACGTGGACCGCTCCCTCGCCGACTTCCCCGAGCTCGAATACACCCTGGGCCTGTTCGACTCCTCGGGCCGTCCCAAGCCGATCGCCCACGCGCTCGCCGAGACGGTCGCGGAACTGCGCGCCAAGCCGGAGCGGGCCGCGCCGGTGCCGGTCCGGGACACCGCGCTGGTCCTGGAGTGCACACCGGGGACGCGGTCGGTGTCCGGCCCCGGCGGTGCCTTCTTCGAGACATGGATGCGGCTGCGGCAGGAGGGGGCTCGCCCGGCGGTCGTCCTCGCCGAGCGGGCGCAGGACGCGGGGTATCTGGCGGCGCGGGGGATCACCGAGCTGATCCGCCCGGAGTGAGGGGCAACGCCGTACGGAGCCGACTCGGCGTACCGGGTCGGCTCACGACGTACCGGACCGCGCCCCCCGTAGCGTGCTGAGTTCGGTTTACAGCGACGGGGCCGCTCCACTCACAGCACCCCGGTCAGCACCTCCGCCACGGCCCGCAGATTGACGCGGCCCCGACCGTACGCGCAGACGGCGTCCCCCGCGTCCGGCTCCGGCAGCCCCGTCGACACCCGTACCGCGTCCGGACGTGCCGCCAGCAGGGCATCGCGGAGCCGGCCCTGCCAGGGGTGCAGGCCGGCGTCGCACACGGCGACCACCAGAGGCCGCCCCTCGGCCGCGCTCAGCGCCTGCGCCACCACGGCGTCCGGGTCCTTCGGCTCCCCGGCGACGGCCGATCCCGTCGCCGTCGGGTCCAGTGCCCGGACCTCGGTGAGAAGGTCCTCGCCGCCCCAGTTGAGGGCGGGGTGCGGAGGCGGGAAGAGGTCGACGACGTGGGCGCCGGTGGCGGGGGGCGGGAGCGGTCCCCGGGCGCGTACGGCTCGGCGTGCCGCTTCGAGTCCGGCGCCGGTGTCCCAGGGGGCCGTCCGGTCCGGGGCGGTGGGTGTCGCGTACCGGTCCGCGAGGCGTCGTACCCGCCCCGCCGCCTCCATGACCCGGTCCTCCGGCAGCTCCCCGGCGGCCAGGGCCGCGAGGACGGCGTCCCGGCAGGCCAGGGTCGTACCCAAATCGGGTACGGCGACGATGACCTGGTCGGCTCCGGCGGCGAGGGCGAGTCGGGCGCCGGCGGCCTCGCCGTAGCGGTCGGCGATGGCCTTCATCTCCAGCGCGTCGCTCACCAGTACGCCGTCGAAGCGGAGTTCGTCGCGGAGCAGGTCGTGGAGGACGCGGGGGCTGAGCGTGGCGGGGCGGTCGGGGTCGAGGGCCGGGAAGACCACGTGGGCGCTCATCAGCATCGGTACGCCCGCCGTGATCGCCGCGCGGAACGGAGCGAGGTCGAGGTCGGCGTACGGGCGGGGGTCGAGGGCGAGTTCGTGGTGGCTGTCGGTGACCGTGCCGCCGTGGCCGGGGAAGTGCTTGGCGCAGGAGGCGATGCCACGGGCCTCGGTGGCGGCGATCCAGGCGTGCAGATGGCGGGAGACGAGGTCGGGGTCGGAGCCGAACGAGCGGGTGCGCACGATCGGGTTCTCGGGCCGTCGCTGGAGGTCGGCGACCGGGGCGTAGGAGACGGTGATGCCGAGCATGGCGAGGTGACCGGCGAGCGCGTCGGCACAGTACGCGGTGAGCGCGGGGTCGTCGACGAAGCCGAGGGCCCAGGAACCGGGGACCTCGGGGGCGCCCGCGCCGACCAGATGGCCGATGCCGCCGCCCTCGTTGTCGATGGCCACCAGCAGATCGGGGCGCAATGCCCTGAGCGCGCCGGTGAGTTCGCGGACCTGGTCGGCGTCGCGCACATTGCGGGTGAACAGGATGACCCCGCCCAGTCCGCGGTCGACGAGTCGTTTCAGGGGGTCGGGAACGGTCGTGGTGCCGTCGAAACCGGCGACCAGACAGCGGTGCGCGGCCTCGTCCAGGGCAGTGGGCAGAACGGGACCTGAGGGCTCGTACGGAGGAAGGGTCACCTCCGGAATCCTCTGGCTCACCAAGCCGAAAGTCAACAGAACCACGGTTTGTTGATTCAGAGAGCCCCTCCGCCTTGGCGGTTTACAAGAGACGCCCGGCGGGCTAACGTACAACCAAATGGTTGTAGATAAGAGTGGCGACGGCAGCCTGGACCGGGTCTTCCACGCTCTGGCGGACCCGACCCGGCGGGACATCCTGCGCCGCTGCGGTCAGGGTGAGCTGTCGGTCTCACGACTGGCCGAGGCCTATCCGATGAGTTTCGCCGCGGTGCAGAAGCACGTGGCGGTGCTGGAGCGGGCCGGGCTGGTCGGCAAACGGCGGCGCGGGCGGGAGCAGCTCGTCCGCGCGGAGCCGGAGGGCGTGGCCCTCGCCCGGCGGACGCTCGACGAGCTGGAAGACCTGTGGCGCGGCAGGGTGGAGAGGATGTCCGATCTGCTCGCGGAGGACCCGTACGACGCACAAGGAGGACTGGACAGATGAGTGTGACCAGTGTGGACAAGGACTACGACAACCTCACCCTCACCCTGGTCGCGGACTTCGCGGCCCCGGTCGAGAAGGTGTGGCAGTTGTGGGCGGACCCCCGGCGGCTGGAGCGCTGGTGGGGGCCGCCGACCTACCCGGCGACCTTCGAGACCCACGATCTCGTGCCGGGCGGTGAGGCGACCTACTTCATGACCGGCCCCGAGGGCGACAAGTTCCGCGGCTGGTGGCGGATCACGGCGGTCGCCCCGCCCACGTCCCTGGAGCTCACCGACGGCTTCGCCGACGACGAGGGCAAGCCGAACCCCGACATGCCGACCACCATCATGCGTATGCGGCTCACCCGGCACGACGGCGGCACCCGCATGGAGATCCGGTCCGCGTTCACCAGCCGTGAGGACATGGACAAGCTGGTGACCATGGGCATGGAGGAGGGCCTCAAGGAGGCGGTCGGGCAGATGGACGGCCTGTTGACGGGCTGAAGCCCGCGGGGGCACCCGTCCGCCTCACGGGATCGTCTGTTCCGCCCAGATGATCTTTCCGTCCGGGGTGTAGCGGGTGCCCCAGCGGTGGGTGAGCTGGGCCACGAGGAACAGGCCGCGGCCTCCCTCGTCGAGGCTGCGGGCGTGTCGCAGCCGGGGCGCCGTGCTGCTGGCGTCGAAGACCTCGCAGGTCAGCCGGGCGTCGCGGAGGAGGCGCAGCCGGATGGGCGCGGCCGCGTGGCGGAGGGCGTTGGTGACGAGTTCGCTGACGATGAGTTCCGTCGTCATGGCCAGCTCGTCCAGTCCCCAGGCCTCGACCTGGCGGGTCGCCCTGGCCCGCAGGTCGGCGACGGCGGCCGGGTCGGCGGGCACGTCCCAGGAGACGACCTGGTCGGGGCGGAGCGCATGGGTGCGGGCCAGCAGCAGCGCGATGTCGTCCGGCTGGGGCACCGGCACCAGCCGGCGTACGGCGGAGGTGCACAGGGTGGCGAGGTCGGTGTCGCAGTGGGCCAGCAGCTCGGCGAGCCGGGACATACCGCGCTCCAGATCGCGGTCGGTGCCCTCGATGAGGCCGTCGGTGTAGAGGCCGAGCAGGCTGTTCTCGGCGAGTTCGATCTCGGTGGCCTCGAACGCCATCCCGCCGAGCCCGAGCGGAGGCCCGGCCGGGGGCTCGGGGAACGACACCCGGCCATCGGGGGTGACGACCACGGGCGGCGGGTGTCCGGCACGGGCCATGGTGCAGCGCCGGGTGACCGGGTCATAGACGGCGTAGAGGCAGGTGGCGCCGAGGAAGACGGGTGTCGTCGTGCTCCGGGCGGTGGCGCCGGCACCCTTGGCGTCCTTGTCGTCGGGCTGCTCGGCGCTCAGTCGGAGCAGCAGGTCGTCGAGGTGGGAGAGGAGTTCGTCGGGCGGCATCTCCATGTCGGCCAGGGTCTGCACGGCGGTACGCAGTCGGCCCATTGTCGCCGCGGCCGTGATGCCATGGCCGACGACATCGCCGACGACCAGCCCGACCCGGGCACCGGACAGGGGGATCACATCGAACCAGTCGCCGCCCACGCCGTCCGTCGGGTCCGCCGGCAGATACGCGGAGGCCACCTCCAGGGCCGTACCGCCGGTGAGGGCCTGCGGCAGCAGGCTCCGCTGGAGGGTGACGGCCGCCGTGTGCTCGCGCGTGTAGCGGCGGGCGTTGTCGACGCACAGCGCGGCCCGTGCCACCAGTTCCCGGGCGAGCAGGACGTCGTCGGACTGGAACGAGACGGGATTGACGGACCGTATGAACGTGGTGAGGCCGAGGGCGGTGTTGCGGGCCCGCATCGGCACCGAGATCAGGGAGTGCAGGCCGAACTCCCTGATGCTGGCGACCCGTTCGGGCTGTTCGGCGACCCAGACGTCGTCGGTCGGGTCGAGTACCGGGATGAGGACCGGCTCGCCGTCGATGAGCAGGCCCGCGTCGTAGGCCGGAGGGAAGAAGCCTGCCCGGTCCCCGATCCGGGCCACCGCCTCCGGGGCTCCCTCGCGCACCGACCTCAGTCCGGCGCGACGCAGTACGGGTGTGGTGGTGGCCGGTCCGGCGTCGGTGAGCCAGGTGCCGTGGCCCTCCGTGCTGAAGACGTCGTCGAGGAGATCCACGACGACGAAGTCGGCGAACCGGGGGACGGCGAAGTCGGCGAGTTCCTGAGCCGTGCGCATCACGTCCAGGCTGGTGCCGACCCGGGCCCCGGCCTCGTTGACCAGCGTCAGCAGTTGGCGGGCGTTCCAGCGCTCGGTGACGTCCTGGACCAGGTAACAGACGCCGGTGACGGAGTCCGTGGCGTCCAGCAGCGGGAAGAAGGACGTGGAGTAGGCGCGACGGCGGCCGGGGTCGGCCCAACTCCAGCCCAGGTACTCGTAGTCGGTGACCGGGACCCCAGTGTCCAGGACCTTGCGCATCAGGCCCTCCAGAGTGTCCGCCTGCAACCCGGGCAGCAGGTCGCTGAGCCGTCGGCCCAGCCGCTGTTCGCGGGGCACGCCGCCGAAGCGTTCCAGGGTCTCGTTCAGCCAGACGTACCTCAGCTCCAGGTCCATCACCGCCATACCGATCGGTGAGCGGGTGAGGAAGCCGTCGAGGACGGATTGGCCGACCGTCCACTGGGGGCGCTGCTCCCTGGCGGAGATCAGGAAGCATTCGTCGTCGTCGATGCGGAAGGACGCCGAGACCCGGAGGTCGGCCTCGACGGCACGCCCGTCCCGGTGCCGCAGCGGTACGCCCCCGCTCCAGCCCATCCCGCCACGGCAGCGCTCCGCCACACCGGCCACCCGCGCCGGATCGGCGGGCAGCGCCACGAGCGGCGCCGCCGAGCCGCCGACCACCTCGTCGGCCGCGTACCCGAGCAGCGCCTCGGCGCCGCGCGTCCATCCGACGACGACGCCCGCGCCGGACACCACCGCGGCGGCGTCGGTCGAGGCGTCGAGTGGATCACGCGGTCCGGCGGGGGTCGGCCCGGGGGCCGTTTCGCGAGCGGGATCGATGGAGGCCATGGAGGCTCGATTCGGATTACGGTGCCGGAGTCGCGTGGACCCTCGGTGGTACTGCGCGATACCGGGTGTCACATCGGGTGGGCCAGGAGGTGCCTCCCCTGCGCGGTGCCCAGTACCGTCACACGACCATGTTCCTGCGTGTCCGCCCGACGTGCACGGTTCACCGATGGACGGCGCCCTCGGCCCCCTCCCCCTCTGTGCTTTCGGTGGGCCCCGCCCGGGGGCAGCATGGAAGGGGCGGTGCGGGGAACGTGGGGTGCGGCGGGGTCGCCGGTGTGGAGGTGGTCCGCGGATGGCAGGGGAATCCTTCCGAGCGGATGAGCACGGTGTGTACGGCCGCGGAGCGCGCCCGGTCGTCGAGACGCCGCCGCCCACCGGGCTGCTGGACGTCCTGAGCGTGGCCGCGATGGTCGTCGACAGCAGTGGCCGGATCGTGTTCTGGACGCCCCAGGCGGAGGATCTGTTCGGATACTCGTCGGAAGAAGCCTTGGGGAAGTACGCGGCGCGGCTGTTCATCCACCCCGAGCATCTGAAGGCGGTCGCGAAGCTGTTCGCGGAGGTGCTGGAGAGCGGCCGGAGCTGGGCGGGCGCCTTCCCGATCCGGCACAAGGACGGCGGCAGCCGCCTGATGGAGTTCCGCAACATGCGGTTGCAGGACGACCTCGGCGGTGTCTTCGTGCTCGGTATCGCCGTCGACCGCAGCCTCCTGCAGCGGGTCGAAACCGATCTGGCCCTGTGCGAGCGGCTGATCGACCAGTCACCGATCGGTCTTGCCCTGCTCAACCCCGATCTGCGGTATCTGCTGGTCAACCCGGCGTTGGAGCGCATCGACGGCATCCCGGCGGAGGAGCACGTGGGACGGCTGCTGCGGGACACCCTGTCCCTCCCCGACGTCGACACCATCGAGTCGGCGCTGCGGCAGGTGCTCACCACCGGCACCCCGCTCCTCGACCAGTACCACGTGGGCCGCCCGCCGACCGACCCCGAGCATGAGCACGCCTGGTCGCTGTCCTTCTACCGGCTGGAGGACAGCGGCGGCCGGGTGCTGGGCGCGGCCACCTCGGTCGTGGACGTCACCGAGCGGCATCGCGCGGCCGCCGAGGCCGACCGGGCCCGTAGACGTCTGGCGCTCATCGCGGAGGCGTCCGCGCGGGTCGGGACCACGCTGGAGGTGGAGGAGACCGCCCGGGAGCTGGCCGACATCGCCGTACCGCAGCTCGCCGATGTCGTCGCCGTGGATGTGCTGGACTCGGCGCTCGCCTGCCGGAGGGCGCGCCGGCCCGACAACGGGCCCGAGCTGTTCCGGGCCCTCGCGCTCAAGGCGGAGCGGCCGACCGTGGCGTTGCGCGCCGCCGATCCGCCGGGCGACCTCGCCGCGTACGACGGGGACCGGCTGGTCACCCTGTGTGTGCACAGCGGTCGGCCGGTGCTGGTGCGGCATGTCGGCGCGGAGGATCTGCCGAGGATCGCGCGGGACGCGGAGGCCGGGTCGCTGCTGGCCCGGGCCGGTGTCCACTCGTATCTGGCGGTGCCGTTGATCGCGCACGGCGAGGTGCTGGGCGCCCTCGATCTCAAGCGCACCCGCAATCCGCTGCCGTTCGACGAGGACGACGTCGTACTCGCCGCCGAGCTGGCCGGGCGGGCCGCGGTGGCCATCGACAACGCCCGCTGGTTCCAGAGCGTGCGCAACACCGCGCTCACCCTTCAGCGCAGTCTGCTGCCCGACCATCCCCCGCACCACACGGGCCTGGAGCTGGCCACCCGCTACCAGCCCGCGCAGGCGACGAGCGAGGTCGGCGGCGACTGGTACGACGTGATCCCGCTGGAGGACGACAAGACCGCCCTGGTCGTCGGTGACGTGATGGGCAACGGCATCGACGCCGCCGCCACCATGGGCCGACTGCGCACCGCCACCTGCGCCTACGCCGACCTGGATCTGGACCCGGGTGCCGTGCTCCAGCACCTCGACAAGATCACCTGCGATCTGGAGCACTACATCGTCACCTGCCTGTACGCGGTGTACGACCCCCGCACCAGGCAGTGCCGTATCGCCAACGCCGGCCATATGCCGCCCGCGCTGGCCGGCCCCCACCGTGACGCCTCGCTGCTGGACCTGCCCTCCGGCGTCCCGCTCGGCGTCGGCGGCATCCCCTTCGAGACCACCACGACCCGTCTCGACCCCGATGACCTGCTGGTCCTCTACACCGACGGCCTCGTGGAGACCCGGCACCACCCGATCGACGACCGTCTGGACGTCCTGCTCGGCTTCCTCGACGAACCCCACCGCTCGCTGGAGGCGACCTGCGACCTGCTCCTGTACGGTCTGCGCCACCCCGACGACCACGACGACGTGGCCCTCCTCGTCGCCCGCGCCCTGTAGAACGCCGTGGAATGTACGCCGTGGAACACACTCCATGGAACGCACGGCATGGAACAGAACGTTTGGAACGTACGGCGCCCACCGGACCGCATGGCGTGGGCCCTCCGCCGAGAAAGGGACGAGATCGCATGGCGAGTGACAAGGCCCGGAAGCTGTTCGAGGCGCTCGACCTCGATCACAACGGGACGCTGACCCGGCTGGAGGTGATCACCGCCCTGCGGTCGAAGGGGCCGTCCCTCGCCGCGTCCGGGGATCTGCCGTTCTGGGCGCTCGGGGACGTCGACGCCGCCTCCGCGCTGTTCGACGCCGCCGACCAGAACGGGGACTCCGTGCTGACCCTGGACGAGTTCGCCGCGGTGGTGGACCGCCGCTTCGGCTGGCACTAGCCGTCGACGGCCGAGGAGGAGACGCGAGGAGGAACCCTCAGGAGGAGACACGAGGAGCAGACCCAAGGAGGAGATCCACCGGTACCGCGGTACTGGTCCCCCACCGGATTCGGTCCCGTGGTGCCGGAGAAGCGCGAGATTCCGCTCCTAGCTTGAGCACGGGGCCGAGCGGCCCCGACCTCTCGCACTGATCCTCTTCTCCTGGTGGGAGTACTTGCGTGGCCACCTTCCTCTATCGTCTGGGCCGTGCGGCGTTCCGGCGACGACGGCTGTTCCTGATGGCGTGGATCGTCGTACTGGCCGTCGTCGGCATAGGCGCCGGCAGCGTCTCCGGCACCACGACGGACGACTTCACCCTCCCCGGCACCCAGTCCCAGAAGGCCATCGACCTGCTGGAGAAGGAGTTCCCGCAGGCGTCCGCGAGCGGTGCCACGGCCCAGGTCGTCTTCGAGGCGCCGAAGGGTCGGAAGCTGACCTCCGAGGCGAACAAGGCGGAGATCGGCACGCTGGTCGCCGAGTTGCTGAAGGCACCGCAGGTGGCGAGTGTCACCGAGCCCTTCGCGAGCGGCCTGGTCTCGAAGGACGGCACGATCGCCTACGCCCAGGTCACCTACAAGGTCCCCCGGGCCGACCTCACCGACGCGGCCGGCGACGCCCTGCGCGACATCGCCGGGCAGGGTGAGAAGGCCGGACTCACGGTCAGCCTCGGCGGCAACGCCGTACAGGAGGAACAGGCCAGCAAGGCAGCCGAGTTGATCGGACTGGCGGTCGCCGCTTTCGTCCTGGTCGTCACCTTCGGCTCACTGCTGGCGGCCGGGCTGCCCTTCGTCACCGCGATCTTCGGGGTCGTGGCGGCGATCTGCGCCATCACCATCGCCACGTCCTTCGTCGACATGGCCTCGGCCTCCTCGACGCTGGCCCTGATGCTGGGCCTCGCCGTCGCCATCGACTACGCCCTGTTCATCGTCTCCCGCTACCGCGGTGAGCTGCGCGAGGGGCACAATCCGGAGGAGGCCGCCGGACGGGCGCTGGGCACCGCCGGTTCGGCCGTCGTCTTCGCCGGGCTGACCGTGATCATCGCGCTGGCCGGGCTGAGTGTCATCGGGATCAAGATGCTCACCAGCATGGGTCTGGCCGCCGCGTTCGCCGTGGCCGTCGCCGTGGTGATCGCGCTGACGCTGCTGCCGGCCGTGCTCGGCTTCGCCGGGACGCGGATCACGGAGGGGAAGCTCACCACGAAGCGGCTGCGGGCCCAGGAACGCGGCGAGGGCGACACGATGGGTGTGCGCTGGGGCCGGTTCGTCACCCGCAACCCGGTGAAGATGCTCATCGTCTCGGTCCTCGGCCTCGGTCTCCTCGCCCTCCCGGCCGCCTCGCTCCGGCTGACCCTGCCCGACGACAGCATGGCCGCCCCCGGCTCCACCCAGCGGATCGCCTACGACACCGTGAGCAAGGGCTTCGGCGACGGCTACAACGGGCCGCTGACGGTGGTCGTCGACGCCCGCGCCGCCGACGACCCGAAGACGGCCGCGCAGAACGCGTACGACATGATCGGCGGTCTCGACGACATCGCGACCGTACGTCCGGCCGTCTTCAACGAGGCCGGTGACGTCGGCCTGATCGGCGCGATCCCGAAGAGTTCCCCGACGAGTGAGGCCACCAAGGACCTCGTCAACGACATCCGCGACCACAGCGCCGCGCTGAAGCGGGAGACCGGCGCCGATCTGATGGTCACCGGTACGACCGCCGTGAACATCGACGTGTCGCAGAAGCTCGGCGACGCCATGGTCCCGTATCTGGCCATCGTGGTCGGACTCGCCCTGGTGCTGCTGCTGTTGGTGTTCCGTTCGATCCTGGTCCCGCTCAAGGCCGCCCTGGGCTTCCTGCTCAGCGTGGTCGCCACCCTGGGTGTGCTGGTCGCGGTCTTCCAGTGGGGCTGGCTCGCCGATGTGTTCGGGGTCGAGCAGACCGCGCCGATCGTGAGCGTGCTGCCGATCCTCCTGATCGGTGTGGTCTTCGGTCTCGCCATGGACTACGAGGTGTTCCTCGTGACCCGGATGCGCGAGGAGTACGTCCACGGGGCCGAGCCGACCGAGGCGATCGTCTCCGGGTTCCGGCACGGGGCCCGGGTGGTCACGGCCGCCGCGGTCATCATGATCTCGGTGTTCGCCGGGTTCCTCCTCGACGACACCGCCCTGGTCAAGTCCATCGGCCTGGGCCTGGCCGCCGCCGTCCTCTTCGACGCCTTCGTGGTCCGCATGACCATAGTCCCGGCGGTGATGACCCTGGTCGGCCGCAGGGCCTGGTCCCTGCCCGACTGGCTCGACCGAGCCATCCCCGACGTGGACGTGGAGGGCGAGAAACTCCGCCACGCCCTCGCGGCCCGAGAGCAGAAGGAGCCCGCCGAACCAAAGGCACAGGAGCGGGTACCGGCGGCGCCGACGGGGCAGAGCTGACCGAACCCGAAGCGGCCGGGCGGCGAAGCCGGCGCAGGCGACCTCGACCGAGGGATCGAGAGGCCGAAGGCCCTCGAAAGGGGCGCGGGGCTGTATCCATATGCGGCTCCGCCGCGCGGGCGCGACCAGCCCCCACACACCGAACGCCGCCAACGAACCGCGACACCCGGGCTCGTCCGCGCCCAAGGGCGAAGCCCAAGCGGGGGTCAAAGGGGCAGCCGCCCCTGGTGAAGGGATGGGTAGGGGCGGCGGGGGCGAAAATCGACATAGTCGGGGCCGCCCGGAGCCGACACCGCCCAGGCGTGGCCCGCCCGCCGAGGCCGTGGTTCCGCGAGCCCGGTCGGGGGCGAACGACGGCGCGGTCGTACGATCCCCACCTCGGTGGTGGATCACCGACCGACCGTCTCCCCCTCCACCGCCTCCCCCTCACCCTCCCCCCACCATCCACCCGACCCGCCTCCCCCACCCCGTCCGCCGGTCCACTCCCCCGGACCGGCGGACAGCCCCGCCTGCACGACGAAGGGCGCTCACCATGACCGCACCACCCGAACCAGCGGCCCGTACCCGCCGCCGCCTGCCCCGGCTCCCCGTCCCCCTGTCCACCGACCCGGAGCAACGCCTGATCGTCCCGATCGTGCTCCGGCTGGCCGGATGGCGGATGGCCGACCAGGCGCATCCCTGGGCCCGCCGCTGGGGCGTCCCGGCGCTGGTCGCGACGGCGGGTGTGCCCTCGCTGCTCAACCCGGCCAACCACGCCGAGTGGCAGGTGCAGTCGGCGCTGATCGTGGCGTTCGCCGTTCCGCTGCTGTGGCGGGAGCGCCGTCCCGTGCTCGTGTTCGCGATCGTCACCGCCGTGTCCGGGGTCGCCATGGCCCTGGACACCTTCAACGGCGCGGACGCCGCCCGCGCCGTGGCCCTGTTCAACATCGGCCGCCACGGCACCCCGCGCCAACTGGCCGTCGCGCTGGGCGTCACCGTCGCCCAACTGGTGGCCTGGGCCACGGTCTACTGGACCGGCGGCCAGCTGGAGTACGCGGCCCGTCCCGAGGTGGTGACCGTGCTGGCGATGGCCGCCATGGCCGCGTTCGCCGGTCTCGGCCTGGCCGGTCGGCTGGTCAACGTGGTCATCGACGCCCTGCAGAAGGAACGCGACCAGCAGGCGCGGCTGGCCGCCGCACAGGAACGCGCCCGGGTGTCACGGGAGATGCACGACATCCTCGGTCACACCCTCGCCGTCATCGTCGGTCTCGCCGACGGCGCCGCCGCGCTCGCCGCCACCAAACCGGAGCGCGGCGCCGAGACCCTGCGGATCATCGCCGAGAGCGGCCGGGACGCCCTCGGCGAACTACGCCGCCTCCTCGCCGTCATCGGCGTCGAGGACACGCCGGGCGGCGACGCCCCGCTCGCCCCGCAGCCCTCGCTCGCCGACCTCGACGCCCTCCTGGAACGCTTCCGGGCAGCGGGCCCCACCGCCGCCCTGCACACCGACGGCGATCTCACCGCGCTGTCCCAGGGCCTCCAACTGGCCGTGTACCGCATCGTCCAGGAGGCCCTCACCAACACCCTCAAGCACGCCGCCCTCGACACGACGGTCACCGTCTCCGTCACCGCGACCCCCGACGCCGTACGCGTCTCCGTCGAGGACACCGGCCCGCCTCGCCCCACCGCGCCCAAAGACCACCGGGGCGGCGATGGCGGCAGCGGCAAGGGCTTGGTCGGCATGCGCGAACGCGCCGCCCTCTACCAGGGCGGTGTCACCGCCGGCCCCAACCCCCGAGGCGGCTGGAGCGTCCACGCCCATCTCGTCCCCACCACACCCGCCACCCTCTCCACCCCCACCTCTCACCCGGAGAATCCGCCGCTATGACCACCGTCCTCATCGTCGACGACCAGGCCCTGCAACGCCTCGGCTTCCGGATGCTCCTGGAGGCCCAGCCCGACATGACCGTCGCCGGCGAGGCCACCAACGGCGGCGAAGCCGTCCGCAAGACCGCCGAACTGCGCCCCGACGTCGTCCTGATGGACGTCCGGATGCCCGGCATGGACGGTATCGAGGCCACCCGCCGCATCGCCGAGTCCGGCGGTCGCTCCCGGGTCCTGGTCCTGACGACCTTCGACCTCGACGAGTACGCCTATGGCGCGCTCCGCGCCGGGGCCAGCGGCTTCTTCCTCAAGGACGCCCGCCCCGACGAACTCGTCGTCGGCATTCGCGCCGTCGCCGCCGGGGACTCCGTGATCTCGCCCGGCATCACCCGCAGGCTCATCGACACCTTCACCAGCCATCGGCCCGGCGGTACGAAGGAACACGACCGCCGGCTCGCCGAACTCACCGAACGCGAACGCGAGGTGCTCACCGCCATCGCCACCGGCGCCACCAACGCCGAGATCGCCGAAGGCCTCCACCTCGCCGAGTCCACCGTCAAGTCCCACGTCAGCCGCATCCTCACCAAGATCGGCGCCCGCGACCGCGTCCAGGCGGTGATCTTCGCGTACGACGTCGGCCTGGCCCGGCCCGCGTGAACGGCCGGGCCCCGTCAGCGGCCCGGCTTGACGCCCGCTGAGGAAGGCGAGGCCATCGACGACCACCGCTACAAGCCGACGCCCCACGCGGGCGGGGCCTGGAACTCCGCCGAGCAGCACTTCAGCCCGCTGGGCGGCCTCGTCGTCCACGCCATCGACCGCCACCGGGCCGACGCTTCGGACAACGGCCTGCTGCTCTCCCGGATCAGCTACGACATCCTCGGCCGACTCGCCCTGGACGAGTGCGAGATCGAGGTGGAGACCATCCGCCCCGGACGGACCATCGAGCTCGTGGAAGCGGTCGTACGGATGGCCGGCCGCCCGGTGGTCCGGGCCCGGGCCTGGCTGCTGGCGGACATCGACACCACCGCGGTCGCCGGCGGCCCCGACGACACCCTCCCCTCGCCCGAGTCGCTGTCCCCCTGGCCCATGTCCGACGTCTGGCCCGGCGGCTATGTCTCCTCCCTGGACGTCCGCCCGGTCTCACCGCTCCGCCCCGGCCGCACGACCGCGTGGCTCTCCACACCGCTCGACCTGGTCGCCGGGGTCCCCGTCAGCCCCCTCGCGTCATATCTGGCGCTCGTCGACACCGCCAACGGCATCGCCGTCCGGCAACCGCCGACCGCGTGGATGTTCCCCAACGTCGATCTGACGGTCCATCTCCACCGCTCGCCGCGAGCCGGATGGACGGGGTTGGACACGACGGTCGCCTTCGGCCCCTCGGGTCAGGGCCTCACCAGCACGATCCTGCACGACACGGACGGCCCGGTCGGCCACGCCCGGCAGATCCTCACCGTCCGCCCGCAGCCGGGAACTTGACGAAGCGTCACCGTCAGGTGCGAGTCCTCGGGCGAGGGGACCATACCGACGGTGCCTGGCAGTGACCACCCTCGGGACGCGACCACCCACGACTACGCTGCGGACGCCCGACCGCCCGTCGCGGCGCTCACGGCGAAGCGTTCACGGCTTCTTCTCCGGCCGCCAGAACACCCCCAGCAGCCCCGCCGTCCCGGCCAGGCCCACGCCCAGGACCACCCCGGCGCCCGCCCAGCCGGTCACCGCTGTGTCGGCGGCCGTGTCCAGGGCTATCTCGCCGGGCCCCCACGCGCCGAGGGCCACCACGAGGACGCCCAGGACGAGGACGTACTCGTAGCCCTCCTTGAACACGAAGAACCCATTGGGGCGGTGGGCGAGGAGCCCGGCGATCAGCATCACCGAGAGTACGGCCGCGCAGGCCAGCGGCGTCAGGAACCCGGCGATGATCAGAACCCCGGCGCTCATCTCGGTGAGCACGCTGAGCCATGCCTGCAGTCGGGGCCGTCTCAGGCCGAGCCCGGCGAACCATCCGGCCGTACCGCTGATGCCGCCTCCGCCGCGCCAGTGGTTCCAGCCGTGCGCGATCATCACCGCACCCAGTACGAACCGCACGGCCAGCAACGCGATGTCGGATGCCTCACCCATGGTGGTGTCCCTCTCCGTCGGCAGTGCCCTCACGCCGAGGGCGCACTCCTCGACGAACGCGAGCACGTGCAAGTGGCAGGCGAGGGCGGTGCGTCCGACATCCGTGAGGTGACCGGCGCCCGCCTGCTCCTGCACTACCACCCTGGGCGCCAACTCGAACATCGAGGCGACATCGGGCAGTTGCTCGGGCAGCAGGGGATCGGGCCGTGGCTGGCGAGTGTCGGCCGGGCCCGGCGCCCGCTGAACATCCTGTTCCCGTCCAGCGTCGGGGCACCGGCCCCAGGCCTTGACTCAGACGGTCGGGTCGAACCAGGTGGGCCCGTCGGACAGCGCCTGCTTGATCCGGAACAGCCCGAACTCGTGCAGGTCCGGCAGATCGTCGAGCGAGAACCAGCCCACGTCCAGCGACTCGTCGTCGTTGACGCGGGCCTCACCGCCGACGGCCCGGCACCGGAACGTGGTGTCCATGTACTGGCAGACGTCACCGTTGTCGTAGCGGACCTGGTCCAGGGCCTGGACCAGGACGACCTTCTCGGCCACGCACGTCACGGCCGTCTCCTCGAAGACCTCCCGCACGGCACAGGCGGCGGGCTGCTCCCCGGGCTCCGGGATGCCGCCGATCAGCGACCACTTGCCGGTGTCGGAGCGGCGGTTGAGGAGCACGCGCCCCTCGTCGTCGAAGACGAGCGCGGTGACCCCGGGGAGCCAGAGGAGTTGGTGACCGGCGGAGGCGCGGATGTGGCGGATGAAGTCAGGGGTAGGCATGGCTCCGACCCTAACGGGCCGGTTCCCTCATCCCCGCCCTGCCAGGACGCGCACCTGAGGCGTACGGCTACACGCCACCGGCGCGCCTCCCGCGCACACCGGCCCCGATGGCCCAGCCGAGCCCACCCGCCGCGACCAGTACCAGAAGCATCTCGGGCAGCACACCGAGCTTGGTCGCGGGCGTCTCGGAGGACCGCAGCGGCACCTTCTGCACCAGGGAATCGGCGACGAACATTCCCGTCTTCTGGGTGACCCTGCCGTCCGGCATGATGATCGCGCTGACGCCACTCGTCACCGGAACGGTGACCGTACGGCTGTGCTCGACGGCCCGGACCCGGGACATGGCGAGCTGCTGGTACGTCATCTCGCTGCGGTCGAACGTCGCGTTGTTGCTCGGCACCGAGATCAGCTGGGCGCCATCGGTGACCTCGGAGCGCACCGCCCAGTCGAAGGCCGCCTCGTAGCAGGTGACGAGGCCGACCTTGGCGCCGCCCATGGTGAACACCCCGGGCTCGGTGCCCCGGCTGAAGTCCTGGCGGACCATCGACGTCCACTCGCTGTTGATGGCCCCGATGAATCCGCGCAGCGGCAGGTACTCGCCGAACGGCTGGATCTGGCGCTTGTCGTAGGTGTCGACGGGACCTTTCTCGGGGTCCCAGAGGATCTGCTCGTTGTAGAGCTTGCCGTCCTTCTCGACGACTCCGCCGACGGAGATGGGGGCGTCGATGGCCTGGGCGGCCTGCTCGATGACCGCGCGGGCGTCGGCGTTGGCGAAGGGGTCGATGTCGGAGGAGTTCTCCGGCCACAGCACGAGGTCCGGCTGTGCGACCTTGCCGGCCTTGACCTCGGCGGCCAGCCGTTCGGTCTCCCTGGCGTGGTAGTCGAGGACGGCCCGCCGCTGGGCGTTGAAGTCGAGCCCCAGACGCGGGACGTTGCCCTGGATGGCCGCCACGGTGACCGTGCCGGTCTCGGCCTTGTCGCTGACCAGGGCACGCGAGGCGAAGGCGGCGAGCAGGGGCACGGCCAGACTGAGCGCCGCCACGATCGCGGTCGCCTTGTGCGGGGCGGCCCCGCCGCGCCGCGCCTCGACGACCAGACGTACGACCTCGTAGAGCCCGAAGCCGCAGAGCACGACGGCGAAACCGAGGACCGGGGTGCCGCCGAGCGCGGCCAGTGGCAGGAAGACCCCGTCGGCCTGACCGAAGGCGATCTTGCCCCAGGGGAAGCCGCTGAACGGGGCACGCGCGCGTGCCGCCTCCCCGGCGGTCCACAGCGCGGCGGCCCACACCGGCGCGCCCGGCAGCTTCGACACGACGGCGACACCCGCGCCGACGAACGCCACGAACACCGCCTCGATGGCGGCGAGCGCGATCCACGGCACGGGGCCGACCTCGACTCCGGTCCACTTCAGCAGCGGCAGCAGAAATCCGAGGCCGAACAGATAGCCGAGCCCGAGCCCCGCCTTCCAGCTCCGCCCGCGCACCACCCAGCCGAAGCCCGCGAAGGCGGGCAGCGCCAGCCACCACACGGTCCGGGGCGGGAAGCTGACGTAGAGCAGCACCCCGCAGAGCGCGGCGACGGCGGCCGGAAGGAGCTTGCGCCCCCAGCGGGAGACACGGGAGACGGGCGCGGCCTGCGGTTCCAGCTGTTCCGGCTCGTCTATGGGAGTGGCGGTGACGGTCACTCGGCGAGTCTACGGCGCGTCACCCCGGCGCCGACAGGACGGTCGGCGCGGCCCCTGTGAGGCGTTTTCCTCACCGCGGCCGCAACGTTCCTGCGCAACTCATCCACACATCGCCACCTCACCCGTTACGGTGTGCCCGAGGCTCTGACGTGCGGCCGAGCAGGGCCGGGCGATCGGGGCCCGGCACAGTCGGGGGGCTGACACAGTTGAGGGGGCAGGGGTCCACAGGGACGGAGTCCGCGGCCGGTGCATCGGCCGCGGGTGACAGACGGAACGTTTCTGATGTCACGGGTGTGCTGCTGCTCGGGGCGTGCGCGGCCTGGGCGCTGATCACGGCGGCGAGCCGGGGCGGGCGCCCGGAGGGGGTGCTGCTGGCGGTGCTCGCGCTGTCGGCGGGTTACGCGGCGGGCCGGATCAGCGGGGCCCTGCTGCCGGTGCTCGCCCCGACCGTGGGGGCGCTGGGGGCTCTCGGCCTGGCGATCACCGCCCCGCACACCATGGGCGGCTCACTTCTGGTCACCCCGTTGGGCCACACGGGCGCGACGGCCGCGCTGCTGGCCCTCTCCGCCGGTGCCGCCTGCTGCGCGGCCTGGGCGGCCCGTGCCTCCGGCGTGCGGTTCGCCCTGGCGCTGCTGGCCGCCGGGGTGACGGTGACCGCCGGGGTGCTCGGCTCGGCCACCGGCCTCTTCGCCTGCACCGGGGTCCTGCTGTGCTCGCTCGCCGCCGCCCGTATGCGCCACCGGGGCGTGGGGCTCGCCGGGCTGGCCCTGCTGACAGCCGTGGTGACGGGGACGACCTGGGCGATCGCCGAGGACGTCCTGCCGATCGGACTGACCGACGCCCTGGAGGGCCGGCTCACCGCGCACCGCGTCCTGCTCTGGCGCGACGCGCTCCACCTGGCCCACGACGATCCGCTGCTGGGCGCGGGCCCAGGCCGTTTCGGGGAGCTCGGCACGACGATCACCCTGTCGGCGTCCTCCGACGACAAGCCCCACTCGGCACCGCTCCAACTGGCCGCCGAACAGGGCCTCATCGGTGTCGCCCTGCTCGCCACGGTCTACTGCTGGGTCCTGTACGTCCTGTGGCGCGCCCCTCGCCCCACCCCGGTCGTCCTCACCGCCGGCGCCGCCCTCACCGCGCTGGCCGCCATCGCCGCGGTCGGCAACGCGCTCAGCTTCACGACGGTGACCGCGGGCGCGGGCCTGCTGGCGGGCATGGCGACGGCACGACCGCTCACGGACGGGTCCGACGGCACCGGCGTACCGGACGGCGGCTGACGGGGATGACGGCGTGGGCGTGCCCGAGGGCGAGTGACCGGTGGGGCGGTCAGCGGGCGGCGCCGGGGGCCTTCGGGCGGAGGTGGGCGCGGATGACGCGTACGGCGGTCTCCGCGTTGTCCACGGTGATCGTGAACGTATGGCCGTCCCCCAGGATGAGCACGACGCCCTCACCACGCCGTACGACGACGGCGGTGCCCTTGTGCGGCCGCCAGCGGTAGCCCCAGCCGCCCCACTCGTGAGGGGTGACACAGGCGATGAAGTCGACGTCGGTGATCTGCGAGAGGGGGATGCGGCGGCGCGGTACGCCGATGTGGCCGCAGCGCACTTCCAGGCAGTCCTTGTCGATGCGCACGGAGACGTGCACGAAGGCGAGGGTGCCGAACATGACCAGCAGTCCGGCGGCGATGCAGCCGACGACGGACATGACGAGCGGGGTGCCGGACGTCCATGCGGAGTCGACCGCGAGTTCGATGCCGAGTGCCATGCAGGCGGCACCGCCGAGTGCCAGGAGCCACTGGGCGCGGTTGGTTGCGCGTCCGGTCCAGACCTCGGGATGGGGGGCTTCGGGGGAGCCCTTCTCACCGTGGGGGTGGTCCCTCATGGCAATGAGCGTACTCAGGTTCCGTAGCGCGGGCACCTGGTCGCGGAACGTTACTGCTCGGGGCGCAGGGCCAGTGCCGGGCCGACCGCGCCGAGCAGTCTGGCCTCCTCGTAGCCGAGCGCCGGCGCGGGCAGCGCGCCCTCTCGTCCGCTGAGGATCACCGTGAGGGTCGCGTCGGTCGGCTCGGCGTCGGGCGCGGGGAACTCACCGATGCGGCGCAGCGCCTGGGCGGCGACGGCACCGGCGGAACCGTGCAGGACGAGGGGCGGGCGGCCCGGCTTCTGGAGGGCGGCGCGGATGCGGTCGGCGACCAGTTCGTAATGGGTGCAGCCCAGGACGACGGTCATGACATCGTCGGGGGTGAGCGCGGCGGCGGCGGTGATGGCGGCGTCGATGGCCGTCTCGTCGGCGTGCTCCACGGCTTCGGCGAGCCCCCAGCAGGGCACCTCGGTGACCGGCACGCCGTCGGCGAACTCCGCGATGAGCCCGCGCTGGTAGGGACTGCCGGTGGTGGCGGGGGTGGCCCAGATGGTGAAGGGGCCGCCGGATGCCGCGGCCGGTTTGATCGCCGGGACGGTGCCGATGACCGGAAGTTCCGGTTCGAGGAGGGCGCGCAGGGCGGGCAGGGCGTGCACGGAGGCGGTGTTGCAGCCGACGATCAGGGCGTCGGGGCGGTGCGCGGCGGCGGCCTCGGCCACGGCCAGGGCACGCCGGGTCAGGTCCTCGGGGGTACGCGGGCCCCAGGGCATGCCGTCGGGGTCGGAGGAGATCACGAGGTGCGCGTCGGGCCGCAGTCGCCGTACCGCGACGGCGGCGGGGAGCAGACCGATACCGGAGTCCATGAGCGCGATCTTCACCCGGCCACGATAGTCGATCGCCCCGGTGGGCCCGTCGCCGTGGGGCAGACTGCGGATGTGACCGGCATCGCGTGGACCGCCACCGTTTCACTGGCCGCCTGGCTGTGGCTGCTGCTCGGCCAGGGCTTCTTCTGGCGCACGGACGTACGCCTCCCACCCCGGCGGGACCCCGGGGACTGGCCGCGCGTCTGTGTGGTCGTGCCCGCCCGCGACGAGGCGTCGGTCCTCCCCGAGAGCCTGCCGTCGCTGCTGGCCCAGGACTACCCGGGCCGCGCGGAGATCTTCCTGATCGACGACAACAGCACGGACGGCACCGGCGACCTCGCCCGCGCCCTGTCCCGCCACCCCGACGCCCTGCCCCTCACGGTCTCCTCCCCCGGTGAACCACCCCCCGGCTGGACGGGCAAGCTCTGGGCCGTACGCCACGGAATCGCCCTGGCACGCGCGCGTGGCCCGGAATTCCTCCTCCTCACGGACGCGGACATCGCCCACCGCCCCGACAGCCTGCGCCGATTGGTGGCGGCGGCGCGCACCGGCGGCTACGACCTGGTCTCGCAGATGGCCCGCCTGCGCGCGGAGAGCGTCTGGGAACGCCTCGTCGTCCCCGCGTTCGTCTACTTCTTCGCCCAGCTGTATCCGTTCCGCCGGATCGCCGTAGCGGGTTCACGCACGGCGGCGGCAGCGGGCGGCTGCGTGCTCCTGCGCGCGGAGGCGGCGGAACGGGCCCGTGTGCCGGACTCGATCCGCCAGGCCGTCATCGACGACGTCGCGCTGGCCCGGGCGGTCAAGAGATCCGGCGGCCGCATCTGGCTGGGCCTCGCGGAACGGGTCGACAGCATCCGCCCCTACCCCCGCCTCCACGACCTGTGGCGCATGATCTCCCGCAGCGCCTACGCCCAGCTCCTGCACAACCCGCTGCTGCTCCTCGGCACGGTCCTGGGCCTGACCCTGGTGTATCTGGTCCCGCCCGTCGCCCTCCTGATCGGCCTGATCACGGCGGACCCCTGGGCGGTGGGCGCCGGGGCGGCGGCCTGGGCCCTGATGACGGCGACGTACGCCCCGATGCTCCGCTACTACGCCCAGCCCCTGTGGCTCGCTCCCCTGCTGCCCTTCACCGCGTTCCTGTACCTCCTGATGACGGTCGACTCGGCGGTACAGCACTACAGGGGCCGGGGTGCGGCCTGGAAGGGCCGCACCTACTCCCGCCCGGACACGGTCCCGGAGGAGGGCTAGCTCCTCTGTATGGGCCTTTGCTTCCGGGCTGCATGGGCCTCTACTTCCGGCCCGGTGTCCAGTTCATGCCCCAGCCGTAGGCGTGGTCGACCGTCCGCTGTGGGCTCACTCCGCGTTCGGGGACGAGGTAGCGGGCCTCGCGTTGGACGATGAGGTCGCCGTTCTGCTGGGTGATGAGGGCGAGGGCGCAGACGGTGGAGGGGACGGTGCATTCGTCGAGGGAGAAGTCGACGGGGGCGCCGTGCTGGGGTTGGAGGGTGACCGTGGCGTGGAGGTCGGCGAAGGAGCGGGCGCCCTCGTAGATGGTCACGAAGATGAGGATGCGCCGGAAGGCGTGCTTGTGGTCCAGATTGATGGTGAGGTTCTCGCCGGAGGCCACGGCTCCGGTGCGGTCGTCGCCGTCGAGGTGGATGAACGGCGGCCGGTGCAGCGCCCCGAAGGCGTTGCCCAGGGCCTGGACGACGCCCTTGCTGCCGTCGGACAGTTCGAACAGGGCGCACAGGTCGAGGTCCAGGTCCGCGTGCATGGCGACGGCCCGGCCCAGTTTGCTGCCCCAGCCGGTGAACTGCTTGCGCACCTCCCAGTTGAGGTTGACGCGCATGGCGCCAGAGGTGCCGCCCTGCTTGGCCAGGGAGACCGCCGGGGCCTCCTTGGTGAGCGTGACCTTGGTGAGGCGAACGGGGGCCGGGGGCTGCGCGGGTGGCGCCGGGGGCGCGGGCGGGGCGTGCGTCACCGGGGGCGGCACGGTGACCGGCGGGGCGACCGGGGTGGGCGGTGTGACGGGGGTGGGTGGTGCCACCGGTGTCGGCGGGGCCGTCGGCGTCCGCTGAGCGTGTTGGGGTTCGTCGACCGTGATGCCGAAGTCGGTGGCGAGACCTTCGAGTCCGCTGCCGTAGCCCTGCCCGACGGCCCGGAACTTCCAGGCGCCCTGCCTGCGGTAGAACTCCCCGAGCACAAAGGCGGTTTCCACACTCGCGTCGGCGCTGTCGTACCGCGCGACCTCGGTGCCCGCCCGGTCGTCGACGACCCGGATGTGCAGCCCCGGCACCTGCCCGAAGGTGCCGCCGTCGGCCGAGGCGGCGAGCACGACGGTCTCCACGGCGGGCTCCACGCGCGCGAGGTCGACGAGGAGCACGTCGGTCACCTGGCCGCCGTTGTCCCGTTTGCCCTCGTGGCGGACCGCGCCGGAGGAGTGCGCCGGCTGGTTGTAGAAGACGAAGTCGGCGTCGGAGCGCACCTTTCCGGCGACGAGCAGCAGCGCCGAGGCGTCCGCGTCGGGTACTCCCGGTCCGGAACGCCAGCCCAATTCCACGCGAAGCGCCGTCGTCGGCACGACGACGTTCGATCCTTTCGGCATTGACATGCTCGCCCCCATCAATGGTCGTCCAGAAGATCACCCGATGGTGATCGCCCAGCCGATACCACACCGGCCAACCGATCCGATCGGTTCCCTACGGCTCCGTTGTCGGCGCCAAACCTATTCCCACAGGTGCCCGAACCCCCAGAACCCGTACCGAAAGACGAGTGGTCAACCCCCGGTAACCTGCCGGGAACTCGCCCTTTACACGATCAGAACGCTCTTTGCTGCCCTTTTTCGCCGAGTTCGCTCGCATTGGCGATCCAGCGTCACCGCCGACACGGAAAACAACCCTCTTATCGGTCTCCCCAACCAGCACATCGTGGGCTTAACTTATGTGCCATGACCTCCCCCCGCTCCACCTATGGCGGCGGTTACTACTCCGCCTCGTCCTTCGCGGACACCCCGATCTACGACTCCCTCGTCGCCGAGCGGGGAACCCCTCAGATCGCGCCGATCCGAGTCCCCGCCCAGTACGACACCCCGGGCAGCAATCTGCCCGCGCTCCCGTCGGCGCTGCCCGCGCTTCCGGCGGGCCCCTCCCAGCCCTCCCCGGCCTACGGCTATCCGCAGACCCAGCAGCCCTCGCCGCTGCAGCAGGCGCCCACCGCGTACATCCCGCAGCAGGCCGCGGGTCCGCGCGGTTACCCGGGCGTCCAGCCGCAGCAGCAGCGCCCCATGGGCGGCGGCACCGGGTACGAGGCCATGCGCCCGGCGGCTCCCCGCCCGGCCCCGGCCGCCCCGTACCCGCAGGACCCGTACAACAACGGACAGCAGTACCGGGGGTACTGAGGCCGCGGCCGGAAGGACCGCGGGGGCCGAGGTATCCGTCCGGACATTCCGCGTGGGGTTGTCATCGGCTGCTGGCAGGATGACCCCATGGGGAATCCGGCACTGCACTCGATCCATGTCCACCCGCTGAAGGCGGCCCGGGGCTTCGCGCCCGACGAGGCCGTCGTGGAGCCCTGGGGGCTGGCGGGCGACCGCCGCTGGGTGCTGGTGGACGACTCGGGCAAGGTCATCACTCAACGTCCGCATCCGCGTATGGCGTTGGCCGCCGCCGGGCTGCTGCCCGGCGGCGGCCTCGTGCTGTCCGCGCCCGGCCGCGAGCCGCTCACCGTCCCCGTGCCCGAGCCGGCCGACACGACGACGGTGGAGCTGTGGCGGGACAAGGTGGAGGGCATACCGGCCGCCCCCGAGGCACACGCCTGGTTCAGCGCCTACCTGGAGATCCCCGTACGGCTGGTGCACCTCGACGACCCGGCGACCCGCCGCGCGATCGACCCCGAGTACGCCCGTCCCGGCGAGACCGTGAGCTTCGCCGACGGCTACCCCCTGCTGATCACGACGCTCGCCTCTCTCGACGCCCTCAACTCCCTGATCGCACACGGCGAGCACCCCGAAGAGGGTCCGCTGCCCATGAATCGTTTCCGGCCGAATCTGGTGGTCGGAGGCACGGACGCCTGGGAGGAGGACGGCTGGCGGCGCGTCGCCGTCGGGGAGGTCACCTTCCGCGTCGCCAAGATGTGCGGGCGCTGCGTGGTGACCACCACCGACCAGGACACCGCCGCACGCGGCCGGGAGCCCCTGCGCACCCTCGCCCGGCACCGCCGCTTCGGCGACAAGCTCGTCTTCGGGCAGAACCTGATCCCGGAATCCGAGGGCATGGTGCGGATCGGTGACCCTCTGCGCGTTCTCGAATAGTTCTGTTCCTTTCGGCTTTGACCGACCCCAATAACCTTGAAAACCAAACCTCATTCCGGGCGATCGGGTCCATGTACGGGGAACACACACACCCGGCCCGGCCGTTGAGGGTGATGAGAACTTCATGAGACGGCCGTCGAGATGATCACGGACGCGGAAGGGGGTGTGGGGGATCGTGCGGGCGATCGGTGGGCTGCGGGCGTGCGCGGGGCTGTGGCGTTGGCGACGCAATCCGCTGCGCCGGGCGACGGATCTGGCGGAGGCGTGGCTCGCGCTCGGGGCCCTCGTCGTGATCCTCCTCGTCACGCCCCTGATCGGCGCCGTCGTCGGGACAGCCGCCCAGGACGCACTGCAGCGCTCGGTGCGCGAACAGCACAAGTCCCGGCATCTGGTGACGGCCACCGTCGTCAAGAAGGTCGACGGCTCCCCGCTGGACCCCGACCCCGAGACCGCCACGACCCGTGACCGGCAGAGCCGGGTGGTCGCCGACTGGACCGGCCCGGACGGCACCGACCATCAGGGCACGGTCATGGCCGGCCTCAAGACCCCCCACCCCGGGGACCACTTCACGCTGTGGACGGACGGACAGGGCCGAATAGTCGGCCGGCCCCTGGACACCGCCACCGCGACCACCCATGCCGTGCTGGCCGGATTCGGCACCGCCGTCCTCGCCGCCGGAGTGGTCGAGAGCGCCCGGCGGCTGATCGTCTGGCGCATGGTCCGCCGCAGATACGCCCGCCTGGACCAGGCATGGGACAAGGCGGGACCGGACTGGGGCAGGACGGGCACCGGTAGCTGACCGCCTTGCCACTACGGTCAACTCGCCCTGCCCGCGCACGCTACGGTGGACCGACCAGCCGAACTGTTCGGCATCACCCGCGTTCCACGAGGTGGGGGCACAGCAACGCCATGGCACAGGGCACGGTCCAGGTGACGCACACCGGTACATCGCGGTGGCGGCGCCGCACGGGTGAGTACTCATCGCTCGCCGCGGCCCTGGAGGCCGCGAGCGACGGCGATGTGCTCATCGTCGCTCCCGGCACATACCGGGAGAACCTCGTCGTGCAGCGCGGGGTTACGCTGCGCGGCCCGGAGGGCTCGCCCGGCTCGGTCCGTATCGCGCCCGTGGACGGGGTGCCGCTGACCGTGGCCGCCTCGGCCGTGGTGCAGGACCTGCATGTCGAGGGCCAGGACGCGGCGGCGCCCGCCCTGCTCGTCGAGGACGGCGCACCCGAGCTGCTGGACCTGAGGATCGTCACGCGCTCCGCGGTCGGCATCGAGGTCCGGGGGCATGCCCGCCCGACCGTACGGCGGTGCACGGTCGACAATCCGGCCGGGATCGGTATCGCCGTGGTGGACGGCGGCGGTGGTGTGTTCGAGGAGTGCGAGGTGGTGGCCGCAGGGCAGGCCGGTGTCGCGGTGCGCGGCGGCGGTCATCCGCGCCTGGACCGCTGCCGGATTCACCACACTTCGGGCTCGGGCCTGACGGCGACCGGGGAGAACTCCGCGCTGGAGGCGATCGGTTGCGAGGTCTACGAGATCCGCGGCAGCGGCGTACAGATCACCGGGCGGGCCACGGCCCACCTCACCGACTGCGATGTGCACCGTACGACCGCCGACGGCGTCACCCTCGACACGGACGCCGTGCTGACCCTCGCGGACTGCCGTATCCACGACATCCCGGAGAACGCGGTGGACCTGCGTTCCCGCTCGGTCCTCACGCTGACCCGTACGTCGGTGCGGCAGTTCGGGCGCAACGGCCTGTCGGTGTGGGACCCGGGAACGCGCGTGGACGCCAACCAGTGCGAGATCTTCGACAGCACCGGTGACTATCCGGCGGTCTGGGTCAGCGACGGCGCGACGGCGGTGCTGGAGTCGTGCCGAGTGCACGATGTGCCGGACGCGCTGTTCGTACTCGACCGGGGTTCGCGCGCGGACGTCGTCGACAGCGATCTGACGCAGGTGCGGAACACAGCGGTGTCGGTGAGCGACGGCGCCACCGCCCAGCTCGACGACTGCCGCATCAAGGACGCGGCCACGGGCGCCTGGTTCCGCGACCACGGCAGCGGTGGCACGCTCAACGGCTGCACGGTGGACGGCACCCAGACCGGCGTGATCGTCACCAAGGGGGCGGACCCCACCATCGAGCGCTGCACGGTGACCTCGCCCGCCGAGGCGGGCTTCTATGTGTCGGCGGAGGGCCGCGGCAGCTTCCACAACTGCCGGGTGACCGGCAGCGGCGGCTACGGCTTCCACATCATCGACGGCTGCCGGGCCACCCTGCGCAAGTGCCGTACGGAGCGCTGTGCGCGCGGCGGTTACGAGTTCGCGGACGGCGGGCCCGGGGCCACCGGCGGCGGGCCGGTGGTCGAGGACTGCACCAGCGACGAGAGCGCGGGCGTACGCCCCCCGACGGCGCAGGAGACGGTCACCCAGGCGACGACCGCCCAGTCTCCCGGTCTGCTGGGCTCCATCCCGGTGCAGCGGACGGTCGAGCCGCAGCCGAACACGGCCGGGGTGCCCGCCGCCGAGCCGGAGAAGCCGTCACGGACGTCGAAGGCAGTCCTCGGTGAACTCGACGCGCTGGTGGGCCTGGAGAGCGTCAAGCGCGAGGTGCGTGCCCTCACCGACATGATCGAGGTGGGCCGCCGTCGACAGCAGGCGGGCCTCAAGGCGGCGTCCGTGAAACGGCATCTGGTCTTCACGGGCTCCCCCGGCACCGGCAAGACCACCGTCGCCCGGCTCTACGGCGAGATCCTGGCCTCGCTCGGTGTCCTGGAGAAGGGCCATCTCGTCGAGGTGTCCCGCGTCGACCTGGTGGGCGAGCACATCGGCTCCACCGCCATCCGCACCCAGGAGGCGTTCGAACGGGCCCGTGGCGGTGTGCTGTTCATTGACGAGGCGTACGCGCTGTCGCCGGAGGACTCGGGGCGGGACTTCGGCAAGGAGGCCATCGACACCCTGGTGAAGCTGATGGAGGACCACCGCGACGCGGTCGTGGTGATCGTCGCCGGCTACACCGCCGAGATGGAGCGGTTCCTGACCGTCAACCCCGGTGTGGCATCCCGTTTCTCACGGACCATCACCTTCGACGACTACGTCCCCGAGGAACTGCTGCGGATCGTGGAGCAGCAGGCCGAGGAGCACGAGTACCGGCTCGCGCCGGGTGCCGGGGACGCCCTGCTGAAGTACTTCACCGCGCTCCCGAAGGGCCCCGCCTTCGGCAACGGCCGTACGGCACGCCAGACGTTCGAGGCGATGGTGGAGCGCCACGCGGGCCGCGTCGCCCAGGTCGACGAACCCAGCACGGACGACCTGACGTTGCTGTACGAGGAGGACCTGCCGGAGCTGCCGTGAGGGGGTGAGCCCCAGGGGGTAATCCCCACCGGTGGTGGGTTGGTGGCCGGATGGGGCGGAAGTGGTCCGGCGGACAGCATGGTCGGCATGACGCATCGCACTCGACGAGCCCTTGTCCTCGCCCTCTCGCTCTCGGCCGCCGCCACCGCGCTGACGGCGGTCACCGGCCCCGCGGCCTCCGCCTCACCCACCCTCCACTGGCGCCCCTGCGCGCAGCCCGACGGCCCCGCCGGACAGGAGTGCGCCGAGCTTCCGGTGCCGCTCGACTACCGCGACCCGGACGGCCCCCGACTCACCCTCGCCGTCTCCCGGTTGCGCAGCGAGCACCCCGAGGAGCGGCGCGGAGCGCTGCTGGTGCTTCCGGGCGGGCCGGGCGGCTCCGGCGTGAAGCGGCTGGCCCAGCAGGGGAACGCGCTGCGCCGGGAACTGGGCGGCACGTACGACCTCGTCAGCCTCGATCCGCGTGGCGTGGGCGGCAGTACTCGGGCGGGCTGCGGCCTGCCCGCCGAGGACCGGCACCTGGTGAGCCTGCGTTCCTGGCCCGCCCCCGACGGCGACATCACCGAGAACGTGGCCCGCTCCCGCCGTACGGCGCGGGCCTGCGCTCGCAACGGCGGGCCGGTGCTGCGCAGCCTCACCACGGCCAACGAAGTGCGGGACATCGAGCGCTTCCGGCGGGCGTTGGGCGAGGAGAGGCTGTCGGCGTTCGCGGTGTCGTACGGCACGTATGTGGGCGCGGTGTACGCGCAGAAGTACCCGGAGCGGACCGACCGTTGGGTGCTGGACAGCAACGACGACCCCGATCCGCGTCGGGTGGCCCGCCGCTGGCTGGCGAATCTGGCGCGGGGCGCGGAGGACCGGTTCCCGGACTTCGCGGCCTGGGCGGCCGACCCGGCGCGGGAGGCGCAGGGCCTGCGGCTGGCCGAGAGGGCGGAGGACGTACGGCCGTTGTTCCTGTCCCTGGCGGCCGAGTTGGACCGCGTGCCACGGGCGACGACCACCGCCGGTGTGCCGCTCACCGGGAACCGGCTGCGGCAGGCGATGCAGACCGCCCTCTACGACAACGCCTCGTTCGACGACCTGGCCCGGCTGATACGGCAGGCTCAGGACCCCCGGGCGACACCGGTTCTGACGCCCGATGTGGCGGGGCCGATGGGTGACGAGGACGCGGCGGTCACCATGGCGGTGGTCTGCAACGACGTCCGCTGGCCCACCTCGGTCGCGGCGCACGAGCGGGCGGTTGCCGCCGACCGCGCACGGCATCCGCTCACGGCCGGGATGCCGGTGAACATCACTCCGTGCTCCTTCTGGAAGGACGCGCCGGCCGAGACGCCGACCCGCGTCACGGACGACGGTCCGTCCAACATCTTGATGGTCCAGTACCGGCGGGACCCCGCGACTCCGTACTCCGGTGCCCTCAAGTTGCGTTCCGCGCTGGGCGACCGGGCCCGGCTCGTGACGGTGGAACGCGGTGGGCACGGGGTCTATCTGGACCCCGACAACGCCTGCGGGGACCGTGTGGTGACCACGTTCCTGCGCACCGGGCAGCGGCCGGAAGGGGATGTGTCGTGTACGGACGACTGACCGTGCTCCCGGGCCACCCGTGCCCCGGCCGTCGCGGCCGTCGCGGCCGTCGCGGCCATCGCGGCCGACCGCCGGCGGTGGGCGGCTAGCTCCGGCGCGGACCCGGTACGTCCGGGCCGATGCGTGCCAGCAGTCGCCGGCGTTCGTCGGCGAAGGCGGGGTCCGCCTGGTAGTCGGAGTGGCCGAGGATCGGGGCGGGCAGCGGGTGGTCGGCGGTGCGGCCGTAGGCGAGGGGGTCCCGCAGGGGGGCGGCGTCGACCTGGGGGCCTCCGTCGCCGCGCACCTGCACCGGGCCCCCGATCGGGTCGGTGGGGCGGTACAGGTTGCGCCAGCAGTCGACCTCGCGGTGCAGCGAGGCAAGGGCCGACGGGCCGAAGTGGGCCGGGAACCAGCGGCCGTAGAGCCGCTCCAGGGGTGAGCCGTAGGTGAGCAGCGCGACTCTGCCTCGATCGGAGGCCGTCAACTGCCAGGCGGCGGCCGCCGCGAGGACGCTGCCCTGGGAGTGGCCGGAGATCACCAGCCGGCCGCCCGTCGTACGTGTCCAGGTCGCCATCCGCCAGGTCAGGTCGGGGACGGCGCGCTCCGCGTAGCAGGGTGGGGCGAAGGGGTGTGCGGCTCGGGGCCAGAAGGTGCCCACGTCCCAGAGGATGCCGATCGTGCGGCGGGCCGAGGGGTCCTTGTAGGCGCGGCGCCCCCAGGTGACGAAGAGGAGGACGCCCGCGCCGATCAGCCAGGAGCCGAGGGCCTGTGCGGTCCGGGCGGCGCCGTTGATGAACGCGGTCGAGCCGTGCGCCGCGTTCGCCGGTGTGTCGCCGGTGGTCAGGGCGCCGGTCAGGGCCGCGATGCCGAGGAGGAGGGTGAGGGCGGAGACGATGCCGATGATGCGGGGGGCGCGGTCCGTCAGGGCGGCCATGGCCCGGGCTTGAGCGATACGGCGGGTCCGGCCCGGGTCCATGGACTCGTGCGGCTCTCCGCCCTCCTTGTCCAGGTCGTACTCGGTTTCCACTTCTCGTGTCGCCTCTCTCCGCAGCACCCAGGTGCGACGGCCCAGCCACATCGCGAGGGCGAGCGCGACGAGCAGCAGGGGTGGGATCGCCGAAGCCTGCCAGGTGAGGAGGATCGGTGGGCCCGGGAGGGGGTCGCCGGTGCCGTCCAGCCAGTCGGACACGCGTTGGGAGACTCCCGCCGACATCACGCCGCCGAGGGCGCAGGCCAGCATGGCGACCGCGGGGCCCGCCAGACCGCGCATCGCCGTGCGCGGGTCGGGGCGGGAGCGGTGCAGGGAGTGGGCGACCGCACCGAGGGCGACGATCAGAAGGACCTGGACCAGGGCGATTCCGGCGAAGGCGGTGTCTCCCCGGAGTCGGCCCGTCGATGTCCAGTCGGGGCGGGACCAGCCCGCGTACAGCACGGCGAGCAGGAGCAGGGTGATCGAGGCTGCGGGCAGACGGCGTACCAGGTGGTCGTCGAGGTCCTGGTCGAGGCGGTTCTCCGAACGGCCCCTGCGGCAGACCACCCACACCACGGCCACCGCGAGGAGGACGAGGGCGGCGATGAGCAGTCGGCCCAGGAGGTCCAGGGTGGCGGGGCCGTCGGCTCGGAGGTCGTAGTGGGCCGTCGGGGTGGTGATGGCGGCCGAGACCGTCAGGAAGCCGGCCGCCGCGTGGGCGGCGCGGAGTCGGGCGACCAGGCGGCGGCCGTACCAGAAGCCGGGGCGGCCGAGGGCGATCCGTTCGGTGTCCGCGTCGACGGGGCGGGGTCGGGAGCGGGGTGCCGTGGGGTGGGGCGTCGTGGGGTGGGGGTCGCCGTCCGGGTCCATGGGGCGCTGGGATTCGTAGGCGCTCCAGGTGCGATGGGAGAGGTACCAGAGGAGGGCGGTGAGTGCGGTGGGGAGCGCGGCGGCCAGGGCGAGGCGGCGCCCGGGCCCGCTCCACCAGCCGTGGTCGGAGGCGGTCGGGGAGAGGAAGCCGAGCCAGGTGTGCTCCCCCGCGCACGCGCGTGTGCCGGCGCACTGCCAGGCGATCAGGTCGAGGGCGACCTCGCAGGCGGCGGCGACCAGCAGCACGGTCAGGGTGAGGCCGGTCAGTCGGACGAGGAGGCCGTAGAGGCGTACCGTCCGCTGTCGGTCGCGGGTGCTGGGGCGCATCCAGTGGGCGAGGTTGACGACCATGAACGGCAGCAGCAACAGCCACAGGGCGCGGGAGCCGTTGCCCGAGGTGAGGTTGCACCAGACGTAGGCCTCGGGGACCGGTTTGCCCTGGTGGTCCTCGGGGCGGGACTCGGCGTCGGCGTCGTCGATACGGCGGAAGACGGCCGCCGTGTCGTCACCGGTGACCCGGACCGTGCGGGGGTCGTCCAGCATGCGCTCGGGGGTGGTGCCGCCCACGCCGTGGACCAGGAGTTCGAGGGCCGCCGTTCCGTGGGACGCGGGGCGGGCGGGCTCTGCGGGCGTGGGGCCGGGCGGGTCGTGGAGGTGCGCCTCGTCGGGCGGCTGTGCCTCTTCCGTGTGTTCCGGTCGGTCCGTATATTCCGTGTCTTCCGTCGCACGATCCACTGTGCTGCTTCCCCCGTGATGCGCCGCGTGGCAGGTGTGCGGCAGGTGTGAGGTGCCGGCCCGGATGATCGCCGCTCGGTGGGGTTCGTACACCTGTGGTCACCGAATCTCCTCGATCCGTGTGATAGTGGCGGGCGCGAGGACGGATGGTGACGTACTCGCGTCTGTGCAGGTGGTGGCGCCGCTGTCGGTGCGACGTGCGAGTATGGGACGTCCTCGGGGCCGGGACCGGGGGGAATGTCCTTGTCGGAGGGGGTATGGGAGGCATGTCGGGCGTGATGGGGCGAAAGGACCGTAGCGGGCGTGAGTGAGAACCAGAACCTCCTCGCGGAGCAGCGCCGTGCCCTGATCCTCGACGAGGTGCGACGGCGGGGCGGGGTCCGGGTCAATGAGCTGACACGCAAGCTCGGAGTCTCGGACATGACGGTGCGCCGCGATCTGGACGCGCTCGCCCGCCAGGGCGCCGTGGAGAAGGTGCACGGCGGTGCGGTGCCGGTTGCCGAGGCCAGTACGCACGAGCCGGGGTTCGAGGCGAAGTCCGGGCTGGAGCTGAGCGCCAAGGAGGACATCGCGAGGGCCGCCGCCGAGTTGGTCGCGCCGGGGTCGGCGATCGCCCTCTCGGGCGGTACGACCACGTACGCGCTCGCGCATCGCCTCGTGGACGTGCCGGATCTGACCGTGGTCACCAACTCGGTGCGGGTCGCCGATGTGTTCCATGCCGCCCAGCGGTCGTCGGGGCCCCGGCAGGGGGCGGCGACCGTGGTGCTGACCGGGGGTGTGCGGACGCCGTCCGACTCGCTGGTGGGGCCCGTCGCCGATCAGGCGATCGCCGCGCTCCACTTCGATGTGCTGTTCCTCGGGGTGCACGGGATATCGGTCGAGGCCGGGCTGTCCACGCCGAATCTGGCGGAGGCCGAGACCAACCGGCGGCTCGTGCAGTCGGCGCGGCGGGTCGTTGTCGTCGCCGACCACACCAAGTGGGGGACGGTGGGGTTGAGTTCGTTCGCGGCGTTGGAGCAGGTGGACACCTTGGTGACCGATGCGGGGTTGCCCGAGCAGGCTCGGGCTGAGATCTCTGAGCATTTGCGGCGGTTGGTGGTGGCCGGGGAGGGTGAGGACAGCGGGGTGGGTTGAGCTCCTACTCGCCGTAGGGGATGGGGCGTCCTGAGAGTGCGGGCCGTCAGGGGCTGGTCGCGCAGTTCCCCGCGCCCCTTAAGGGGCCCCCCTCAACGGCGGTTACCAGGCACCCCCTCCACCCATACCCCCGTCTCCAGCAGTCTCTCGATGACCGTTGCGTACGGCTCGATGTCCAAGCCCTGCTCCTCCAGCCACGTATCCGAGTAGTACTTGTCCAGGTAGCGGTCGCCCGGGTCGCACAGCAGGGTTACCACGCTGCCCTGGTGGCCCGCCGCCGCCATCTCGGCGGTGATCTTGAGGGCGCTCCACAGGCCCGTTCCCGTGGAGCCGCCCGCCTTGCGGCCGATGGCCTGCTCCAGGGCACGTACGGCGGCGATGGTGGCCGCGTCGGGGACCTTCATCATGCGGTCGACGGCGCCGGGGACGAAGCTGGGCTCCATGCGGGGGCGGCCGATGCCCTCGATACGGGAGCCGCAGTCGCAGGTGACGTCGGGGTTCGAGGTGGTCCAGCCCTCGAAGAAGCAGGAGTTCTCGGGGTCGGCGACACAGATACGGGTGTCGTACTGCATGTAGTGGACGTAGCGCGCGATGGTCGCGGAGGTGCCGCCGGTGCCGGCGGTGGCGACGATCCATGCGGGCTCGGGGAAGCGCTCCAACTCCAGTTGGCGGAAGACGGATTCGGCGATGTTGTTGTTGCCTCGCCAGTCCGTGGCCCGCTCGGCGTAGGTGAACTGGTCCATGTAGTGGCCGCGGGTCTCCACGGCGAGGCGGGCCGACTCCTCGTACATCTTCCGGGAGTCGTCCACGAAGTGGCAGCGCCCGCCGTGGAACTCGATCAGGCGGATCTTCTCGGTGCTGGTGGTGCGGGGCATGACGGCGATGAAGGGGACGCCGATCAGCTTGGCGAAGTACGCCTCGGAGACCGCCGTGGAGCCGCTGGACGCCTCGATGACGGGGCGGCCCGGCCGAATCCAGCCGTTGCACAGGCCGTAGAGGAAGAGGGAGCGGGCGAGGCGGTGTTTGAGGCTGCCGGTGGGGTGCGTCGACTCGTCCTTGAGATACAGGTCGATGCCCCAGTGTTCGGGCAGGGGGAAGCGCAGCAGATGGGTGTCGGCGGAGCGGTTGGCGTCGGCCTGGACCTTGCAGACGGCTTCTTTGAGCCAGGTCCGGTACTCGCTGTCGCTGTGGTCGACATCGAGGGTCGCACCCGGGTGTTGGGGCTGGGGGGTGGTCACGGCGTGCTCCTCACGCATCGCGCCGACGGCGGATCGCGGCGTCGGACGTCCCGATGATAGACACCTTCCACACGCTTCTCACCTGCATAAACATCCCTTTGAGTACCTCAAAGGGACTCCTGTGACGGGATGCGCGGGGCGCATGGGGGGCGCATGCCGCGCATGCGCCGGAACGCCCGCCCCGGCCATCCGTACGCACTGGTGCTCGACCTCGGGGACGTGCAGACTTCACGGCAGGGCCGGGTCGAGCCGAGCCGAAGGGGCCGGGCGCCGGGAGACAGCGCCCCTCGGGCACAGGGGACGGTGGCCCCGGAGGACAGCAGGACCCGGGCACGGAGGACAGGGACACTCGGGCACACTGGATCAGGTGAATCCGGGGTCCCACGCCGGATCACGACAACAGGACGGGCGACATCCACTAGGGGGCGGGGCACATGGCGGAGCCGGAGTTCACGGCCACGGGTGTGCGGATCGGGAAGAGGTTGCGGCAGCTCACCCGGGCGGGGCAGGTCAGGATCGAGGACGGCCGGCTGCAACTGTTGACCAGTTACGGCAGTGAGATCGACAGCGCCCCGGTGCAGGCGGTGCGCGCCTCCAAGCCGTGGTTCGCCAACGAGGACCGGGCGTTGGCCGATGTCAACGGCACCCGTTACACGCTTACGTTGAACGAGCACGACCCGGCTCCGGGCAAGCCGGGGCCGCCTTCCGCGCGCCGGTTCATAGAGGCGGTACGCAGGGCCGCGGGGCGCGGCGGCTGACGCACCGCGAGTTGCGGGACCGGACCCCCTGAGTCACGCTGGTCTCACATCACTCTGGGTTTACCGGCGATAACGCTGCGAACCAGCCCGCCGGTCAGAACAGCGGGCGGCGATCGGTACGCAGCCACCCCACGAGCAGGCGGCAGCCGGTCGGAGGCCGCCCCACGAAGCGGCAGTTGTACGCAGCCGTTCCACAGCAGGCGGCGTTTTCGCCCAGCCACCTCGCTGGTTTTCGTACTCCGATCTCCTTCCGGTCTTCTTCCGGACTCAACTTCGGGGAGTCGCAGCCGTGATCAGCCAGCAAAGCAGGCACTGCACGGTGGAGCTCCAAGCCCTGCCGTCGCGGATCGGCCAGGTCCGCAGAATCGTCTCTGCGCAATTGCGCTACTGGCATCTCGATCCCCTGATAGACCGGGCCGCGCTCGGTGTCACCGAGTTGCTGTCCAACGTCCACCGGCATGCCGAGCCCGACAAGATGTGCACCGTCGAGATGGAGTTGCTCCTCGGCCGGCTCACGGTCTCGGTCCATGACAACGACCCCCGCCTCCCGGTCGTGCAGGACGCGGAGGTCTTCGCCACCAGCGGTCGCGGGCTCGCGATGGTCGCCGCGGTGAGCGAGACCTGGGGCGTACGGCCGCACGGCGAGTCGGGGAAGGTCGTGTGGTTCACGCTGCCCGTCGCCTCGGCGGCGGTGCCGAAGATCTCGCCGTACGCCACCGGAAGGACGCAGACGCCGTCCCACGCGCCCGCGAAGGCGCTGTCCTGCGACGCCGGACGTCGGCCCGCCGCCCGCGGGCACAGGTCCGAACACGCTCCCGCCCGGTCCGCCGTCGCAGGTTGACCGGGCGGTGACCCTCCCCTCCCACGGCACCGGGCCCGGACACCGGGCCCTGCCGGCGGTCATGGTGCGCCGTTCCTGCCCGGGCGGCCGAACTGTTCGTCCAGGACGGACAGCCGCCGCCAGTACTCGTCCTCGTCGATCTCGCCGGAGGCGAAGCGGTGGCCGAGGACGGTGAGGGGCGAGTCGGCGGAGGGGCGGGGGTCGGTGGGCTCACGCCACGGTCCGCGTCGGCCGCGCCAGACAGTGCGGCGAAGGACGGTGACGGCGCCGACCACGACGGCCAGCCAGATCAGCGGGAAGAAAAGAATCCAGGGTCCGGGCCCGCCGTCCCAGTTCGCGAGGGTCTGCATGTCGAACTCATCTCCCAGGTGAGGTTCTCCGCGTTCGTGACGTTTCGAGACTCTCTCCCGGAGGGGGTCCGGGTCGTCGTACGGGCAGCGGCAGTGGGCGTACGACGTGGGGAGTACGGCGAACGGCTGGGCGTGCTCCTGACGGCTGGGCGTGCTCCTTGGACGCCAACCCGCCGCTCGACTTCTGTAACTACTAGTATGTACAGTACTCACCATGAGCACCCCGGAGCGTCTGATCGAGTCCACGCGTGAGCTGCTGTGGGAGCGCGGCTATGTGGGCACCAGCCCCAAGGCCATCCTGGAGCGTTCGGGTGCCGGGCAGGGCAGTATGTACCACCACTTCAAGGGCAAGCCCGACCTCGCGCTGGCCGCGATCCGCAGGACCGCCGAGGAGTTGCGGGCCGCCGCCCGGGGAGTGCTCGACGGCCCCGGCACCCCGTACGAGCGCATCGAGGCGTATCTGCGGCGGGAGCGCGATGTGCTGCGGGGCTGTCCGATCGGGCGGCTGACGATGGACCCGGACGTGATCGCCAGCGACGAACTGCGGGCGCCGGTCGACGAGACGATCGACTGGCTGCGCGAGCATCTCGCCGGACTCGTCGAAGAGGGCCGGGAACAGGGCCAGTTCGCGCCGGAACTGAACGCGGAGGAGATTGCCGCGACGATCGTGGCGACCGTGCAGGGCGGCTATGTCCTGGCCCGCGCGTCGGGGTCACCGGCCGCGTTCGACACGGGGGTCCGGGGGCTGCTCACGCTGTTGCGACCGGTTCGATAGGAGATCGCGTGCACGCCATGCAGTACGAGTTCACCCTGCCCGCCGACTACGACATGGGAGTCGTCCGTTCCCGGGTCACCCGTGTCGGGCATCTGCTGGACGGGTGGGAGGGGCTCGGCGTCAAGACGTATCTGCTGAGGGAGCACGGCAGATTCGGGTCGGCGGTCAACCAGTACGGGTCCTTCTACCTCTGGAACACCGTGGAGGGGATGAACGCCTTCCTGTGGGGAGGCGCCTTCCAAGGGCCCGTGAACGACTTCGGGCGGCCCCTGGTGCGTCAGTGGACGGGGCTCGCGTACGAGGAGGGCGTCGCCGCGGGCTCCTCGGCCGCGTTCGCCGTGCGACGGAGCCGACCGGTGCCGGAGGGAGTGGAGTTGGCCGCGTTCCTGGCGGAGGCGGTGGCGGAGACCGGACGGTTGGCCGGGCGGGACGGTGCCGTGTTGACGGCGGCCGTCGTCGACACGCGCGCGTGGGAGGTGGTCCACTTCTCGCTCTGGGAGCACGACACACCCGGCGTCGAGGGCGAGGTGTACCAGGTCCTCCATCTGTCGGCCCCGGGGCGCGGTGAGCTGCCACGAGGCCGACAGTGGTGAGCGGGGCGGTGGGGGTACCTCCCGCGGTGGGGGCACCTCCCGCTCGAACGAAGCTGAGAGTGGGGGAGTTGGCAACCGACGACAACGCCGCTGGGGGTACCCCCACGCCCTTGAGGCAGTGGGGGAGTGCGTGCCACGCCCCGCGGCCCAGGCGTGATCCAAACGACAGGCCCTAGGACACGGAGATGTCCACGGACGGCCTCAGCTTCGCCGCGGCGGCCAGGGCCTCGTGGACGGGGTGGGTGTCGAAGGACGTCAACAGGGGCTGGTCGGCGGGGTGTTCGGCGGCCGGGTAGGCGATCTGTTCGTAGGCCGACTGGAAGCGCGGGCCCCAGCGGCGGGCGCCCAGGCGGGCCGTACGCGAGCAGTTGTCGACCATGTACGCGACATCGCGGGCGTGCATATAGGGCAACAGGGAGTCGACGGCCTCGATGACCGACTCGTTGACGATCTCCGACCAGGGGTGGCCGCGCTCGGCGAACTCGTCGATCTGGGCCAGCATGGTGGCGACGAACACCCCGGCGGTGAACGGGTCGACCGGCAGCTCGCGTTCACCCCGCCGGGCGCGCACCCGGTCGCTCACCGACCACATCGGCGAGCCCCCGATCTCGCTCATCGGGCGGGCGCCCAGCCGCCGTTCGGCCAGCAGGACGCCGCGCAGCTCGGTGCCGTCGGCGACCTCGTCGTAGATCTCCGCGACGATCTCACGGGCGGGACCGTATGTCGCCGAGTACGCGCGGTCGAAGACCTCCCGGGCGTCGGCGTCCAGGTCTTCGCGCACCGCCCGTAGTCCGGCGCGCGAGATGGTGCGGGCGATGGGGCCGGTGACGTTCTCGCAGGAGCGTTCGTACGCGGTCAGCTCGTCGTCCCCGGCGAGGCGGTAACGGGTGTGGAGGCTCTCGACGATGCCGTGGACGGCGCCGAGGAGGATGGCGCGTTCGCCGACGATGTCGGAGTGGTACTCGCTCTCCAGAGTGGTGCGGAAGGTGTACGGGGAGCCGAGCGCGACCGACCAGGCGAGGGCGCGGTCGGCGGCGTTGCCGTCGGGGTCGGCGTGGACCGCGTAACTGCTGTTGATCCCGGCGCCGTTGATCTCGATGCCCTGTTGGTACAGACGGCGTACCGAGTCGCCCATCCCTTTCGGGCAGACCGCGATGACCCCGTGGCCCGGCGGGAAGTCGCCGCCGGTCTCGCGGAGGTGGCCGAGGAGGAAGCCGTGGGAGAGGCCGATATTGGCGCCCGGCTTGAGCGCGGCGAAGAGCCGCTGGTGGTGGGCGGCGAGTGCGGCGTCCGCGATGAGAAGGAGGACGAGGTCGCTGTCGGCGGTGACGGTGAGCCAGTCGCCGAGCGTGCTGTCCGTCTCGGTGAAGCCGTGGGCGCGGGCGTCGGCGGCCGAGGTGGAGCCGGGGCGGAGGCCGACGGTGACGGTGATGCCGGTGCCGGCGAGGGAGTCGCGGAGGTTGAGCGCCTGGGCCCGCCCCTGTGGGCCCCAGCCGATGACGCCGACACGGCGGACCCCGGCGAGGGCCCGGGGCAGCAGGGGGAAGAGGTGGCGTCCGCCGCGCAGGACGGTCTCCGTGCCGCCGGGGACGTCCATGGTTTCGAGGGCGAAGACTGTGGAGGAGGTGGTCGTCATGGAGTCGAGTTGTAGGGTCCGGTTCATCGTTGCGGCAAGCGCAACCTTCGCATCGCGGTGTTGCGGCAGATGAAAGGGCCAGGTGAGGGTGGGTGCGGGATGATCATCGGGAGCTTCGGCTGTTCCTTCATCTGGCGGGGACGCTGAACTTCGGGCGGACCAGCCTCGACTGCCATGTCAGCCCGGCGACGCTGACGCGGACCGTGCAGCGGCTGGAGTCGGAGCTGGGGCATCGGCTCTTCGACCGTGGGCCGAGGGGTGTCTCGCTGACGGCCGAGGGGCACCGCTTCCGCGAGTACGCCGTCCGGGCACTGGAGTTGTGGCGTGCGTACCGCGAGGAGCATCCCGACCCGGCGGAACTCACCGGCCGACTGGCGGTGTTCGCCACGGTCACGGCGTGCCAGGCGCTGCTGCCCGACCTGTTGGCGCCCTTCCGCCGGGCCCATCCGCAAGTGCGGCTCGATCTGCGCACCGGGGACGCGGCGGCGGCGCTGGCCCGGCTCGACGAGGGCGAGGTGGACGTGGCGGTGGCGGGCATCCCGGCGCGGCTGCCGGAGGCGCTGGTCAGCCGGACGGTGGCCACGACCGACCTGGTCTTCGTCAGTGCCCTCGACCGGCCGGACCCCGGCCTCGACGGGCCCTTCGTGCTCCCCCATCGAGGGCTGGTCCGTGACGCGGCCGACCGCTGGTTCCGGGGTCGTGGCTCCGTCCCCGAGGTGGCGGCGGAGCCGGACGGCCACGAAGGGCTGCTGACGCTGGTCGCGTTGGGCTGCGGGACCGGTGTGGTGCCGCGTCTGGTGCTCGACCACACCGCGGTGCGCGAGCGGCTGTCGGTGATCCCGGTGGAGGTTCCGGCGGAGCCGTTCCCCATCGGGCTCTGCGTACGGCGGGCCGATCTGCGGCGGCCCCAGGTGGCGGCGCTGTGGAGCCTCACGGGCTCGGGGACGGAGAGCGGGCGGTCCGCCCATTCCTTGCTCTGAATTTCTCCGATCCGCACAACCTTCTCGGACCCTCAGGCCTCTAATTCGGCGAATACCCGAAGCACGGGGAGTGAGAGCCCCGGAATTCTCTGGGGGTCCGTTCCGAATGATCAGCTCCACTTTCTCGGCCGTCGCATTCCGATGCGCTTACGGCCCCGGCGGTTCCACCGGGGAATGTGGGATGGCTCACGGAGACCCGGTCGACGGAGCGGACAGGGACAGGCTGTGAAGCCCACGACCACCCGTTCCCCGGCACCGCTCCGGCCGCCGGACGAAGCCTCGCCGCCCACGGGACCGCGACCGCGGAGCAAAGCCGCGCCGCTCGCGAGACCGCGCCCGCGGAGCAGAGCCGCCCTGCTCGCGGCGGTGTTCACCACCACCGTGCTGTGCGCCGCCGATGCGATCGCCCGCAGCTACCCCTTCGGGCCCCGCACCCGCAGCGTCAACGACCTGGGCAACCAGTACGTCCCGTTCCACGCCCACCTGTGGGACCTGCTGCGCGGCAGGGCCGACGGCGGGCTGTACGTCAACTGGCAGTCGGGGTACGGCTCCAGCTTCCTGCCCGACCTCGGTACCTATCTGAGCAGCCCGTTCGCCGTGCTCGTGGCGCTGTTCCCGCGCGACGACATCGACCTCGCCGTGTACGCGGTCACCCTGCTGAAGGTGGCCTCGGCCGCCGCCGCGATGGCCTGGCTGCTGCTCGCGCTGCGCCCCGGCCGCTGGTGGGCGGCGGGGCTGCTCGGGGCGTCGTACGCGCTCTGCGGCTGGACCCTCGCGGACGCGGTCTACAACCCGATGTGGCTGGACGGCCTGGTCGCCCTGCCGCTGCTGTGCCTGGTCGGCGAGTGGGCGATCCGGGGGCGGCGCCCGGTCCTCGGGGTGGTGATCGTGGCGCTCGCCTGGATCGCCAACTTCTACACCGCGTACATGGCGACCCTCGCCGCCGGTCTGGTGCTGCTGCTCCGCCTGTGGCTCGGCGATCTCGCGCGCCGGCAGCGGGTGCGGGCGGCGGGGCGGGCCGTACTGACGGTCGTGCTCGGCATCGGGCTGGCCGCGCCGCTGGTGACGGTCGTGTACTTCGGCACCCGGCACGCCTATCCGGGCCGGGTGCGGCAGTTCACGCCCGTCCCCACCGAGGACCTGCTGGCGAGGCTGCTGCCGACGACGTACAGCTTCAGTACGCCGGCCGTGTTCGTGGGGACGACGGCGCTGCTGCTGGCGCTCGCGCTGCCGTTCCACCGGGCGGTCCCGGTGCGGGTGCGGGCCGGGTGGACCGTGCTGGTGCTGCTGGTGGCGCTGTCGACGCAGTGGGAGCCGACGCATCTGCTGTGGCATGCCTTCGCCACCCCGCAGGGCAGTTCGTACCGTCAGACGTTCGCGCTGTGCGCGCTGCTGGTGATCGCCGCCTGGCACGCGCTGTCGTACGGCTTTCCCGATCTGCGGGCGCTGGGGGCGGCGGGTGCGCTGCTGGCGGTGGTCATCGCCGTGGCGAGCACCAGTGAGAAGCCTCTGAAGTCGGTGAGTCTGCCGCTGGCGGTGCTGGCCGCCGTGGGGGCGCTGACCGGGCTGCTGCTGGCGGGCCGGGGGATTCGCAGAAGCAATGGCAAGCCCCTGGTGGTCGCGGCCGTCGCCCTGCTGGTGTGCACGCAGTTCGGTGAGGCCGCCGCGACCTCGGCCGTCGACACCCGGCTGCGGCTCGGGCACATGGACGACTACGCGCCCTGGGGCGCCCGCCAGCAGACGCAGGCGGACGTGGTCGCCGGGGCCGACGGCTGGCCCCGGTACCGCACCGACCCGGGCCGGGAGCAGACCGTCGGCAACGATCCGCTGCTGGTGGGCGGGCAGGGCGCCCAGTACTACAGCAGTCTCACCTCCGATGTCCTCAGCCGGACGATGACCGCCCTCGGCGGTGGCTGGACCTCGCGCGGCCGCAATGTGCAGAGCCTCGACAACGCGGTCACGGACGCCATCTTCTCCGTGGGCGCCCGGGTGCACTCACCGCCCGACCCGCACCAGAACTGGTTCCCGCAGGACGGCAGTCGGACCACCGTGACCCGGCGGGACGTACCTCCGCTGGTGACCGTACGGCCCACCGTCAAGGGCCCCGAGGGCAGTACCGGGCTCGGCGCCTTCGGGCCGTCGCCGTACCGCAATCAGGAGATGCTGCTGGGGTCGCGGGTGTACACCGTGCCCCGGTTCACCGTGCGCACCGCCGCAGGGAAGGCGCCGTCCCCGAGTGACGACGAGCGCCCCGGGCTCCGTGTGGGAGCGATTCCGTACGCCTCGGTCGAGCGGAAGCCGACGATCACGGGCAGCTGCCCGGCCGGCAGCGAGCTGTATCTGTGGGCGCCGCACTTCTCGGGCACCGCGCGACTGGCCGGGGCCTCGGCGGACGGGTCGGCGGGGGCCTCGGCGGGCGGGCCGACCGGGCGGTTCCGGTCCGACCCGCAGATCACCAAGATCGCCCCGATGCAGCGGATGGGCACGGTCCCGGACTCCGGGCGGTTCCGGATCGAACTGTCGCCGAACAAGACCAGCCTGATCCCGGACGGCGCGATCGGCTGCCTGGACACCGGGAAACTGAACGCCGCCGTGGAGCGGTTGAAGGAGACCGGCGCCACGAAGGTGAGCGTGGACGACGGCACCGTCCGGGCCCGACTGCCCGCCGGCAGCACGGGGCTGGCGGTCCTCGCGATGCCCCGGATCTCCGGCTGGCGCTGCGCCGCCGACAACGCGCCCGCCAAGCCCGCCCAGAGCTACTACGGACTGACCGCCGTACCCCTCTACGGCTCCGTGTCCAGCGTGACCTGCACCTTTCACCCGCCGGGGCTGCGCCTCGGTACGGCGGTCGGGGGCGTCTCGCTCGGCGCGGCACTGATTCTCGGCACGATGGGCGCCCTGCGCCGTCGACAGCCCCCGACCCGGACGGCCCCACCCGGACCGGTCACCTTCCCACCGCCCGTACGCGAGCACGTGACCGACGCTCACTGATCACCACTGGGGGAACAACCATGCTCATCTCGATCGTCGCACCCTGCTACAACGAGGAAGCCGTCCTCGCGCGCTTCCACGAAGAGGTCCAGAAGGTCGCGGAGGAACTCCTTCCGCTGGGCCACGACATGGAGTTCGTCTACGTCGACGACGGCAGCCGGGACCGGACGCTGGCCGTGCTGAAGCAGCTGGCCGAGCTGGACGCGCGCGTGCGGTATGTGTCGTTCAGCCGTAACTTCGGCAAGGAGGCGGCGCTCCTCGCGGGGCTGCGGCACGCCTCGGGTGACTCCGTGATCGTCATGGACGCCGACCTCCAGCACCCGCCCGAGCTGATCGCCCGCATGGTCCGGCTGCGCGAACAGGGCTACGACCAGGTCATCGCCCGCCGCAACAGGACCGGCGACGGCTTTCTGCGCACGCTCACCGCCCGCCTCTACTACCGGCTCGTCAACCGTGTCGTGGATGTGGAACTCGTCGACGGCGTGGGCGACTTCCGGCTACTGTCCCGTCGGGTCGTGGACTCGGTCCTGGACCTCACCGAGTACAACCGCTTCTCCAAGGGCCTGTTCGCCTGGGTGGGTTTCCCGAGCACCACCTTCGAGTACGAGAACGCCGTGCGGGAGCACGGCCGTTCCTCCTGGAGCTTCAAGTCCCTGCTCAACTACGGCCTCGACGGGCTGCTCTCCTTCAACAACCGGCCCCTGCGCGCCGCCGTCCACCTGGGCCTGTGCCTGCTGGTGTGCGCGGGGGCCTACACCGCCTGGATCGTGGGGTCCGCACTCGTCAACGGCGTGGACACGCCCGGCTATGTCACCATCATCACGGCCATCACCGGTCTTGCGGGAGTGCAGATGATCATGCTCGGGGTGATCGGGGAGTACACCGGGCGGATCTACTACGAGGTGAAGGGGCGCCCGCACTTCCTGGTGAAGGCCACCAACGTCAAGCGGACGGAAGGCCGTGAAGCGTGCAGCACGACGAAGGACGCCGTTCGCTGATGCACACGGCAACGCACATGTCACCGGAGGCGTCACCGCCGTCCGTGACGCCGTCCGAGGCACGTCCGGCGCCGCCACGCCGGATCTCGGGGCAGATCGTCGTCTTCGCCGTGGTCGGCGTGATCAACACGCTCACTTATTACGGCCTTTACCTCTTGTTTCTTCTCAGGCTTCCTTATCTCGCCGCGCATATTCTTGCCTTTGCCCTGAGTATGACGGGGTCGTTTTTCCTGAACGCCAGATTCACCTATCGCACCCGCCCGACCTGGCGGAAATTCCTGTTGTTCCCGCTGACCAATGCCACGAACTTCGTGATCACCACGGTGGGTGTGTATGTGATCGTCGACGTGCTGCACGCCGGCAACCGGTTCGCCCCGCTGATGGCGTCGGCGGCGGCGATCCCGGTGACGTTCGCGGTCTCCCGGATGATCATGCTCAGACCAACGCGGTGAGCGGGTCGTCGAGTACCGGCTGCCAGGCCAACTCGGCGGCCCCGACGAGGCTGTTGTGGGCCAGCGTGCACGGCAGGACCGGTACGCCCCCGCTCTGACCCCACAGGCTGCGCTCGGCGACGACGGCACGCAGCCGGCCCGGGTCGGCGTCGAGCAGGGCGCGGTGCATCCCGCCGAGGATGATGCGGTCGGGGTTGAGGATGTTGACCAGTCCGGCCAGGCCGAGGCCGAGACGGTCGATCAGGACCTCGGTGGCACCGCGGACCGCGGGGTCGTCGTACCGGGTGCGGATCAGCTCGTCGGCCTGCTGGATCAGCGAGCCCTCCGGGCCGGGTTCACGGCCGGCCGCGTCGAGGAAGGCCAGCGGGTCGACCTCGACGTCCAGACAGCCCCGGCTGCCGCAGTGGCAGGGGCGGCCCTCGGGGTTGACGGTGAGATGGCCCACTTCGAGCGCGAGCCCCGAACTGCCCATGTGCAGACGGCCGTCGAGGACCAGCGCACCGCCGACGCCCCGGTGCCCGGTGGCCACGCACAGCAGATCGCGGGCCCCGCGTCCGGCGCCGTGCCGATGCTCGGCGAGCGCCGCGAGGTTGACGTCGTTCGCCGCGAACGCGGGCCCCTCGATGCCCGCCGCCCGGACCCGCTCGGCGAAGATGTCCCGCACGGGCGCCCCGGTGGGCCAGGCCAGATGCAGCGGGTTGAGGGCCAGCCCCGCCGGTTCGGCGACCGACGACGGCACGGCGAGGCCCGCGCCCACACAGCGCCGCCCGGTCGCGCGCAGCAGATCGGCGCCCGCGTCGACGACCGAGCCGAGGACCTTCGCCGGGTCGGCGTCGACGATCTCGCAGGCGGGCGTGGTGGCGACGATCCGTCCGCCGAGCCCGACCAGCGCGGCCCGCCAGCCGTCGGCGTGCACCTGGGCGGCCAGCGCGACCGGGCCCTCCTCGGCGACTTCGAGGCGGTGCGAGGGTCTGCCCTGCGATCCGGCGGCGGCTCCCGGGTGCGCGTCGACCCGGATCAGCCCCAGCGCCTCCAACTCGGCGGCGACGGCGCCCGCCGTGGCCCGGGTGACGCCCAGTTCGGCGGTGAGCACCGCGCGGGTGGGTGCCCGTCCGGTGTGCACGAGTTCGAGCGCCGGACCCAGCGCGCCCCTCCCCCGGTCCAGCCGAGTCCTCGTCGTCGCTGTCCCTTCGCCCGCCTTGGGGGCCGCCTTGCCGTCCATGGGGGCGAGTCTCCCATGATCCGCTCGGGCTCGAACCCGGTCGCGTTCCACGTCAGCCACGCTCGAAACCGCTCACCCGCAGGGTGATGTTCAACCGCCCGGTCAGGCCCAACTCCGGCGGAGCCGTGCCCGCCCACACCCTCGGCACCCCGTGGTAAGCGAGCCGCGACGCCCCGCCGAACACGAACAGATCACCGCTGCGCAGCTCCACGTCCGTGTAGGGCCGGGCCCTCGACTCCGTGTTGCCGAACCGGAAGACGCAGGTGTCGCCGAGGCTCAACGACACCACCGGCGCGTCCGACGTCTCGTCGCCGTCGCGGTGCATCCCCATCCGGGCATCGCCGTCATAGAAGTTGATCAGAGCGATGTCGTACGCAGGGCTCGCCCCGGTCTCGGCCTCGGCGCCTGCCCCGGCCTCCTTCCCCGCCTCGGCCCGCGCCCCTGCCATGGCCTCCGCTTCCGCCTCGCCGAGCGCCGACGCGACCGCCCGTCGCCCCAGCTCGCCGAGCCACTGGGGGAACGGCTTCACGGGCTCGCCGTCGCCGTCGACGGCCGTGCGGGCGTAGGCGTACGGGTACCAGTGCCAGCCGAGACAGACCTGCCGGGCGGTCATCGTGCCGCCGCCGGGTGTGCGGACCGTGCGGAGCCCGGCGGGCGGTCGGGCCCAGTCGCGGCAGGCGTCCAGGAGCCGCCGCTGCTGTTCCGTGTCCAGCCAGTCCGGGACGTGGACCGCGCCGGGGGCGATCTCGGTACGGCCGCGGGGGAACAGTTCGGCTTCCATGCGTCCATCATCGCTCGGGGGCCGGCGCACCCGGCCAGGAGGTGGGCCGGGGCTCGGTTAGCCTGGGCGGACGATGAGTGACCGTATGACCGCGCCCTGGGGCGAGTACGCCCTGGCCCGCTTCCCCGAGGACCCCCGTGACCGGCTGCGCGCCTGGGACGCGGCCGACGCGTATTTGCTGCGGCATCTGGCGGCGAGCGGGACACCGCTGGACGGGACGGTCGTGGTCGTCGGCGACCGCTGGGGCGCTCTGGTCACCGCGCTGGCCCGGCACCGGCCGACACCGACCACCCCCGACTCGCACGTCGGTCCGACCAACGACACGTTCCTCGGTCCGACCACCGCCTCGTACGTCGGTCAGATCACCGACTCGTTCCTCGGGCGGGAGGCGACCCGCGCAAATCTGACCCGCAACGGGGTGGCGGCTGACACGGTACGGCTGCTCACCACCCGGGACACTCCCCCGGACCGCGTCGACGTGCTCCTCGTCCGCGTCCCGAAGAGCCTCGCGCTCCTGGAGGACCAGTTGCACCGGCTGGCGCCCGCCGTCGACGAGGGCACGGTCGTCGTCGGCACCGGCATGGTCAAGGAGATCCACACCTCCACGCTGAAGCTCTTCGAGCGAATCCTGGGGCCGACCCGCACCTCGCTCGCCGAGCAGAAGGCACGGCTGGTCTTCTGCGCACCGGACGCGGAGACCCTGCGGGCGAGGGGCGCCAACCCCTGGCCGTACACCTATGAACTCCCGGACGACATCGGTGAGTTGGCCGGGCGTACGGTCGTCAATCACGCGGGGGTGTTCTGCGCCGACCGGCTCGACATCGGCACCCGGTTCTTCCTCGGGCGGCTGCCGTACGGCCGGTTCGGCGGGCGGCGGGTCGTGGACCTCGGGTGTGGGAACGGGGTGGTCGGGACGGCGATGGCCGTGGCCGATCCGGACGCCGAGGTGGTGTTCGTCGACGAGTCGTACCAGGCGGTGGCGTCGGCGGAGGAGACGTATCGGGCGAACGCCGACGGCAAGGCGGAGTTCCGGGTCGGGGACGGTATGGAGGGCTTCGCTCCGGGCAGCGTGGATCTCGTCCTCAACAACCCGCCCTTCCACTCCCATCAGGCGACGACCGATGCCACGGCCCACCGTATGTTCAGCGGGGCGCGACGGGCGCTGCGGGCGGGCGGCGAACTGTGGGTGATCGGCAACCGCCATCTCGGCTACCACGTGAAGCTCCGCCGCCTCTTCGGCAACAGCGAACTGGTCGCGAGTGACGCCAAGTTCGTGGTGCTGCGGGCGGTCAGGCGGTGACGCTCCGCCGGGTGTGCGGCCCGGCGGTCAGGCGCTGGTTCCGCGCAGGGCTCTGGGTGAGGCGCCCAGTTCTCGGCGGCAGGCCTTGTTGAAGGCGTGGAGGTCGGGGATGCCGACCGAGGCGGCCACGGCGGGGATGGAGAGGGTCGTGGCGCGCAGGAGGTGGTGGGCGCGTTCGAGTCTGCGGCGGCGGATGTAGGCGACGACCGTGCCGCCGGTCTCGGCGCGGAAGAGGCGGGTCAGGTGGTTGTGCGAGACACCGGCCGCTCGGGCCACCTCGGGGATGGTGAGCGGGGCGGCGAGATGGGCCTCGATATGGGCGATGGCGGTGGTGACCGCCGGATGCGGGCCGGAGTCGGCCGCGGCGGGCGGGGTCAGCCGGGCGATACGCCACAGCGCGGTCCAGATCTCGGCCCGGGTGCGCTCGGGCTCGCTAGGCGCGGCAGCCACCGCCTGCAGCAACAGATCGGTGAGCGCGGGGAGTTCGGGGCCGGCGTCCTGGACCACGGGGACCGTGCGGGACGGGCCGGTCGGGACGATGCGCAGATGGGCGTAGAGGTGTTCGGAGCGGCCCCGGTAGCGGTAGCGGACCGTGGTGCCGGGCGGGACGAGGCTGACACGGCCGGGGCGGAGGGAGTGGGCCGTGCCGTCGACGGTCAGTTCGGCCTCGTACTGGTAGAGGTGGAGTTGCCACAGCTCCGGCAGCCGGAACACATCGGTACGACCGGCCACGCCATGCACCCCGACCCCGATGCCCGCCACGACAGGCGGCTCACCGAGGTGGATCTCCGTCTCCCGCATGACCGAAAAGCTACCAGTGACGGGCGTCACATTCCGGCCCCGGAGGTACACGCGGTACACGCAGGACCGCGATCAGTCGCGCCACCGTCTCCACCATCGCCGTGCGGCCCACCGCGAGGTACTTACGGGGGTCGACCACGTCGGGGTGGGCGTCGAGGTACGCACGGACCGCGCCGGTGAGGGCGATGTTGAGGGCGGTGCCGATGTTGACCTTGGCGATACCGCCCGTGACGGCCGCCCTCAGCTCCTCGTCCGGGACACCGGAGGAGCCGTGCAGGACGAGGGGGGCGTCGAGCGCGGTGGACAGCCGTTTCAGCAGGGTGTGGTCGAGGACGGCGGTGCGGGTGGTCATGGCATGCGAGCTGCCGATGGCGACGGCGAGCGCGTCCACACCGGACTCGGCCACGAAGGCACGGGCCTCGTCGGGATCGGTACGGGCACCGGGCGCGTGCGCGTCGAGCGCCGGCGCCCCGTTCTTGCCGCCCGTCTGCGCGGCTTCCTTCCCACCCACCCAACCCAGTTCGGCCTCGATCCACAGCCCTTGCCCATGCGCCCACTGGACGGCGGCCCGGGTGGCGGCGAGGTTCTCGGCGTACGGCAGCCGTGACGCGTCGTACATCACCGAGCTGAACCCGGCGTCGGGGGCCCGCCGCAACAACTCGTCGCTCTGGATGTGATCGAGGTGCAGCGCGACGGGCACGGTGGCCCGCTCTGCGGCGGCGGAGGCGGCACGGGCCAGCGGCAGCGGCTCTCCGCCACGGAACCCGACCGCGTTCTCGCTGATCTGGAGGACGACGGGCGCGTCGACGGACTCGGCGCCCGCGACCACGGCCTCGACATGCTCCAGCGTGATGACGTTGAACGCGGCCACGGCGGTACGGCCGGCCGCCGCCTCGGTGATCAGTTCACCGGTCGTCGTGAGGGGCACAACTCCTCCTGGATCACCGAGGGTTGGAGTGGGTCACCGGGCATGCGGCGGCTCAGGCGGTGTTCGCGTCGAGGATCACCGAGCGGGTGAGATGGCGCGGCCGGTCGGGGTCGAGGCCCCGGGCGGCGGCCACGGCGACGGCGAGCCGCTGGGCGCGGACCAGCTCGGCTGCCGGATCGAGGCCGCCGGCCACCCACAACCCGCCGGTCCCGCGCACCTGTTCGGCCAGCCCCTGCGGTGTCTCACCGAACATCCAGGTCGCCGTACCCCGGGTGGTGACGCTGATCGGGCCGTGCCGGTACTCCATCGCCGGGTACGCCTCGCTCCACGCCAACGCGGCCTCGCGCATCTTGAGCGCGGCCTCCTGGGCGAGCCCCACGGTCCAGCCCCGGCCGAGGAAGGTGAACTGGGCGCTGTCGACGAGCCCTTCGGGCAGCGGCAGCTCCAGCGCGGCGCGCGCGTCGGCGACGGCCGACTCGGTGTGCAGTCCCAGATGGGCGCGCAGGAGGGTGAGTGCCGTGGTGGCGAAACGGGTCTGCACTACGGACTTCTCGTCGGCGAAGTCCAGCACGACCACGTCGTCCGCCGCCGTCATGACGGGGGTGCCCGGATCGGCGGTGATCGCGGTCGTCCGCGTACGCCCTTTCAGGACGCCGAGTAGTTCGAGCACCTCGGTGGTGGTGCCGGAGCGGGTGAGGGCGACGACCCGGTCGTACGGGCGCCCGTGGGGGAACTCGGAGGCCGCGAAGGCGTCCGTCTCCCCCTGCCCGGCCCGTTCGCGCAGCACGGCGACGGCCTGCGCCATGAAGTACGACGTCCCGCAGCCGACCAGCGCGACCCGCTCCCCCGCCGCCGGGAGGTCCTTCCCGTGGGTCTGTGCCTCGGCGGCGACACGGGCCCAGCACTCGGGCTGACTCTTGAGCTCGTCCTCGACATGGGTCATGGGGCAACTCTCCCCGGGAGACAACAGGGGCATGCTTGTTCCTGCAAGATATAGCCAGCTTTCGAGCATCTTCAATCACACACTCGCAGGGGAGGCCGGACCGCAGATGTCCCGTGACGCCCGCTGGCAGACGCTGCTCGAACTCCTCGTCGAGCGGGGACGGCTCGACGTGGAGGAGGCCGCCGACGAGCTGGCGGTGTCGGCGGCGACGATCCGACGCGACTTCGACCGGCTCGCCGAGCAACGGATGCTCGTACGCACCCGGGGCGGGGCGGTCGCGCACGGGGTCTCCTACGAGCTGCCGCTGCGCTACAAGACCGCCCGCCGGGCCACCGCGAAGCAGCGCATCGCCAAGGCGGTGGCGGATCTCGTCGCCCCCGGCGAAGCGGTGGGCCTGACCGGCGGCACGACCACGACCGAGGTGGCGCGGGCGCTGGCCGTACGCGACGACCTGGCGTCCGGCTCCGCCGGTTCTTCCGGTTCCGCAGGTTCCGCCGCTTCCGCCGGCTCTCCCTCACTGACCGTCGTCACCAACGCGCTCAACATCGCGAGCGAGCTAGCCGTGCGCCCGCAGTTCAAGATCGTGGTGACGGGCGGGGTGGCCCGCGCCCAGTCGTACGAGCTGGTGGGCCCGCTCGCGGACGGGGTCCTCGGTCAGATCACCATGGATGTCGCGGTCCTCGGCGTGGTCGCCTTCGACGTCGGCGACGGTGCGGCGGCCCATGACGAGGCCGAGGCCGCGATCAACCGGCTGCTCTGCGAGCGCGCCGGACGGGTCGTGGTCGCCGCCGACTCCAGCAAGCTGGGCCGCCGCGCCTTCGCCCGTATCTGCGCGACCGAGTCGGTGGACACCCTGGTCACGGACACGGGGGCGGATGCGGAGACGGTACGGCGGTTCGAGGAGGCCGGGGTGCGGGTGGTGACGGTCTGAGGGCACGGCGACTCAGTCGCGCAGCCAGGGGGCGAGCATGCCGCCGCGTTTGAGGGTGGTGAGGACCAGGGAGACGTCCACGGAGTCGACGTCCGTCAGCCACGGGGAACGGGTGACGAAGTCGTGGAGGGTCGCCTCGTCGGGGAAGGCGGTCAGGAGCAGGAGTTGGCATGCGCCGGTGACGAAGCTGGCGTAGCGGACGTGGGCGGACTTCGTGAGGGCCATCGCCACGGCCTCCAGGCGAAGCGGGGGTGTGCGGACCCGGAGGACGGCCTCCACCGGCAGGCCGAGCAGGGCCGGTTCGATCACGGCGCGGATGCGGACCCGGCCGGCGCGGCGCAGGGCGCTGAGCCGGCGTCTCGCGGTGGCCTCCGAGACGCCCGCCACGCGCGCGAGTTCGTCGTAGGTGCGGCGTCCGTCGTCGGCGAGTGCGTGCAGCAACAGCCGGTCGACGCGGGCGAGTTCGGTGGTCGGGTCGCCGGCGGGTAAGGGGTCGGCGATCGGCGTGGAATCGCGGGTGGTGCCGCAGTCGTCCGCCGCCGTGGGGCCGCCGGCCTTGAGGACGGCCATCTCGGCGTCCGTCAGCAGGCCCGCGTGCCACTCGCGGATCGTACGGATGTGGCGCAGCACCGGGAGGGTGAAGGTCTCCACCACACCCGGCAGCCCGGGGAGTTCGTCGAGGACGAGGCCGGTGAGGCGGTCGCGGGGGCAGAGGAGTTCCGCGACGACGTCCGGGGTGCCGGTGAGGACATGGACGAAGACGCAGTCGGGACGGCGGGCCAGGGCCGTCGCGGTGAGCCGGGCCCGGCCGGGTGCGCAGCGTACGCCGACCACCGTGCTGCGGCCGCGTACCGTCATGGCGCCGACCCTGATCAGGTCGGACTCCAGCAGTCGGGTGCCCCGGCGGACCACGGTGCGTTCGGGCTCGCCGAGCGCCGTGGCGATACGGTGCCATGAGGCCCGGCCGTCGATCTGCAGCGCGCTGACGATACGTCGGTCCAGCGAATCCGCCACGAGGCCGGTCTGCGGTGCGTCCATCGGACCCAGACTATGGCGGATTCCGTCATTCCCGCCGGGGTTCTTGTTCCCTTCCGTCACCATGGCCCAGCCTGCCATGCGGCGGCCCCACACCACCCCCACCCCCCGCCCCAGCGCCCCCTTCCTCCCGCCGCGCCCGTCCCCCGCTCCCACCGCCGTACGCCGCCCCTCCCCCAGGGCCGTACGAGCGCACGAATCCATGGCTCCCGCAACTCCCCGATGTACGGAGATGGTTGACGTGACCGCGACTCCCGACAGTCCCCCGCGTTCCCCGGCCGTCGCATCCGCCGACCGCGCCCCCGCCCGGTCCGTGCTCCGGCGCGGGCGGCGCGCGCTGCTGGGCCCCGGGCTGGTCCTGGCCGCCGCCAGTGTGGGCGCGGGGGACATGGTCTCCTCGCTCGCGGGGGCCGCCGGGTACGGGATGGCGCTGATGTGGGCGATCGTCATCGGGGTCGTCCTGAAGTGCGCGCTCACCGAGGCGGTGGGCCGGCTGTACATGGCCACCGGTCAGACCGTGATCATGAGCCTGAGGTCGGTGGGCCGTCCGCTGCCGCTGCTGTTCATCGCGTTCGTGCTGGTCATCGGGTTGCTCTATGGTGCGGCGCTCAGCTCGGTTGCGTCCCTGGCGTTGACCACGCTGTTCCCGGCGCTGCCGCTGAGGCCGGTGGCCGTGGTGATCGCGCTGGTGTCGGCGGCGATCGTGTACGTCGGGCGGTACGCGCTGTTCGAGCGGGTGATGAGCGTCTTCATGCTGGCCAAGTTCGTCGGCATGGCCGTACTGGCGGTGGCCACGCTCGCCACCGCCGACGATCTGCCGGGTCTGCTCGGCACCCTCCGCCCGAGGCTGCCGGAGGGCGATCTGATCACCGTGCTCGCGCTGATCGGCGGTGTGGGCGGGACCGTCGGGATCGCCTCGTACAGCTACTGGGTGCGGGAGAAGGGCTGGGCCGACCAGAGCCGACTGGGCGTCATGCGGGCGGACTCGGCGGTGAGTTACGCGTTCACCTTCCTTTTCGTGGTGTGTACGACGGTGGTGGGCACCGGGCTGCTGTACGGCACCGGCGGGACCATCACCGGCAACGAGGGGCTGGCCGCGCTCGCCGATCCGCTCGGCGCGGACCTGGGGTCCGTGGCCCGGGTGCTGTTCCTCGGGACGTTCTTCCTGGTGACGCTGAGCGCGCTCGTCGGCGGCTTCAACGCCCTGTGCTACCTGCTCGCCGACTCGCTGCGGTCGATGCGCGGCATCCCGGAGGCGGAGGCGGAACGCCACATCGGGCAGCGAAGCCTTCCGCTCCGCTTGTTTCTGCTGTACTGCGCCGTCGCCTCGGTCGTCGTCGTCTTCATGGGCCGCCCGGTCTCCCTGGTCCTCACCTACGCCGCCGTCGGCTCGCTCGTCCTGCCGCTGCTGTCCGGCTCCCTGCTCGTTCTCCTCAACCGCCGGGGCGTCGACCCGGTGTACCGCAATGGAAAGACCTCGAACGTCCTGCTGGCCGGCTCCTTCGCGCTCTTCGCCGTACTCGCCGTCGTCCAGCTCAAGGACTCCCTGGGAGGGGCGTGAACCACCTCGTGAACCAAGCCGTCGACCACACCGCGCAGCACCCGGAGAAGGACGTCATGGACACCGCCGTGCCCCCCGCGAGCCCCGCCGCGGGCACGAGTTCGCCGGCGGACGTGAACCCCACGGACGACCTGTGCTTCCGGACCGCCTACGAACTCGTGGCGGCACTCGCCCGTCGTGAGGTGTCCGCGCGGGAGGTGGTGACCGCCCATCTGGAGCGGATCGAACGCGTCAACCCGACGGTGAACGCCATCGTGACGCTGGTCGCCGAACGGGCCCTGGAGGAGGCGGCCGAGGCCGACGACCGGCTGGCGTCCGGGCAGACGGTGGGCGCGCTGCACGGATTGCCCGTGGCGCACAAGGACCTGCACGACACGGCGGGCATCCGTACGACGTACGGCTCGCCGATCTTCGCCGACCATGTCCCCGTCCAGGACCATCTGGTCGTCCAACGGCTGAAGCAGGCCGGCGCGATCACCATCGGCAAGACCAACGTCCCCGAGTTGGGCCTCGGTTCGCACACCGTGAACCCGGTCTTCGGGGCCACGCGCAACCCGTACGACCTCGCGCGCAGCGCGGGCGGCAGCAGTGGCGGCGCCGGGGTGGCCCTGGCCTGCGGGATGCAGCCCATCGCCGACGGCAGCGACACCGGCGGTTCGCTCCGCAACCCCGCGTCCTTCAACAACGTCGTCGGGCTGCGTCCCTCCCCCGGGCGCGTACCGTCGTGGCCGGACCGGGCGCCGTGGGGCCAGTTGTCGGTGAAGGGTCCGATGGCCCGTACGGTGGCGGATGTCGCCCTGACCCTGTCGGTGCTGTCCGGCCCCGACCCGCGTGACCCCCGCTCGCTCGAAACCCCCGGCTCCACCTTCGTGTGGCAACTCAACGGTGACATCTGGGGGTCGAAGGTCGCCTGGTCGCCGGATCTCGGCGGGGCCGTGCCGGTCGACCCCGAGATACGGGACGCGGTGCGCTCGGCGGTCGAGGTGTTCTCCTCGCTGGGCTGCGAGGTCGAGGAGGCCTGCCCGGATCTGACCGGCGCGGACGAGGTGTTCCTCGCCCAGCGCGCCTGGCAGCTCGAACTCGGCCATGGGGCGCTGCTGGACGAGCACCGCGACCGGCTGGCCCCGGACGTGGTGTGGAACATCGAGGAGGGCCGCAAGCTCTCCGGCCCCGGCCTGGGCCGGGCCGAGACCCTGCACGCCGCGCTCTACCACCGGGTGCGCCGGTTCTTCGAGACGTACGATCTGCTGCTGCTCCCGGTCAGTCAGGTGGCCCCGTTCGACATCGACTTGGCATATCCGACGGTCGTGGACGGCACCCCGATGGAGACCTATCTCGACTGGATGCGCTCGGCGTATCTGATCTCCGTGACCGGCTGCCCCGCGCTCTCCGTCCCCGGCGGCTTCACCCCGGGGGGTCTCCCGGTCGGCCTCCAGATCGTCGGCCCGCACCGCCAGGACTGGACGGTCCTCCAGGCCGGCTACGCCTTCGAGCAAGCCACACGCCATGGGGAACGCCGACCGCCGGTCGTCGGCTGACGGCTGACGGCTGACGGCTGACGGCTGACGGCTGACGGCACGTCAACTCCCGTATTGCCGTGCCCTTCTGGCCCCCATCAGTGCCCCTTTGGGCCTGAACGGAGCTGATGATCCAACGTTACCGTCTGGCATGATTTCTCCGCCTCGAAGAACAGACGATGCGTCACGCATCCCCCCTCAGCGTCGACATGCCCGACTCGGCCGAGTTCTGGCCCTCATAGCGGGCATCACCGCTGCCGCTTTGCTGTTCAGTGGTGTCCACGCGCCTTTGGCGCAGGCCCAGACGACGGACACTGACCAAGCCATCAGCCTCGACCTCGAAGACGCGGCCATGGCCGACGAGTTGCGCCAGGAACTCATCGCGATCGACGACTCGGGGAAGACCCTCGGCGAGGTCGTGGAGGAGAAGACCGAGGGCCGGCTGCACGATGTCCTGCCCGATCTGAGTTTCCTCGACTTCGAGCACGAGTGGACGGTTGAGGGCACGGTCGCGACCATCACCATCAAGGCGCCCGAGGCCGAGGTGGACTCGGTGTACTGGTGGCGGGGCGCGCTGATCGTCTCGTCCTCCGCCCTGTTCGGTCTCTGGATGGGCTCCGTCTGCAAGCGGGCGGGCGGGCCGATCCCTGCGTGTGTCGGTTTCGGTACGTTCATGGGCGAGTTCATGAACGGTTTCCTCACCCAGTGGGCCGACGGCAAGCTGACCGACAAGGACGAGTGGGCCGACACCATGTCGAAGTCCATCGGCTTGGGCTTGACGATGTTCCTGGTCACCTGGGCCGGGACGGACGGGGCACTCGCCATGTTCCAGGCGTTCAAACGCAAGGCCATCGTGCTTGCTCGAACGATCGAGCACTTCTTCGGTGGTACGGGAGCCGCCGACACCGTCGAGAGCGTCCTCAACAAGGTCGAGGGGTTCCTTCCGGGATGGCTGCGCTCCGGCACCACGGCCACCGGTGTCTGCCGTGAACCGGCCGGAGACGGCGCGGCGAACGAGTGGACCTCGCTGGGCCAGATCGTGGACAGCGCGGACAGCGCGCAGACCAGGTTCACGGATCTCGACGGAGACGGCGACGGCGACCGCACCATGAGTGGCTCCGACGGCCGCCTCTACACCTGGGTGAACGCCGGGTGCGGGTCGGAGGGTGAGCGGGTCTGGTTCCCGCTCGGCGACACCGCGCCAGCCACCGCCACCGAGCTGCCGAAGACGGCGTACTTCGGCGATCTCGACCGCGACGGCCGCGACGAGCTGATCAACTTCCTCTCCGCCGCCGAGTCCGGGACCGGCTTCGCCGCCATGCGGGTCTGGCGCAACGAGTCCACCAGCACCGACGTCAAGTGGGCCGACCCGGTCCTCGCCGCGAACGACCTGGGCGTCGGGGAGCCGGTCTTCGCCGACATCGACGGCGACACCGACGACGACCTCCTCCTCGTGGACCGGAACAACTTCGTCACCGCCTGGGAGAACACGGCGACCGGGATACCGGGCCCCGGCGACTGGGACCAGATCGAAGGCTTCACGCACCCGGCGGAGGGCCCGGTCGGACAGCTCTACTTCACCGACATCACCGGCGACGGCAAGGCCGACGCGGTGGTCGTCCAGTACATGACCGGCGACGTGCTCGCGTGGAAGAACCTCGGCGGCTCCTGGAGCGCCACGTCCACGTCCTCGGCCTCGACCTCGGTCACGACAGCGGCGGCCGCCAGGACGACCACGACAGCCACGACAGCCTCCACGGACGCGACGACCACAGCGGCCGCCGCCGAGGGCTGGGAGTCGCTCGGCACCATCCGCTCCGGCGACGCGTTCAACGGGTCGATCGGTGCCTTCTCCGATCTCGATGTCGACCGGGTCTCGGACTTCCTGCTGTTCAACAGCACCAGTCTGGGTGTCGACGCCTGGCGGTTGCCCGGTGACACCACTGTCGAGGACCTCGACTGGGACGAGTCGGGCGCCGAGGCGGGCGTGCCGGGCGAGCGCGTGGCGTACTTCAACTCCTGGTCGATCTACGCCAACAGCTACTACCTGAAGACGCTGGACCAGAACGGCACCGCCGCCAAACTGACCAAGCTCAACTACGCGTTCCAGAACATCGACCCGGTGAACCTGACCTGCATGGCGGCGAACAAGTCCGGTTCGAGCGACGAGAGCGACGCGGACGGCAACGACGGCGCGGGCGACGCCTGGGCCGACTACCAGAAGGGCTTCACCGCCGAGGAGAGCGTCGACGGTGTCGCCGACCAGTGGGGCGACTCGCTGAAGGGCAACTTCAACCAGCTCAAGAAGCTCAAGGCGAAGCACCCCAACCTGAAGGTGCTGGTCTCGATCGGCGGCTGGACGTACTCGAAGTACTTCTCGGACGCGGCCGCGACCGACGCCTCGCGGAAGAAGTTCGTCAAGTCCTGTGTCGACATGTTCATCAAGGGCAACCTGCCGAAGCTCGGTGACGATCCCGCGGGTGGTGACGGCGCCGCGGCGGGCGTGTTCGACGGCATCGACATCGACTGGGAGTTCCCGGCCAGCCCCGACGGCCACACCGGCAATCACTACAGTGCCGAGGACACGGCCAACTTCACCGCGCTGCTCGCCGAGTTCCGCGCCCAGCTCGGCTCCGACAAACTGCTCACCGCCGCGCTGCCGGCCGGCCCCAGCAAGATCAGCAAGGTCGAGGTGGGGCAGATCGCGTCGTATCTGGATCTGGGCAACATCATGACCTACGACATGCACGGCGCCTGGGAGGGCACCGGACCGACCAACTTCAACGCCCCGCTGTACCGTTCCGCGGCGGACCCGGCCGACGGGACCGGCATGACGGCGGACGACGCCATCACGACGTACCTCGGCAAGGGCTTCCCGGCCGGCAAGATCACCCTCGGCGTGCCCTTCTACGCCCGTGGCTGGACCGGGGTGGAGAACGGCGGCACGAACGGGCTCTACCGGACGGCGACCGGTGCTCCGGCGGCGTACCCCTTGTCGCAGGCCCCTGGTGTCGCCTTCTACAAGGAGCTGAAGTCGGCGAACAAGCTGACCGACGAGACGATCTTCTGGGACAGCAGGACGAAGTCCACCTGGATGTACGACGGCAGCACGTTCTTCGGTGTCGAGACCCCGAAGTCGATGACGGCCAAGCGGCAGTACATCAAGAACAAGGGCCTGGCCGGTGTGATGATCTACTCCCTTGAGGGAGATGACGCGGAGACCAGCCTGCTCAAGGCGTCGACCGGTCTGAACTGAGTCGATGCATCGAAGCGCCGGAGCCGAGTCCTCGGTTCCGGCGCTTCGTTGTGTCCCTGGGGCTTCGTCGTGTCCCAGGGCCCCGTTGTGTCCCGGGGCTCAATGGCCGTCGCCCTCATGGCCATCGCCCTCATGGACGTCGTCCCCCTGGGCATCGCCCTCATCGAGGCCGACCTCGACCGTGAACGCCGCCGTGCGGACCTCGCCGTCGTGCTTGAAGTCGAGGAAGAGGCGGTAGGTGCCCGCACTGGGGGCGGTGGCCGTGAAGGAGACGCCGGGTCCGGAGGCCGTCTTGCCGTCGCCGGGCTCGCCGCCCGGGTGGACGTGGAGGTAGGCGAGGTCGCCGGAGCGGAGGGCGACCAGATGGCCGTAGGCGCCGAGGTAGGGCTGGAGATCGGTGACGGGGGTGCCGTCGCGGGAGACCTTCAGCTGCAGCTCGCTCTCGCTGCCCGGGCGCAGGGTTCCGTTCAGTTCGACCTCGTAGCCGTCGACGGTGGCGGTGTCGCTCGGCGCCGGGAGCTCGTGGGGCTCGTACGGGCCGGAGGCGGCGAGGTCGGCGCCGAGCGTCAGGTTCTCGGTATTCTCGCCGGCCGGGGTGAAGTCGGCGAAGACGCGGTAGCCACCGGGCTCGGGCAGGTCGACCGGGGTGCTCCAGGTGCCGTCGGCCGCGAGGGTGGGGTGGAGGTGGAGGTAGGTGACCAGGTCGCGTGAGGCGAGTATCAGATGGAGGTCCTTGTCGTGCTCGCGCTCGTACTCGGTGACCGCGTGGCCGTTGGCGTCCCGGATCACGAACCGTAGATCGGTGCGCTGACCCGCGGTGACGCTCGATGTGCCGAGGTCGAGTGTGTAGCCGCCCTCGGAGATCTGCAGTCCGCCCGCGGGTGTGGTCTCGTGCTCCTCGGTGTGGCCACCGCCCTCGTCGGATGCGTCGGATGCGTCTGGTGTGGCGGATTCCGGTGACGTCTCGCTGTGGCCGTGGCGCGCGGGCGCGCTCTCCTTCGACTCCGACACGACGGGGTCGATGCCCTGGCCCACTCCGTACGCGGTGCCGAATGTCGCGGCCAGCGCGGCGACGAAGGCGCCGATCTTCAGTCCGGTGTTCATGGCCGTCTCCTCGGGGTCTCGGGCGCTCGTGGAAAGTCATGGCTTCGAAGGTCTCGACACAGCTCACCATACCCCTGGGGGGTACCTTGTCAACCGGTGGAGCCACTTGCTTCAGATACCCAGCAGGGGTATACAGGACCGGGAACCCAAGATACCCCCTCCTGGTATCCAGGGGCGACCGCAGATCACCGACGAGGAGTAGCCATGACCACGACCCCGACCACCGCACCCGCCGAGGGCGAGGTGGAGCTGTCCATCGGCGGGATGACCTGTGCCTCGTGCGCGGCGCGGATCGAGAAGAAGCTCAACCGGATGGACGGGGTGACCGCCACGGTCAACTACGCCACCGAGAAGGCCAAGGTCAGCTACGCCGGTGAGGTGTCCGTAGGGGATCTGATCGCCACCGTCGAGGCGACCGGGTACACCGCGCGGGAGCCGGAACCGCCGGCACCGCCCGTACCGACGGAAGGCGGAGACGCAGGGGACAAGGCGGAGGACGCCGAGCTGCGGCCCCTGCGGCAGCGGCTGGTCACGGCGGTCGTCCTGGCCGTCCCGGTGGTCGCGATGGCGATGGTCCCGGCGTTGCAGTTCGAGTACTGGCAGTGGCTGTCGCTGACGCTGGCGGCGCCCGTGGTGACGTACGCGGGGTGGCCCTTCCACCGGGCGGCGCTCACCAACGCACGGCACGGCGCGGCCACGATGGACACCCTGATCTCGGTGGGGACGCTGGCCGCGTTCGGCTGGTCGCTGTGGGCGCTGTTCCTCGGGACGGCCGGCACACCGGGCATGACGCACCCGTTCGAGCTGACCATCGAGCGCGGCGACGGCTCCGGGAGCATCTACCTGGAGGCGGCGGCCGGGGTGACCGCGTTCATCCTGGCCGGGCGGTACTTCGAGGCCCGCTCCAAGCGGAAGGCGGGGGCGGCACTGCGGGCGCTGCTGGAACTGGGCGCCAAGGACGTCACCCTGCTACGGCCGGACGGCACCGAAGTGACCGTCCCCACCGCCGAGTTGACGGTCGGCGACCGTTTCCTCGTGCGGCCCGGCGAGAAGATCGCCACCGACGGGACGGTGGTCGAGGGCTCGTCCGCCGTGGACGCGTCCATGCTCACCGGCGAGTCCGTGCCCGTGGAGGTCGGGGTCGGTGACGCGGTCACCGGGGCCACGGTCAACGCGGGTGGACGACTGGTCGTCGAGGCCACCCGGGTCGGTGCCGACACCCAGCTGGCCCGGATGGCGAAGCTGGTCGAGGACGCGCAGAACGGCAAGGCCGCCGTCCAGCGGCTCGCGGACCGCATCTCCGGGGTCTTCGTACCGATCGTGATCGCCCTCGCCCTGGGCACCCTCGGGTTCTGGCTCGGCAACGGCGCGGGGCTCACGGCCGCGTTCACCGCCGCCGTCGCCGTACTGATCATCGCCTGCCCCTGCGCGCTGGGGCTCGCCACACCGACCGCGCTGCTGGTGGGCACCGGACGCGGAGCCCAGTTGGGCATCCTGATCAAGGGCCCGGAGGTGCTGGAGTCGACGCGGAAGGTCGACACGGTCGTCCTCGACAAGACGGGCACGGTCACCACGGGCCGGATGACCCTGCTGGCCGTCCACACCGCCGACTCCGCCGACGAGGCCGAAGTGCTGCGTCTGGCGGGCGCGTTGGAGCACGCCTCCGAGCATCCGGTCGCCCGCGCGATCACCGAGGGGGCGGTGGAGCGGCTCGGCGGATCGTCGCCGACGGCAGGGCTCGGGGCGTTGCCCACCCCGGAGGACTTCGCGAACGTGCCCGGGCTCGGGGTGCAGGGTGTCGTCGACGGCCATGCGGTGCTCGTGGGCCGGGAGCGGCTGCTCGCCGACTGGGCGATGGAGTTGCCGGAGGGGCTGGCGCGGGTCCGCTCCGAGGCGGAGGCGGCCGGTCGTACCGCCGTCGTGGTGGCCTGGGACGGTCAGGCGCGGGCGGTGCTGGAGGTCGCCGACGCCGTGAAGCCCACCAGCGCCGAGGCGATCGCCCGGCTGCGTGGGCTGGGCCTCACCCCGATCCTGCTGACCGGTGACAACAGGGCGGTGGCCGAGTCCGTCGCCCGGGAGGTCGGCATCGCGCCGGAGGACGTGTTCGCCGAGGTACTGCCGCAGGACAAGGTCGACGTGGTCAAACGGCTGCAGGGCGAGGGTCGTTCGGTCGCGATGGTCGGCGACGGCGTCAACGACGCGGCGGCCCTCGCCCAGGCGGATCTGGGGCTGGCCATGGGGACAGGGACGGACGCCGCGATCGAGGCCGGCGATCTGACCCTCGTACGAGGCGATCTGCGCGTGGCGGCCGACGCCATCCGCCTGGCCCGCCGCACCCTGGGCACGATCCGCTCCAACCTGTTCTGGGCCTTCGCCTACAACATCGCCGCCCTTCCGCTGGCCGCGGCGGGCCTGCTCAACCCGATGATCGCCGGGGCCGCCATGGCTTTCTCCTCGGTCTTCGTGGTCGGCAACTCGCTGCGACTGCGCACGTTCCGGGCGGCCGACTGAGTTCCGGCAGCCGAGTGCTCCGGAAGCCCCGGGAGTGGAATTCCCGGCCTGATTCACCCGGCCCGAGCACTCCGTGAAACACGAGTGCGTAACTCATCAACTCCACTGCGTCATAACGGAGTTTGTGTCGGTGGACGCCTTTGATGACGAGACGGTCTTTCACGCATGACGAGACGGTCTTTCACACATTCGGAATCGCCATCTCCCCTTTCCCCTGTCCACGCCTCGGGAATGCGGTCAACGGCGCTGACGAGAAACTCGATCGAGGAACGAAACGCCCCGTGGAGGTGGTTCTCAATGGTGGTCGGCGATCCAGGCCTTGGCCTCGTCGGCGACCTCCTCCAGTGCGCCGGGCTCCTCGAACAGGTGGGTGGCGCCCGGTACCACGTGCAGCGAGTGGGCGGCCCTCAGCCGCCGGGCCGCCTCCTCGTTCAGCCGCAGTACCTCCGGGTCCCGGCCGCCGACGATGAGCAGGACCGGAGCCCGTACGCGGTCCAGGGCGTCCCCCGCCAGATCGGGCCGTCCGCCCCGCGACACCACGGTCCGGACCCGGTCGGGGCGTTCCGCCGCGGCGACGAGAGCCGCCGCCGCTCCGGTACTGGCGCCGAACAGGGCGATCGGCAGCCCACCGGTGCCGGGCTGTCCTTCCAGCCAGTCGATCACGATGGCCAGACGGCTCCCCAGGAGTGGGATGTCGAAGCGGTACTCGGGGGTCCACTCGTCCTCGCGCTCCTCCCTCTCGGTGAGCAGATCCATCAGCACGGTGCCGAGACCGGCGGTGCGCAACGTTTCCGCGACCATCCGGTTGCGGGGGCTGTGGCGGGAGCTGCCGCTGCCGTGGGCGAACAGGACCACCGCCTCCGCCGACTCCGGCACCACCACATCACCCGCGAGCGCCTGCCCGTCAACGGGCACCATGACCGTCCGGGAGATCATCACCGTCGCCCTCCTTCTCCTGCCGTACGCTCCTGCCCCCTGCTCCGGGCACCGACCGTCGTGTGGGCCCGTCCCGTCACGGGTACCCGGATCGCGGGCACGGACGGCCCCGCCCGGTCGGCCGGCCGACTGCCCGCAGCTACGAACGGCCACAGGAGACGGACATGGTCGGTGACACGGACGACGACATCCGGCTGCGGCGCGAAGGCGGAGACGGCCACCGGGCGGTACCGCACACCGCCGACATACGCGTCGAGGCGTGGGGAGCGAGCCGGGAGCGCTGTCTGGTGGAGGCGGTGCTGGGGACCGTGGAGTGCTTCGCCGATGTCACCGGGGTACGGCCCACCTCCGTGGAGCGTGTCCGGCTGATCGAGAGCGGCGACGACGATCTGCTGGCCGCGCTGCTGGACGAGGTGGTCTTCCGTGTCGAGACGCACGGCCGAGTGCCCGTGGACGTGGAGGCGGAGCCGGTCGACGACGGCCTCGACGTGCGACTGGCGCTGGCCGAGCTGGCGGACGTGGAGATCATCGGAGCCGTGCCCAAAGGCGTCTCGTGGCAGGCGCTGCGCATGGCGCCGGACGCGTACGGCTGGTCGTGCGGGGTGACCGTCGACGTGTGAGGCTGCGCGGATCGCCCCTTCGCCGCCTGGGCTTGCGCGGATCGCCCCTCGCCACCGGGTCAGCCCTTCACCACTCCGAGCGGGACCAGCCGGGCGACCGGGCGGCACAGGCCCGCGGCCTCGCTGGCCGCCACCACCTCACCGACGTCCTTGTACGCCTCCGGGGCCTCCTCCGCCAGGGCGCGCAGCGAACGGGGGCGCACGGCGACGCCCTCCGTCTCCAGCCGGTCCCGCAGCTCCTGCCCGCCTGTCGCCCGCGCGGCCCGGTGCCTGCTCATGACCCTGCCCGCGCCGTGGCAGGTGGAGAAGAACGCGTCACCTCCGACCACACCGACCAGGACGTATGAGGCGGTGCCCATGGTGCCGGGGATCAGGACCGGCTGGCCCACCTCGCGCAGATCGTCCGGCAGGTCGGGGTGCCCGGGCGGGAAGGCGCGGGTGGCGCCCTTGCGGTGCACGCACAGGCGGCGCCGGGCTCCGGCCACCGTATGGGTCTCGATCTTGGCGAGGTTGTGGGAGACGTCGTACACCAGCGACAGCCGTGTTCCGGTGGCGCGGCGGAAGACCCGGCGGGCCGCGTCCGACAGCAACTGGCGGTTGGCGCGGCCGTAGTTGGCCGCGGCGGCCATCGCCCCCAGATAGGCCCGCCCCTCGGGCGAGTCGACCGGAGTGCAGGCCAGCTGCCGGTCGGGCACGGTGATGCCGTAGCGGGACATGGCACGGTCCATGGCGCGGACGTGATCGGTGCAGATCTGGTGGCCGAGGCCGCGCGAACCACAGTGGATCATCACGCCCACCTGGTCGACGGCCAGCCCGAACGCGGCGGCGGCCGTGTCGTCGTACACCTCGTCGACCCGCTGGACCTCCAGGAAGTGATTGGCGGAACCCAGGCTGCCCACCTGGGCCAGCCCCCGCTCCCGCGCCCGCTGACTCACCTCGGTCACGTCGGCGTCGGCGACCGCCCCGCCGTCCTCGCACCTCCACAGGTCGCGTTCCTCGCCGTACCCCTCCCGCACGGCGTACCGGGAACCACCCCTGAGTATTCGCTCCAGTTGCCCGGGACCGGTCGGCTTCCACACGCCGCCGGGTCCCGCGCCGCGTGGGATCGACCGGTCCAGGCCGTCCATGATCGTCGGCAGTGCCGGTTGGAGGGTCCGCCGGTCGGTGTCCGCGACCAGCAGCCGAACGCCGCAGGAGATGTCGAAGCCGACGCCGCCGGGCGAGACGACACCGCCGTCGTCCACGGCGGTCGCGGCCACCCCGCCGATCGGGAAGCCGTAGCCCCAGTGGATGTCCGGCATGGCGTAGGAGGCGTCGACGATGCCGGGCAGTGTGGCCACGTTGGCGACCTGCTCAAGGGAGTGTTCGGCATCCCTCAGCAAGGACCGTGACGCGAACACCACCCCGGGCACCCGCATCTGCCCGCGCGGTTCGATACGGAAGCGGTGGGGACGTTCCTCGACGAGTTCCAAGGCGGCCTCCCGTGTCCGGCGTCGGCCTCCGGCGCCCCGGCGTCCGGCATCCGATGCCCCGGCTTCCGGCGTCCGACATCCGGCGTCCGGCGTCCGGCGTCCGGCGTCCGGCGTCCGGCGTCCGACATCCGCAGTACCCGCGTGGAGCGCTCCCTATCACCCGGGGGTGCCCCGGACGCACCTCCTAGTGTGGAGGTATGGCCGACGGCGTGGTGACGCTGTTCGTCTGTGGTGATGTGATGCTCGGGCGCGGTGTCGATCAGATCCTGGCGTGTCCCGGTGATCCCGCGCTGCGGGAGGACTACCTCCGGGACGCCCGGTCGTATGTGCGCCTGGCGGAGTCGGTCAACGGCCCGGTGCCCGCGCCGGTCGAACCGTCCTGGCCGTGGGGCGAGGCGCTGCGCTCGCTGGAGGTGGCCGCCCCGGACGTCCGGATCGTGAATCTGGAGACGGCCGTGACACGCGGTGGCGAGTTCGCGCCGGACAAGGCGGTCCACTACCGCATGCACCCGGCGAACCTGCCCGCGCTGGCCGTGGCCCGGCCCGACGTCTGCGTCCTGGCCAACAACCACGTGCTGGACTTCGGCCGCGCCGGGCTGGCGGAGACGCTGGACTCGCTGGCCCGCGCGGGTCTGCGGGCGGCGGGCGCGGGGCGGAACGCCGACGAGGCATGGGCTCCCGTGGCCCTCCCAGTCCCGTCCGGCGGCCGTGTTCTCGTCCTCGCCTTCGGAATGCCGTCCAGCGGCATCCCGGCCGGCTGGGCGGCGAGCGCCGACCGGTCCGGCGTCGCCCACGTTCCCGACCTGTCCCCCCGCGCGGCCGCCGCCGTGGTCCGGCGTGTACGGCAGGTGAAGCGGGCGGGCGACATCGCGGTCGTCTCCGTGCACTGGGGGAGCAACTGGGGCTATCACGTCTCGCGGGAGCAGTTCCGCTTCGCGCACGCCCTGGTGGACGGGGGTGTGGATGTCGTCCACGGGCACTCCTCGCACCACCCGCGCGCCGTCGAGTTGTACCGCGACCGGCTGATCCTCCATGGCTGCGGCGACTTCATCGACGACTACGAGGGCATCCCCGGCTACGAGAAGTACCGCGACGACCTCCGGATCGCCTACTACGTCACCGTGGCGACGGACACGGGACGGCTGACCGGCCTGCGCATGGTTGCACTGCGGGCCCGGCGGATGCGGCTGGAGCCCGCGCCGGACGAGGACCGCGCATGGCTGCGCGCCACCCTCGACCGTATCGGCGAGGGCACGCACATCACTCTGGAACCCGACGGAACGCTCTCCGCGACCCCGCATCCGAAAGCCGAGGGGGCCGACGCATGACCCGGTGGCTGCGGCTCACCCTGCTCGGCGTGGGCGCGATGAACTCGCCGCGGTTCGCCCCGGCGGGGCTGCTGCTGCGCTGCGCCGGCGAGCGCGCGGTCTTCGACGGCGGCCCCGGCGCCGAACCGCCGCCCGGTCCGCTCGCCGGCTGGCTGGTCACCGACGAGCACGCGGAGCTGAGATCCGCGCTGCGCCGGGACGCGGCCCTTCGGGGCGTCTCGATCCGGGCCGGTGATCTGGACCTCGGCGATGTCCGGGTGCGCTGCCACCCGGTGGTCCACACGTCCCATCCCACCTACGGCTACCGCATCGAGGCGCCCGGCCTGTCCGTGGTGTGGGCGCCGGAGTTCTGGGAGTTTCCGGCCTGGGCGGCAGAGGCGGACCTGATGTTCGCCGAAGCCGCGGCCTGGGGGCCGCCGATCCGGTTCCGGGGCGGCGTGGGCGGCCACGCCGGTGTGCGGACCGTCGCCGAGCAGGCCGTACGGCACGGTGTACGCCGGCTGGTTCTCGCCCATATCGGGCGGCCCTCCCTGCGTGCGTTCGACGCCGGTCCGAGGCCGGCGGTGGGCGAGTGGGGTGTCGAGGGCCGCACCTACTCTCTCCCCATCGCCACCCAACGCCGACCGCGCCCACGCCCACCCGCCGAGCCCGGCAGGGCCGGAGGCCGACCGGCCGGACACACGGGCGACCGCGTCACCGGGTGAGCTGGTGAGCTGGTGAGCTGGTGAGCTGGTGAGCTGGTGAGCTGGTGAGCTGGTGAGCTGGTGAGCTGGTGAGCTGGTGAGCTGGTGAGCGAGAGTCACGTCCCGCTCAGCGGCCGTCGCGCAGCGCTTCGAGCACATCGTCGTCCGTCAGCTGGGCGAAGTCCTCGTACCACTCGCCCACGGCCGCGAACGGAGTGGGCTGGTAGAGGCAGACCACGTCGTCGGCCTCCCGCCGGGTCAGGGCGACCGCCTCCCGCGAGCCGACCGGTACGGCCAGGACCACACGCTCGGGGGCGTGACGTCGTACGGAACGCAACGCGGCACGCGCCGTCACACCGGTCGCCAGTCCGTCGTCCACGACGATCACGGTCCGGCCACGCACCTCCGGCGCCGGCCGGCCCTGCCGGTAGCGCTCCTCCCGGCGGCGCAGTTCCTTGCGTTCCCGCCGCACCGTCCCGGCGAGCTCTGCCTCGCTCAGCCCCAGCCGGTCCAGGGTGTCCAGATCGAAGAGGGGATCGTCGTCGCCCGCGAGCGCGCCGATGCCGAACTCCTCGTGGAACGGCGCCCCGATCTTGCGCACGACAAGCACGTCCAGGTCGGCCTGAAGCCTCCGCGCGACCTCGCGGGCGACCGGGATTCCGCCACGGGGCAGGGCGAGGACGACGGGATGCGAAAGGGCCCCCTTCTCCTGCTCGATCCGAAGCCGTTCCGCCAGCTCCTGACCCGCCTGCTCGCGGTCACGGAACTGCATGCGCCTCTTCTTCCTCTTCTTCCTCTTCTTCCTCTTCTTCCTTCCGGCACCGGCAAGCGGTGACGTGCCTTTCAGGCTCCGCGAGTACCCCCAGGGGCGCCACCCATACCTGTGCCCCCACCGGCTTTCCCTCGCACCACGGGGTTCGCCCGCTTCGTCGGACGCGTTCGACACTCGCCACACCCCGAAATGACCACTCACCGTCGTCCGATACAAGCACCCGGTACAAGGCGATCGGCCCCCGACAACATGAGGCAACCATTCAGTCGTTCGATTCGTATAACTCCCTGGAGGCACAGCGACCCGGCCGAACAGAGTGCGGCCGGAGCGTCACCATCCGTTTTCCGGATGGTCCCGAACAAGGAGAAACGATGCGACTGTTCGTGCTCAACTACGCTCGCACGACTGAGCAGTTGGAGTTCAGCGCTCCGTACACCTATGACTCCGGCCTGCAGTTGAACGTGCTCGCCGACGGACGAATAGCGGCCCATGACCAGGCTCTGATGCGGGAATTGGGGGCGACCACGTCAACGGCGGGCTCGAAGACCCATTTCGACGACTGAACGCGGAACCGCGACGATGACGGTGCTGATCCTGACGTGCGAACAGGATGTGACGGCGGACCTGGTGGTGGCCCAGCTCAACGTCACCGGCGTACCGGTGGTCCGGCTGGACCCCGCCGATCTGCCCGGCGGGGTCTCACTCTCCGGCGAGTACGTGCAGGGCGCCTTCCACGGACATCTGTCCGCCGGGGGGCGTCTGGTCAGCATGAGCGGACTGCGGTCCATCTGGCTGCGCCGGCCGGGCACCCCGGCCGGCCATGTCGCCGAGCCCTCCCCCTGGCTCACCGAGGAGACCTCGCAGGCCCTGTACGGCATGCTGCGCGGCACGACCGCCCGTTGGATGAACGACCCCGACGCGGCCCGGCGGGCCCGGCACAAGCCCTGGCAGCTCCGGCACGCCCAGCGCTGCGGGCTGCCCGTGCCGGCCACGCTGATCACCACGTTCCCGCAGGCCGCCCGCGACTTCTCCGAGCGCTTCCCCGACCTGGTGGTGAAGCCGATCTCCGGCACCCATCCGCAGGAGCCGCCGAGGACGGTTCCGACCAGCCGTATCGCGCCCGGCACGGACTTCGCCGCCGTCGCCTTCGGTCCGACGCTGCTGCAACGCCGTATCGACAAGACCGCCGACATACGCCTCACCGTCGTCGGCGACCGTATGCTGGCCGCCCGCAAGGCGGTTCCTCCGGACGCCCACCCCGACGAGGTCGATGTCCGCTACACCGCCTCGGGCCTGCCCTGGACCCCGGTCGACGTCCCCGACGTCATCGCCCCGGCCGTGCGCGCCTATCTCCGGGGCGCCGAACTCGCCTACGGTGCCTTCGACTTCGTCGAGGACTCCGACGGTGTCTGGTGGTTCCTTGAGTGCAACCAGTCCGGTCAGTTCGGCTTCGTGGAAATGGACACCGGCCAACCGATCGCCCGCAGCGTCGCCGAGTGGCTGACACGTGACGACGAGGCGCCGGAGGAACACCACGACAGCCGTGTGAGGACGGCTCCCTGACAGTGTGAAAGACGGAGGTCGCGCCCCGCCGGTTGCTCCGGCCGGGCCGCCTCTTCGGCCCCCGCGCGGCCGACCTCCCCTTCCGCACACCGCCCTTCCCCCTGCCCCGGCGGAAATGGGCCGCTTCGAGCCCGCTCCATCCGGCAGACTCGCCCCATGGAGACTGCCGAGCACATTCGGACGCTGGACGACGAGGGGCTGCTGCTGGCCAAGGCGGCCCGGGAGGCGGGCGCCGATGCCGAGGTGCCGACCTGCCCGGGGTGGCGCGTACGGGATCTGCTGCGGCACATCGGGACGGTCCACCGGTGGGCCACGGCCTTCGTCGCCGAGGGACACACCTCGCCCCGGGGGCCCCTGCCCGAACCCGATCTGGACGGTGCCGCGCTCCTGACCTGGTTCGAGGAGGGCCACCGCCGGCTCGTCGACACCCTGCGCGCCGCCCCCGCCGACCTCGACTGCTGGGCCTTCCTGCCCGCGCCCTCCCCGTCCGCCTTCTGGGCCCGCCGCCAGGCCCATGAGACGACCGTCCACCGCGTCGACGCCGAGTCCGCGCGCGGCGGCACACCGATCGAGCCCTCGGTGGACTTCGCGGTCGACGGCATCGACGAGTTGCTGCTCGCCTTTCACGCCCGCGACAAGAGTCGGGTACGCACCGACCAGCCGCGCGTCCTGCGGGTACGGGCCACGGACACGGACGCCGTCTGGACCGTACGGCTGTCGTCGGAGCCTCCCGTGGCCGAGCGCACCGAGCACCTCGCCCCGGCCGACACCCCGGACGCGCACTGCGAGATCACGGGCCCGGCATCCCGGCTCTACCTCTCCCTCTGGAACCGCGCACCGTTCCCGACCGTCACCGGCGACTCCGCCCTGGCCGACCTGTGGCGGGAGAACTCGGCGATCGTCTGAGCTGACCGAAGAGGAGCCGTTCGAAAAGGGGCCAGCCGCAGAGGGGCCGACGAAAAGGCCGGCCGCTGCCCGGGCCCGCCCCTCCCCGTCTCATCCCAGCCACCCCGGCCGGACCAGACCCGACTCATAGGCGAGGACGACGAGTTGGGCCCGGTCCCGGGCGCCCAGTTTGACCATCGTGCGGCTGACGTGGGTCTTGGCGGTGAGCGGGCTGACGACGAGGCGGCGGGCGATCTCGTCGTTGGTGAGCCCGATCCCGACGAGGGCCATCACCTCCCGTTCCCGCTCGGTGAGTTCGGCGAGGGAGGCCATGGTGGCGGGCTCCTTGGAACGGGCCGCGAACTCGGAGATCAGCCGCCGGGTGACACCGGGCGAGAGCAGGGCGTCCCCCTCGACAACCGCCCTGACGGCACGCACGAGTTCCTCGGGCTCGGTGTCCTTGACCAGGAAGCCCGAGGCACCGGAGCGAATCGCCTCGAAGACGTACTCGTCGAGTTCGAAGGTGGTCAGCATGACGACCTTGACGTCTTCGAGTCCGCTGTCGTCGGTGATGCGCCGGGTCGCGGCGAGGCCGTCGAGGACGGGCATGCGGATGTCCATCAGGACGACATCGGGGCGCAGTTCGCGCACCCTGCGCAGCGCCTCCTCACCGTCGGCGGCCTCCCCGGCCACCTCGATGTCGGGCTGGGCGTCGAGCAGCGCCTTGAACCCCGCCCTCACCAAGGACTGGTCGTCGGCGAGCAGTACGCGGATCACCGGTCCTCCTCGACCTCACGGGGCGCCCGCACCGGCAGTACGGCGAGCACCCGGAACCCTCCGTCGTCGCGCGGGCCCGCCTCGATGGTGCCACCCAGCGCGGCGGCCCGCTCCCGCATCCCCATGAGCCCGCTGCCGCTGCCGCCCGCGTCGGTGCCGGTCGCGGGCCCGTCGTCGTCGATCCTCAGCCGCAGCTCTCCACCCCCGCGTTCGAGCCGCACACGCGCGTGCCTCGACCCCGAGTGCCGTACGACGTTGGTGAGGGCCTCCTGGACGATACGGAAGGCGGCCAGATCGGTGCCCGGCGGCAGCGTGGGAGCCTCGCCCTCCACCTCGACGGTCAGCCCGGCATCCGCCGCCTGCTCGACCAGCTCGGGCAGCCGGGCCAGCCCCGGGGCGGGGGCGCGCGGGGCGTCACCGGGGGTGCGGAGGGTGTCGAGCACCTGTCTGACCTCGCCCAGTGCCTCCTTGCTGGCCGCCTTGATGGTGGTGAGGGCGGTGCGGGCCTGATCCGGGTCGGAGTCGAGGAGGGCCAGGCCGACGCCCGCCTGGATGTTGATCACCGAGATGCTGTGGGCGAGGACGTCGTGCAGTTCGCGGGCGATGCGAAGCCGCTCCTCGTCCTCACGCCGACGGGCCGCCTGTGCGCGCTCGGCCCGCTCCCGGGCCCACTGCTCGCGCCGGGCGCGGGCCACCTCGGACAGGGCGAGGATCGCGACACCCCAGGTCACGACGGCGACCTCCTGCCCCCAACCCGCCGCGTCGTCCCCGCTCGGCGGCAGCCACCGGTACAACCAGTGCGCCACCAGCACATGCCCCACCCACAGGGCGCCCATCGCCGTCCAGGCCGCCCTGCGATGCCCGGCGACGATCGCGCTGAAGCAGCCCAGGGCGACCGTGAGGAACACCGGCCCGTACGGATACCCGGCGCCCAGATACACCATGGCGGTCGCGGCGGCGCCGAACGCCACGAGCACCGGCTGCCGCCACCGCCACAGCAGCATGAGGCCACCGATGAGGAGGAGGACACGCGCGAAGGGGTCCAGGTCGGCGCGCTCACCCTTCTGGAAACCGGCGGCGGCGTTCGAACCGACCATCACGAACACCGTGAACGCGAGAGTGGACACCCAGGGCCAACCGGGGCGCGCCCCATCGCCCTCCGACTGCTGCCACCACGGCGGCGCCCCATGCCACCGCCGCCAGGGCGGCCCACCCCACATCGGGGGGCCACCCGCCCGAACGCCCTGTTCTCCCATGCCCGCCACGCTAGACGCCCGGCCACGTCACCCGCGTCACCCCAGCGGGGTCATCACGCGTACTCCCTGCGGGGTACGCCATCCGTGGCGGCCATGCGGCGCCCTACTTGTCGAACGCCGTCAGCACCCGCTGAGCCATGGGATGCGAGCGGACGATCTCGCCCAGGGACGTCGAACCCCGGGTGATGTCCACGAAGGCACGCCAGGCGGGCCGGAAGCCGGTGAGGGCCGCGTGGAAGAGACCGGGGCGGCGCTCGAAGGCCTTCAGCAGCCGTTTGCCGACGGCCATCTCGACACCGAGCCCTGCCTTGACGGCGAACGCGTAGTTCAGGGCCTGCCGACGGGTGTCGACGGCGTCATGGGCCTCGGCGATCCGCACCGCCCACTCCCCCGCGAGCCGCCCCGAGCGCAGCGCGAAGGAGATGCCCTCACGGGTCCACGGTTCCAGCAGCCCCGCCGCGTCCCCGCACACCAGCACCCGCCCACGCGAGAGCGGGGAGTCGTCGGCGCGGCAACGGGTCAAGTGCCCGGAGGAGATGCTCGGTTCGAACCCGGCGAGGCCGAGCCGTCCGATGAAGTCCTCCAAGTACCGCTTGGTGGCGGCGCCTTCACCACGTGCGGAGATGACCCCCACGGTCAGAGTGCCGCCCTTGGGGAAGACCCAGCCGTAACTGCCGGGCATGGGGCCCCAGTCGATGAGGACGCGGCCCTTCCAGTCCTCGGCGACGGTCTCGGGGACGGGGATCTCGGCCTCCAGACCGAGGTCGACCTGTTCGAGCTTCACCCCGACATGGGCCCCTATACGGCTGGCGCTGCCGTCCGCGCCGACGACGGCCCGCGCGAGCAGCGTCTCGCCGCTCTGCAGCACGACGGCGACCGTGCGCCGGTCGGGGACGGCGGAACCGTGCTGTTCGACCCGCGTGACCGTGACGCCCGTACGCAGTTCGGCGCCCGCCTTCTGCGCGTGCTCGACGAGTTGCTGGTCGAACTCGGGCCGGTTGATCAGCCCGAACAGCATCTGCTTGGACTTGCGCGTCCGGGCGTAGCGGCCGTCGAGGGAGAAGGTGACGGCGTGGATGCGGTCCTTGAAGGGCAGTTCGAAGCCGGGCGGCAGCGCGTCGCGCGAGGGGCCGATGATGCCGCCGCCGCAGGTCTTGTACCGGGGCAGCTCGGCCTTCTCCAGCATCAGGACGCTCCGTCCCGCGACCGCCGCCGCGTACGCGGCCGAAGCCCCGGCGGGCCCCGCGCCCACCACGACGACGTCCCACACCCGCTGCACGTCGTCCGCCGAAGAGTTCTCGCTGCTCACGATGGTCTACTGCTCCCGATCCAGCCGCCTGCCGCACCTGTCCCACGCATCCTACGGCGGCCGTCCACGAGGACCGCTGTGGGAGGATCGGCAGCGCGTGCGCCCTACACCGACACACCGGGTCCGTGCGTACGCGCCCCTACCCAGCAGGACAACGTCGCACCCACGAGGAGCGTGCCCATGTCGTCGAACCCGGTCGCCGAGACCGTCGCCTCGCTGATGCCCAGGGCGAGGCGGGAGCTGACCGAGTTGGTGGCCTTCAAGTCGGTGGCGGACTTCGACCAGTTCCCGAGGAGCGAGAGCGAGGGCGCCGCGAACTGGGTCGCCGACGCGCTGCGCGCCGAGGGTTTCCAGGACGTGGCCCTGCTCGACACCCCGGACGGAACCCAGTCCGTGTACGGGTACCTGCCGGGCCCCGAGGGTGCGAAGACGGTCCTGCTCTACGCCCACTACGACGTGCAGCCGCCGCTGGACGAGACGGCGTGGCTGTCGCCGCCGTTCGAGCTGACCGAGCGCGACGGCCGCTGGTACGGGCGCGGCGCGGCCGACTGCAAGGGCGGCGTGATCATGCATCTGCTGGCGTTGCGCGCGCTGAAGGCGAACGGCGGGGTGCCGGTCCACATCAAGGTGATCGCCGAGGGCTCGGAGGAGATGGGCACCGGCGGCCTCCAGCAGTACGCCGAGCGCCACCCCGAACTGCTGGCCGCCGACACGATCGTCATAGGCGACGCGGGCAACTTCCGTGCCGGGCTGCCGACGGTCACCTCCTCCCTGCGCGGCATGATCCTGATGCGGGTCCGCGTCGACGCGCTCGAAGGCAATCTGCACTCGGGCCAGTTCGGCGGCGCCGCCCCCGACGCGCTGGCCGCGCTGATCCGCGTACTGGACTCGCTGCGCGCCGAGGACGGTTCGACGACGGTCGACGGTCTGGCGAACGACGGGACCTGGGACGGACTGGCCTACGACGACGAGCAGTTCCGCCGGGACGCCAAGGTGCTCGACGGCGTGGAACTGGTCGGCGCCGACACGATCGCCGACCGCCTCTGGGCCCGCCCCGCCGCGACCGTCCTCGGCATCGACGCCCCGCCCGTGGTCGGCGCGACCCCCTCGATCCAGGCGAGCGCCCGCGCCCTGGTCGGACTGCGGGTCCCGCCGGGCACGGACGTCACGGAGGGCGTCAAGCTGCTCGAAGCCCACCTGGTGGCCCACACCCCGTGGGGTGCCCGGGTGAGCTGCGAGCCGATCGGCCACGGCCAGCCGTTCCGCGCCGACACGAGCAGCCCGGCGTACGAGGCGATGGCCGCCGCCATGGCCGTGGCCTACCCCGGCCGTCAGATGCAGTCCGCGGGCCACGGCGGCTCGATCCCCCTGTGCAACGCCCTCGCCGCCCTCTACCCGGCCGCCGAGATCCTCCTCATCGGCCTCAGCGAGCCGGAGGCCCAGATCCACGCGGTCAACGAGAGCGTGTCACCGGAGGAGCTGGAGCGGATGGCGGTCACGGAGGCGCTGTTCCTGCGCAATTACGCGGCGTCCCGCTAGGGTCTGTCTCGCCGTCACACCGGCACCCCGGCCTCCAGGTACAGCGCGGCGCCCCTCTCCCGGGCCCGCAACGCCCACCGCAGCCGCTCGAACCGGACCGGCGGCAGCAGATCGGCGGCCTCCTCCTCGGTGACGAAGCGCCAGCCGCGCAACTCGGGGCCGGGCAGTACGGGCCGCTGCGCCCCCGCCGTGTCGAGGCGCCCCCCGTCGAAGAGGAACCGCAGTCCCCCGTAGCCGGGGGGCGCGGGCGGCTCCCAGTCGACGACCAGCAGCCGGGGTACGGCCTCCAGCCGTATCCCGGTCTCCTCGACGACCTCCCGCATCCCCGCGCGGGCGGGCGCCTCACCGGCCTCCACGACGCCGCCGGGGAACTCCCACCCGGCCTTGTACGTCGGATCGACGAGCAGCACCCGGTCCTGTTCGTCGAACAACAACACCCCCGCCGCCACGGTCTCGGCCGTCGGCTCGGGGGTCTGCACGATGTCGCACGCGGGTACGTCCCCGTCGCGTACGGCGTCGGCGATCCGCCGTGCGGTCTCGTACGGGGTGAGGGCGCTGGTGTCGACGAGGTGGGCGTCGGCGGTGAGCCAGCCGCTCAGGGCGGCGCGGTAGGGGGCGATGTGGTCGTACGCCCATTGACGCAGCCGCATCTCGCCGTCGGGGAGGTCCGGCGGAATCTCCCGGTCGGCTATTCGCTCCCGCAGTATCGTTTCGGCCGGAGCGAGGAGCAGATGTTTGACGGTGATGCGGCGGGCGGCCAGGCCGCCGAAGATCTCGTCGCGGTACTCCTGGCGGAGCAGGGTCATGGGGACCACGAGGATTCCGCCCAGCTCGGCGAGCAGGGCGGCGGCGGTGTCGATCACGAGCCGTCGCCAGCTCGGCAGGTCCTGGAAGTCGCCGACCTCGGCGAGGCGTTTGGCCGGCAGCATGTGTGTCAGTGCGCCGCCTATGACCTCGGGGTCGAAGAGCGTGCTGTTCGGGATCAGTTCGATCAGTTCCCGTGCGGTTGTCGTCTTTCCCGCACCGAACGCACCGTTGATCCAGACGATCACGGTTCCCCCTCTTCTGTTGGCCCCCTGAGGCTTGCCCTCCACTCTGCTGCGGAAACCAGCCGCCGCCGAGGAGTCGAAAGAGACACGGCGGGTCCCCCACCGAGTGGGGAACCCGCCGCTGTGACGGAGGAGACGGGTGAGAAATCAGCCGTCTTACAGGGCCCGTCAGCCCTCCGTGCCGCCCTTACCCTTCTGCCCGTTCCCACCGAGGGCGTCGTCGCCGAGCGAGAGGCTGTCACTGGCGACCGTCTTGCCGACGGTACCGAGGGTGCCCTCGACATCGAGTTTGCTGAGCCCGTCGGTCTTGCCGAGTGTGTCCGCGGCCTCGGCACCGTGCGACGGCGTGATGGCCGCGACGACGAACCCGGTGGCGAGGGAGGCGATGGCGAGCATGCTGCGCTTCTTCATGCCCCGCTCAACGCCAAAACGGCACGGGGGGTCACGGCCGCATTCCAGCCCCGGCCCCGGGTGGGCCCGGGGTGCCCCGGCTCGGCGCACCACCACCGGAGCGGTCCGGCGGGCGCAGGCGGCGGCGGACGTGGCCGGGTACGGCTCCAGCGAAACGGCCCGACCGGCTCGGCATGGCCGGAAGGCAGCCCGGCGTGGCCAGGGGTGGGCCATGCGACCCGTGCGGCCGGGGTACCCCGACCCGTCACCACCAGAGCCGCCCAGCGAGGGGCAGACAGAGGCCGACGAGGCCGGTACGGCCTCGGCCAAGCCGCCCGACCGGCCCGGGCGTGGCCGCCACGGCCGGGCTGACCCGACCCGATCGCCGCCGAAACAGCCCGGTGAGGGGCAAACAGCGGCCCACAAAGCCAGTACCACCCCGGCCAAGCAAACCCAACCGACCCGGGCGTGGCCGACACGGCCGGGGTGGCCCGCCCCCCCCCGAAGCTGCCCGGCGAGGGCAGACAGCGGTCGACAGGCCGGTTCGACCCCAGCGAAGCCGCGCGACCGGCCAGGCAGGGCCGTGGGGTGGCCCGGCACGGCCGGGGTCGCCGGGGGTGGCCCGGCACAGCCGTGGTGGCCCGGTCCGTCACCACTGGAGCAGCCGGGCAAGGGAAGGCCGAGCCCGACGCGGCCGGTACGACCCCTGCCAAGCCGCCCCCGGCAGGCCGGGAGGGAACCCGGCGCGGCCTGGCTACCCGGCCCCGTCACGCCGGAGCAGCCCGGCGAGGGAAGGCGGAGCCATGACCGTTCGGCCTCAGCCAAGCCGTCCGACCGGCTCGGCGTGACCCCCCCGTGTGACGCCCCACCGTCCCGCGTCAACGGCCTGGCCCGGGGTGGCCCCTCATGCCCGGCGGGGGGACGAACGGAGCCCGGCCCCGGCCAAGCCGCCCAACCGGCTCTGCGTGGCCGGGGTAGCCCGGTGGCCAGCACGCCCCGAAGCGGTCCCGTCTGCCCGGGTCGGCCCCGTGACGACAGCGTCCGTCGGCGTACCGGTCGGACCAGCTCCGCCCCGGCACCCGCCCCTATCCCACCCCCGCCACCGGCGCGGTGCCCGAGCGGCCGGCGAGGGCCGCGGCCGCTGCTCCGACCAGACCCGCGTCCGTGCCCATCACGGCTGGCGCGATCGTCAGGTGCTGGACGAAGGACAAGGTCGCGTAGTCCTTGAGGGCGGTGCGGAGGGGGGCGAAGAGGGTGTCGCCGGCGCCTGCCACTCCGCCCCCGATGACCGCGATGTCGATCTCGACGAGTGTGGCGGTGGCCGCGATGCCGGCGGCGAGGGCCTGGGCGGCGCGTTCGAAGGAGGCGACGGCGATGGGGTCGCCGGACTGCGCGGCGGCGGCGACCGCGGCGGCGGAGGTGTCGCCGTCGGGGCCGGGCCGCCAGCCGTTCTCCAGGGCGCGGCGGGCGATGTTGGGCCCGCTGGCGATGCGCTCGACGCAGCCGCGCGCACCGCACGGGCAGGGGTCGCCGTCGAGGTCGACGCTGATGTGCCCGATGTGCCCGGCGTTTCCGGTGGGACCGGCGTGCAGCTTGCCGCCGAGGACGAGCCCACCGCCGACGCCGGTCGAGACGACCATGCACAGCGCGTTGTCGTGGCCCCGGGCGGCGCCCTGCCAGTGCTCGGCGGCCGTGATGGCCACCCCGTCGCCGATCAGTTCGACGGGCAGCCCACCGGTCGCCTCACGGACCCGCTCGACCAGGGGGAAGCCACGCCAGCCGGGGACGTTCACCGGGCTCACCGTGCCGGCGGAGGCGTCCACGGGGCCCGCGCTGCCGATGCCGACGGCGGTGGCCCCGTTCCACTGCGGGGCGGCGGTCAGCTCGCCCAGGACGTCCGCGACGGCGCCCATCACGGTGTCGCCGTCCTCCCGCGCCGGTGTCGGGCGCTGCGCCCGCACCACGATCCGGCCGTGGCCGTCCACCAGCGCCCCGGCGATCTTGGTGCCGCCGATGTCGAGCGCGGCCACGAGGTCGGTCTGCATCAGTGTCGTTCTCCCGCTGCGAGTCTCCGGACGGGCACCGGAAACCCCCGGCACCCGGATCTCCGGCCGGAAAAACCGGCAGCACGACGCTCGCCTGGTGGGGGGCGCCGGCCGGAGAATGCAATAGACAGTCTCCCCCGGCCGTGACAACGTTGTCCAGGTTCTATGCTCGACGCCACATCCCCAACAGCCCCATGGATTCGACGCGGCACCACGGGAAACACCCGTGGACGACAGGTGAGAAATCCCGTGAACAGCGGGCGGGACCGCTCGTGCCCGACGGGCGGGAACCCCGTGGACAAGTGGACAACAGGACAGGACAGCGCATCGTGCCGGAGACCGCCCGCAGCATCGCCCGCCGCCCCGAGAGCCGTTACGGCAACCGTCCCACCATGAAGGACGTCGCCGCCCGGGCCGGAGTGGGCCTGAAGACGGTCTCCCGGGTGGTGAACGGCGAGCCGGGTGTCACGCCCGACACCGAGCGCCGCGTCCAGGAGGCCATCGAGGCGCTGGGCTTCCGCCGCAACGACAGCGCGCGCGTGCTCCGCAAGGGCAGCACCGCCAGCATCGGCCTGGTCCTCGAAGATCTCGCCGACCCCTTCTACGGCCCGCTCAGCCGGGCGGTGGAGGAGGTGTCCCGCGCGCACGGCTCGCTGCTGATCAACGGGTCCAGCGCCGAGGACCCCGACCGCGAGCAGGAGTTGGCGCTCGCGCTCTGCGCCCGTCGGGTCGACGGGCTGGTGATCATCCCCGCCGGTGACGACCACCGCTATCTGGAGCCCGAGATCAGAGCGGGCGTGGCCACGGTGTTCGTGGACCGCCCCGCCGGGCGGATCGACGCCGACGTCGTACTGTCGGACAGCTTCGGCGGGGCCCGCGACGGCGTCGCCCATCTCATCGCCCACGGCCACCGCCGGATCGGCTTCATCGGCGACATGCCCCGTATCCACACCGCCGCCGAGCGACTGCGCGGCTATCGGGCGGCCATGGAGGACGCGGGGATAACGATCGAGGAGAACTGGATGTCCCTGGGTGTCACCGACCCCGAGCGGGTGCGCGGGGCCGCCGAGGAGATGCTGTCCGGTCCGGCGCCCGTGACCGCCGTGTTCACGGGCAACAACCGGGTGACGGTCACCGTCGTCCGGGTCCTCGCCGAGCACACGCGCCGGGTCGCCCTGGTCGGCTTCGACGACTTCGAGCTGGCCGATCTGCTGCGGCCGGGCGTGACCGTGGTCGCCCAGGACGCGGCACGGCTGGGGCGGACGGCCGCCGAACGGCTCTTCCAGCAGCTGGACGGCTCCCTCGTCGCGCCGGAGCGCATCGAACTGCCGACCCGTCTGATCGCCCGGGGCTCCGGCGAACTCCCGCCCGCGGACTGACCGTTGACCCACTCCGACCCCCATACCCTCGAAGCGCTCGGCCTCGCCGTGGCACCCCGCGAGGACCCGCTCAGCTATCCGGGCGGGCGGCCACCGCGCTCGGCCCTCCTCGACGGCAACCGACTGCTGCCGCTGGACACGCTCACGTACGACGACCGCGTCCCCGTCCTCTCCGTCGGCTCCAACGCCTGCCCCGCGCAGCTGGTGCACAAGATGGCCGAGCACGGTGTGGAGTGCCGTATCCCCATGGTCAAGGCGAGGGTCACCGGCATCGCCGTCGGCGTCTCGGCCCATGTCAGCCTGCTCGGCTATATGTCCGCCTCGCCCTTCCACTCCCCCGGCACCACCAGCGAGTTGTTCATCACCTGGCTCGACGAGGCCCAGCTCGCCGTCGTCGACACCAGCGAGGGCGCCGACTCACCCACCGGCAACTTCCATCGCGCCGCCCTCCCCGCCGGCGACTTCCGCGTCGAGCTGGAGTCGGGCGAGGTCCTCGACACCGCCTGGCTCTACGTCAACCGCTGGGGCGTCCTCCACAACGGCGGCCCCGGCCCCCGTACCCACCCCGGTCGACAGCGGCCCCTCATCACCGAGTTGCTCGCCGCCTCGGCCGAACTGCGGGAGCTGTTCGGCACGACCCCGGACGAGTTCTGCGCCCGGGCGCGCGGGAATCGGGCGCTGTGTGTCCGGGGGCGGGAGCTGTTCGCCGAGCAGCGGTGGACGACGGTGTCGGGCCTGGAGCAGTACACACGGCCGCACCCGCGGTCGTAGGCGGCGGGGAAGACAGCCCCCGCGGGCTCGCCCATGCCCCCCGGCTTCAGCAGGTCGGCAGGCCCGGCACCGGGGCGTCGTTGTCGCCGCCCTTGATGTAGACGTCGCTGACGAAGACATTGGTGTTGCCGCTGTCGTCGTCGGTCTTGGCCCACCAGACGTTGGTCCACTCGCCGGAGGTCTCGCGGCGGCCCAGGTTCTGCTGGCAGTAGAAGTAGTTGGTGCCCTGGTAGAGGACACCGACCTCGGTGCCGTCGGCGGTGTAGGACTTGGCGGTGGTCCACACCGTGCAGTTGTACCTGCCGCCGCCGATCGAGTGGCAGGACGGCTCCTCGGTGCTCCCGCCCGTGCCGGATGTTCCGCCGGCCGCCGCACCGCCGTCCGCGCTGTCCGAGGAATCGCCCGAATCCCCGGAGTCGCCCGAGTCGTCGTCCGTGGTGCCCCCGTTTGCGGCCTCCGTCGGGGAGGGCGAGGTCCCGGTCTCCTTCTCGTCGTCCTTCTTGGGCTGTTCGCTGGGGCTCGCGGACTTCTCGTCGTCCTTGTTCTTGTCCTTCTCGGTGTCGTCGGCGAGGTCGAGCGTGCCCCGGCTGGGGCTCGTGGAGGGGCCGGTGCTCTCCCCGGTGGGGGTCCTGGCGCCGGTCCCGGTGTCGCCGCCGCTGTTCAGGAGGGCGACCGTGACGCCGGTGGCGGCGAGTACGACGGTGACGGCCACGGCGGCGAGCAGGGCCCGGGCCTTGCGCCGGCTCGGCGCGGGCGGCGTCACGGTGGTGGCGGCCGCCGAGGCGGGCACCGGCGGCTGCGGGGCGCCTGTGGCGGGACTCCCGGCCACAGGATCGGCCCCACCGCTCGCGGCGGGCGGGGGACCGAACCCGGCGTTCCCGGCCGTCTCCGCCGGGCCGTACCCGGCGCTCGGGGCCGCCGCGGCCGGGCCGAAGCCCGGTGGCACCGACGGAACGCTGTGCTCGGTCTCCTGCCTCGGCCGCTCCGACGGTGGCCCGGCCGGACTCGCCGAAGCCGTCTCCGGCGCTCCCCCGGCGGCCACCGCCTCCAGCAGCCGCCGTGCCCGGTCGGCGTCCGGGCGGGCCTGAGGGCGCTTGTCCATCAGCTCCTTCAGCACGGGGCCGAGGGCGTCCGCGCGCCGGGGTTCGGGCAGCGGGTCGGTCACGATCGCGGTCAGCGTCGACCAGGTGGACGTACGGCGGAACGGTGACGAACCCTCGACGGCCGCGTACAGGGTGGCGCCGAGGGCCCACACGTCGGAGGCGGGGCCGGGGTCGTTGCCCTGGGCGCGTTCGGGGGCCAGATAGTCGAGGGAGCCGACGAGTTCGCCGCTGCGGGTGAGGTGGGTGGCGGAGCCGTCGCCGGGGTTCTCCATGGTGGCGATGCCGAAGTCGGTGAGGACGACCCGGCCGGAACTGTCGAGGAGGATGTTGCCGGGCTTGACGTCGCGGTGGAGTACGCCGACGCGGTGGGCGGCGGCGAGGGCGTCCATGACCTTGGCGCCGATGGCGGCGGCCTCGCGCGGGTCGAGCAGGCCCCGGTCGCGCAGGACGTCGTCCAGGGAGGGCCCGTCGACCAGCTCCATGACGATCAGGGGGCGGCCGTCGACCTCGGCCACGTCGTGCACGGCGACGACTCCGGGGTGCCGTACGCGGGCGGCGGCGCGGGCCTCGCGCTGCATCCTGAGGCCCAGGTCGGCCAGTTCGGGTGCGCCCGCGTCCGTGTAGGTGCGCAGTTCCTTGAGGGCGACCTCGCGGTGCAGCACCTCGTCCACGGCCCGCCAGACGACGCCCATGCCGCCGCGTCCGAGTTGCTCGACGACCCGGTACCGCCCGGCGAGAAGCCGTCCGACGCCGTCCGCCTGTTCGTTCGCCCCCGAAGACACCTACGCCCCGTTCCTGTGACAAACCGATGAGTGGGCGTTCAGCCTACGGTGCGGGGAGGGCCACCCCGGCCACGTCCGCAACAGCTGTCACAGGACCGCTACTTACTCGCCCCGGCCTGCCCCTGCCTACTGCCCGGAGATCGTCAGGTCGGCCCTCCTGGGTGTCGCGAAGCCCTCCAGGTCGGTGCGGGTCAGGCCGGTCGCTGCGGAGACCTCGTCGACGTCGAGGGCGCCGCAGTCGAGGCCGCGCAGGAGGTAGCCGCTGAGGGCCTTGGCCGTGGCGGGCTCGTCCATGACGTCGCCGCCGACGCGGCCCGCGTACCGGGAGAGGCGGGCGGCGGCCTGCTCGTAGCCCTCGCGGTAGAAGGCGAAGACGGCGGCGTAGCGGGTGGGGAGGTGGCCGGGGTGCATGTCCCAGCCCTGGTAGTAGGCGCGGGCGAGGGCGCGGCGGGTGAGGCCGTAGTGGAGGCGCCAGGCGTCGTGGACGCGCTCGGTGGGGCCGACGGGCAGCACGTTGGTGGAGCCGTCCGAGACGCGGACCCCCGTGCCCGCCGCCGCGACCTGCATGATCGCCTTGGCGTGGTCGGCGGCGGGGTGGTCGCTGGCCTGGTACGCGGCGGAGACGCCGAGGCAGGCGCTGTAGTCGAAGGTGCCGTAGTGCAGGCCGGTGGCGCGGCCCTCGGCGGCGTCGATCATGCGGGCGACGGTGGCGGTGCCGTCGGCGGCGAGGATGGCCTGGCTGGTCTCGATCTGGATCTCGAAGCCGATCCGGCCCGGAGTCAGACCTCGGGCCTTCTCGAAGGCTTCCAGCAGGCGGACCATCGCGGTGACCTGCTCGGGATAGGTCACCTTGGGCAGGGTCAGCACCAGCCCGTCGGGCAGGCCGCCGGCCTCCAGCAGACCGGTGAGGAAGATGTCGAGGGTGCGGATGCCCCGGTCGCGCACCGGCGCCTCCATGCACTTCATGCGGATGCCCATGTACGGGGCGGCCGTGCCCTTGGCGTGGGCCTCGGCGACGAGTCGGGCGGCGCGGGCGGCGGTCTCGTCCTCCTCGGTGTCGGGGCGCGGTCCGTAGCCGTCCTCGAAGTCGATGCGGAGGTCTTCCATCGGTTCGCGCTCCAGCTTGGCGCGGACGCGGTCGTACACCGGTTCGGCGAGGTCGTCGGTGAGGCCGAGGACGGCGGCGAAGGAGGCGGCGTCGGGGGCGTGTTCGTCGAGGGCGGCGAGGGCGCGGTCGCCCCAGGTGCGGACGGTGTCGGCGGCGAAGGCGTCACCGGGGACGTAGACGGTGTGGACCGGCTGGCGGGTGCCGGGGTCACCGGGGTAGCGGCGCTCCAGCTCCGCGTCGACGGGGGCGAGGGAGGCGCTGATCTCCTCGCTGACGGCGCCCGCGAGACTCGTCGCCACATGCTCCTGACCGCCCTGTCCCATACCGCGACCTCCATTTTTCCGCTTTACGGAATCAGCAATCCGTATAACGAAGCTAACGGGCGATCTTCACACCGGTCAACACCGTCTCGACGTGGGATTCCCCATCTCGACCCCCTGGTCACAGCGGAATCCCGGTCTTCTCCGTATTCGATGGAGCAAGCTTCATCCTGACTCCAAGGGGAGGGAGATCACGTGCCGAACGAGGTCGGCGTCACGCGCCGCCAGGGACTCAGGTCCGCGGCGGCCGCGGCCATCTCGGTACCGCTGCTCACCACGGCCGGTTCCTCACAGCCCGCTTCCGCCGGCGAACACGAGGGCGCCCTGAGCGTGATGACGTTCAATGTGCGCTTCGCGACCGTCGTCGACAGCACGCCCCGCTGGGCGGTCCGCCGACCGGTGATGCGCGAGCTGCTGCGCCGCGAACGACCCCATGTCATCGGCACCCAGGAAGGGCTCTACCAGCAACTCCGCATGATCGAGAAGGATCTCGGCGGGGACTACGACTGGATCGGCACCGGACGAGGGGGCGGCAGCAAGGACGAGTTCATGGCGATCTTCTATGACACCCGCAGACTCGACCCGATCGAGTTCGATCACTTCTGGCTGTCCGACACCCCGTACACGATCGCCTCCAACACCTGGGGCGCGGACTGGCTGCGCATGGTGACCTGGGTGCGCTTCGCCGATCTCGCCGACGGGGGCCGGGAGTTCTATGTCCTCAACACCCACCTGGACAGCGTCAGCCAGTACGCCCGTGAGCGCTCGGCGGGGCTCATCGGCGACACACTCGCCAAGTTCGACCCGTCGGCACCGGTGATCCTCACCGGCGACTTCAACGCGGCGGCCCATGACAACAAGGTGTACGACCTGATGCTGGACCTCGGGTTGGTGGACGCCTGGGACGCGGCGGGCTCACGGAGTCCGGCGTACGGGACGTACCACGGGTACAAGGCGCTGAGACCGGCCGGGCGGCGTATCGACTGGGTCCTCACCACGCCCGGGGTGAGGACGCACTGGGCGGCGATGAACACCTTCTCCCAGGACGGGATCTACCCGAGCGACCATCTGCCGGTGCAGGTCTCGCTGAGCCTCGGATGAGTCTAGGGCCTGTCGTTTGGATCACGCCTGGGCCGCGGGGCGTGGCACGCACTCCCCCACTGCCTCAAGGGCGTGGGGGTACCCCCAGCGGCGTTGTCGTCGGTTGCCAACTCCCCCACGCCCTACTTCTCCCCCACTCTCAGCTTCGTTCGAGCGGGAGGTGCCCCCACCGCGGGAGGGACCCCCATCACCCCGCCCCACCAAGGCACCGCAGCCCGAAGCCGGCACGATCAAACGACAGGCCCCTAGGGCGCTTCCGATGGCTCTTGGTCGGCGGCTCGGCGACCGATCGGCCTGGCGCGAGGCGCCTCGTGAGGCGGCGATCGCCTCGCCGGGCGCAGCCATTCCAGCCGGGAAGCAGCTTCAAGATTCGTCAGAAGCGCCCTAGGCCCCCGCGACCGTGCGCACGGTCGCGGGGGCCTCGTGGCGACCGCCCGGTGATCAGCCCTTGCGGGTCTTGATCTCCTCGGTGAGCTGGGGGACGACGTCGAAGAGGTCGCCGACGACGCCGAAGTCGACCAGTTCGAAGATCGGGGCCTCGGCGTCCTTGTTGATCGCGACGATCGTCTTCGAGGTCTGCATGCCCGCGCGGTGCTGGATCGCGCCGGAGATGCCGGAGGCGATGTACAGCTGCGGGGACACGCTCTTGCCGGTCTGGCCGACCTGGTTGGTGTGCGGGTACCAGCCGGCGTCCACGGCGGCGCGCGAGGCGCCGACGGCCGCGCCGAGGGAGTCGGCGAGGGCCTCGATGATCGCGAAGTTCTCGGCGCCGTTGACGCCACGGCCGCCGGAGACGACGATCGCGGCCTCGGTCAGCTCCGGGCGGCCGGTCGACTCGCGCGGGGTGCGGCCGGTGACCTTGGTACCGGTGGCCTTGTCGGAGAACGTCACGTCCAGGGCCTCGACGCTGCCTGCGGCGGGGGCGGCCTCCACGGCGGCGGAGTTGGGCTTGACCGTGATGACCGGGGTGCCCTTGGAGACACGGGACTTGGTGGTGAAGGACGCGGCGAACACCGACTGGGTGGCCACCGGGCCCTCGTCGCCGGCTTCGAGGTCGACGGCGTCGGTGATGATGCCGGAGCCGATGCGCACCGCGAGACGGGCGGCGATCTCCTTGCCCTCGGCGGAGGACGGCACCAGCACGGCGGCCGGGGAGACGGCGGCGACGGCGGCCTGGAGGGCGTCGACCTTGGGGACGACCAGGTAGTCGGCGTACTCGGCGGCGTCGTGGGTGAGGACGCGGGTCGCGCCGTGCTCGGCGAGGGCGGCGGCGGTGTCGGCGGCGCCGTTGCCCAGCGCGACGGCGACGGGCTCGCCGATACGGCGGGCCAGGGTCAGCAGCTCCAGGGTGGGCTTGCGGACGGCACCGTCCACGTGGTCGACGTAGACGAGAACTTCAGCCATGGGATTGCTCTCCTGCGAAATCGCGAAGTCTTCAGGGGCGGTGAGGGAGTCGGGCCTTACCGGGGTCGAACCCCGGCCGGGCCACGGGGCCTTGGAGGCCGCGGGGCCTAGACGAACTTCTGGCCCGCGAGGAACTCGGCGAGCTGCTTACCGCCCTCGCCCTCGTCCTTGACGATCGTGCCCGCGGTGCGCGCCGGGCGCTCGGTGACGGACTCGACGGCCGTCCAGGCACCCTCCAGACCGACTTCGTCCGCCTCGATGTCGAGGTCGGACAGGTCCCAGGACTGAACCGGCTTCTTCTTGGCCGCCATGATGCCCTTGAAGGAGGGGTAACGGGCCTCGCCGGACTGGTCGGTGACCGACACGACCGCCGGGAGGGAGGCCTCCAGCTGCTCGGAGGCGGCGTCGCCGTCACGGCGGCCCTTGACCGTGCCGTCCTCCACGGAGACCTCGGAGAGCAGGGTGACCTGCGGGACACCCAGGCGCTCGGCGAGCAGCGCCGGGACCACACCGCCGGTGCCGTCGGTGGAGGCCATACCGGAGATCACCAGGTCGTAGCCGGCCTTCTCGATCGCCTTGGCCAGCACCAGCGAGGTGCCGATGACGTCGGTGCCGTGCAGATCGTCGTCCTCGACGTGGATGGCCTTGTCGGCGCCCATGGACAGCGCCTTGCGCAGCGCGTCCTTAGCGTCCTCGGGGCCCACCGTGAGAACGGTGATCTCCACGTCGTCGTCGGAGTTCTCGGAGATCTGCAGCGCCTGCTCGACCGCGTACTCGTCCAGCTCGGAGAGCAGACCGTCCACGTCGTCACGGTCGACGGTCAGGTCATCGGCGAAGTGCCGGTCGCCAGTGGCGTCGGGCACGTACTTCACAGTGACAACGATCCTCAAGCTCACGCCGGCTCTCCTACTGCATCGTCATTTCTCGGCTGCCTTCTTCCAGGCAGCATAGGCGCCTGAAGCGGCCGATCCCGACCCGGGCGACCTGCGCTCCGGTCGAAATATTACTCGCCAGTACGACGTCTACACTCCCGCATTCCATTCCCGCTAAGCAAGCGCTTTGAACTGTGAGTTAGGCAACCCTGCGTAATCATGCGGGACATGGGAGCGAAACCCTGAGCCGTGATCGTTCGCGCAGGTCAGTCTCGCAGACCGTTGAAGCGCCCCTGGTGGTAGAGCAGAGGCCGTCCGGCACCCGAGGGGTCGCCGATGACCACTTCGGCGAGGACGATGCGATGGTCGCCGGCGGGCACCCGGGCCACCACCCGGCAGACCAGCCAGGCCAGCACGCCATCCAGGACGGGAACTCCCTCGGGGCCGCTACGCCATCCGGTGGGCGCCGCGAACCTGTCGGCGCCACTGCGGGCGAAGGTGGCGGCCAGCTCCTGCTGGTGCTCGCCGAGTATGTGCACACCCACGTGCTCCGCCTCGGAGATCACCGGCCAGCTGGAGGCCCCGGTGCCGATGCCGAACGACAGCATCGGGGGTTCGGCGGAGACCGAGGTGAGCGAGGTGGCGGTGAAGCCGACGGGCCCGGCGGCGTCCTGCGCCGTGATCACGGCGACGCCGGCGGCGTGCCGGCGGAAGACGGAGCGCAGGAGGTCGGGCGAGGCGGGTCGGGGGGTGGGAAGCCGGGGGGCGTCGAGACCGGTGGTGGCCGTCATGCAGTTGTCCTTCTGCTGGGGTCGACGAGCTGAGTCCGTAGCCGCTCAAGCCCCTGGACAGCGCGAACTCGCCGTGCGGACGAGGTCCACATGAACACGCTCGACAAGAAGGAGTTCTCCGGTCATACCGCCAGGCTGACGATCGGCGGCGCTCACAGTCAAGTACGGACCGTCATCCGGAAGATGCGACACAGATCACTCCCCCTCATTTCAGCCCTCTCACTCCTCGAACGCCCGGACCGGTGGGACGGCCTCGCCGAGCGCGGCGATCACATCCGCCTTGCGCGGCTGCCCGGTGGCCCGCCGTACGATCCGGCCGTCGGCGTCGAGGACCAGCACGGTCGGGGTCTTGAGGATGTCCAACCGGCGGACGAGAGCGAGGTTCCGCTCGGCGTCGATCTCCACATGGGCGACACCGGGGACCATGCCGGCGACTTCCGTGAGCACCCTGCGGGTGGCCCGGCAGGGCGCGCAGAAGGCGCTGGAGAACTGTACGAGCGTGGCCCGTTCGCCGAGCCCCTCCCCCAACTCGGCCGCGCCGACCCGCTTCTCGCCGTCCCGCCCGCGCACCCTGACTCTCCCGTTCCGCCGCCGCTGCAGCACTCCGAAGGCACTCGCCGCCGCGAGCACCAGTACGCACACCACAAGTCCGGTCACGGGCTGGGTCAGCGCTCACAGGACCGCAAAGATTCCCGCCCGCGCCGGAGGCGCTCAAGCGTTCACAAGACTGCAAGGAATCGCCGCTGTCCGAAAACCGTCGCCCTGCGGAATGCTTGGTTCATGGACATCGACGCACGTGGGCCGCGTTTCGGCGCCGCCGTGACGACCGTCGTTCTGGCGGTCGTCCTGATCACCGGCAGTATCTGGCTGTTGGCCTGGCAGACGTTCGCGTTCGCGCTGGGCGCGGCGGGCGGGGTGGCGCGGTCACCGTACGGCTGGGTTTTCCGTACGGCGGTACGGCCGCGGATCGGGGCGCCCACGGAGTTCGAGGCGCCGGAGCCGCCGCGCTTCGCGCAGGGTGTCGGGCTGGTGTTCGCGCTGGTGGGGCTGCTCGGCTTCGCGCTCGGGCCGCAGTGGCTGGGGCTCGCGGCGACGGGGGCGGCGCTCGCGGCGGCCTTCCTCAACGCGGTGTTCGGGTACTGCCTGGGGTGCGAGATGTACCTACTCGTCCGGCGGTTGACGGTACGCGCGCAGTGAAGGCGAGATGAAGTCGCGGGGTCCGGCGTATGGCTGACGTGACGAGAATCTCGCCGTTCACAGGCACCAGGACTGGCTACTCGTACGTTCTTGGGGCACGATCTGCGAGATGCCGTAAACCTACGGCTGCGTAACTTCCGCCGGGAGACCCCTTCCCAGGCAGAGATGAAGGGTCCACTCCGTCCATGGCAGAGCTTGCCTACCGTCCGGCCGTCGGTCTCGCCCACATCCTGTTCAAGGCCTGGGACCTGAAGATCGACTGCAAGGGCTCGGAGAACATCCCGCGCTCGGGTGGCGCCGTCCTGGTGAGCAATCACATCAGCTATCTGGACTTCATCTTCGACGGTCTCGCGGCGCTGCCGCAGAAGCGGCTGGTGCGCTTCATGGCCAAGGAGTCGGTGTTCCGGCACAAGATCTCCGGGCCGCTGATGCGGAACATGCGGCACATCCCGGTGGACCGCAGGAACGGCGAGGCCGCGTACCAGCACGCGCTGGACTCGCTGCGCTCCGGTGAGATCGTCGGCGTCTTCCCCGAGGCCACCATCTCCCAGTCCTTCACTCTGAAGAGTTTCAAGTCGGGTGCCGCGCGGATGGCCCAGGAGGCAGGCGTCCCGCTGATCCCGATGGCCGTGTGGGGTACGCAGCGGCTGTGGACCAAGGGGCACCCGCGCAACTTCAAGCGCAGCCATGTTCCGATCACGATTCGTGTCGGTGAGGCGATCGAGGCCTCCAAGGACAAGTACGCCGGGGCGATTACCCGGCAGGTGCGGGAGCGGGTGCAGGAGCTTTTGGAGGCCGCGCAGCGGGCGTACCCGGTACGCCCGAAGGGGCCGGATGACACCTGGTGGATGCCGGCGCATCTGGGGGGTACGGCCCCGACCCCGGAACAGGTCCGCGAAGCGGAGGCTCGCTAGACGTTCAGCTGGGAGCCGCCCCCCAACGGGTTACGGGGTGCCCCAATGGGCGTCTGGCGTCTGCGGCTGCGTCGTGGCTGGTCGCGCAGTTCCCCGCGCCCCTTAAAAGCGGGGCGCACTGCCATTCCGTTGCCTTCAAAGCGCCGTAGGGAGTGTTTTCCAGAGGTGCAGGCGGTCGGGGGCTGCTTTGAGCGCGCCCAGTACGGCCGCGTGCGGCTCGGCATACAGGAGCGGATAGTCCACCTCGCCGACCGCCGCGTCCGGTACCCATGCCAGCCTCTCGCCCCTCAAGGAGAACTGGGCGTCCACTCCCGGTTTGTTGCCTCGGGGGTCCTGGCGGTGCCAGGCGCCGTTGAAGCGGATGGCGATCAGGCCGTGGACCGCGTGGCCGCCGCCATTTTCATGGGCCAGGCGTTGGTAGCAGAGCGCGGTGGGGATGTCCTCGGCGCGCAGCAGGGCGGTCAGCGCGTGGGCCTTGGCGTAGCAGATGCCGGTGCCCTGCTCCAGGACGTCGGACGCGCGCCAGGTGACGCGTGGGTCGCCGGAGTCCTGTGAGTGGGGGATGGTGTCGCGTACGAACTCGAAGGCGGATCGCGCATAGGCATACGAGTCCGGTACGTCCTCGGCGAGGCGTGCCGCTGTCTGCCGTACCACGGGGTGGTCATGGTCGATGACCTCGTCGGCGGCCAGATAGGCGGACAGGTCAGGGGTGTTCTGGATCAGCTCCATGGTTGTAGAGCATAGGAATGCGATCACCCGAGCGTCAATGACTTTTCAGGTGACCGCATATCTATGCAGCACGTCGGCGGGGCTAGCGGGCCATCTCCTCCTTCAGTGCCGCCACGAAGCCGTCCACGTCCTCCTCCGTCGTGTCGAAGGCGCACATCCAGCGGACGTCGCCGGCGACCTCGTCCCAGAAGTAGAAGCGGTACCGCTTCTGGAGGCGTTCGCTGACGTCGTGCGGGAGGCGGGCGAAGACGGCGTTGGCCTGGACGGGGTGGAGGATCTCCACGCCGTGGACCGCGCGGACGCCCTCGGCGAGGCGCTGGGCCATCTCGTTGGAGTGGCGGGCGTTGCGCAGCCAGAGGTCCCTGGCGAGCAGGGCCTCCAACTGCACCGATACGAAGCGCATCTTGGAGGCGAGTTGCATGGACAGTTTCCGCAGGTGCTTCATCCGGCGGACGGTGTCAGGGTTGATGACGACCACCGCCTCGCCGAACAGCGCGCCGTTCTTGGTGCCGCCCAGGGAGAGGACGTCGACGCCGACCGCGTCGGTGAAGGTGCGCATCGGCACGTCCAGGGCGGCCGCCGCGTTGGCTATCCGGGAGCCGTCGAGGTGGACCTTCATGCCGTGGGCGTGGGCGTGGTCGCAGATCGCGCGGATCTCGTCGGGGGTGTAGAGGGTGCCCAGCTCGGTGCTCTGGGTGATCGAGACGACCTGCGGCATCGCGCGGTGCTCGTCCTCCCAGCCGTACGCCTGTCGGTCGATCAGCTCGGGGGTGAGCTTGCCGTCCGGGGTGGGCACGGTGAGCAGTTTCAGGCCGCCGACCCGCTCCGGCGCCCCGCACTCGTCGACGTTGATGTGGGCGCTCTCGGCGCAGATCACCGCGCCCCAGCGGTCGGTGAGCGCCTGGAGGGCGACGACGTTGGCGCCGGTGCCGTTGAAGACCGGGAACGCCTCGGCGGTGGCGCCGAAGTGGCTGCGGATGATCCCCTGGAGGTTCTCGGTGTAGTCGTCCTCGCCGTACGCGACCTGGTGCCCGCCGTTGGCCAGGGCCAGGGCGGCGAGCACCTCCGGGTGGGCCCCCGCGTAGTTGTCGCTGGCGAAGCCTCGGATCTCGGGGTCGTGATGGCGACGAGCGTCGGTCTTCGGTGGGTTCACGGCTTCTCTGTCAGCCACAGGCGGTTCCCGTTCACTTCGGCGGCGGGCCGCTCCCAGACGTCGGCGATGGCATCGGCCAGCTCCGTGACATCGGTGAAGCCCGCGAACTTCGCGTTGGGGCGCTCGGCGCGCATCGCGTCGTGCACCAACGCCTTCACCACCAGGATCGCAGCCGCCGAGCTGGGGCCGCCCGCGCCCCCGGCCTTGCGGAAGAAGTCGGCCATGGCAAGCGTCCAGGCCTCGGCCGCGGCCTTGGCGGCGGCGTAGGCGGCGTTGCCCGCGGTGGGCTTGCTGGCGCCGGCGGCGCTGATGAGGACGTAGCGGCCGCGGTCGCTGCGCTGCAACGCCTCGTGGAAGGCGAGGGAGGTGTGCTGCACGGTGCGGATCAGCAGCATCTCCAGGAAGTCCCAGTCGTCGAGGCTGGTCCTGGTGAAGGTCTCGCTGCCGCGCCAGCCGCCGACGAGATGGACGAGTCCGTCGACCCGGCCGAAGTCGTTCTCCACACGCTTGGCCCACTCATGGGTCGACCGGAGGTCCAGGAGATCGACGGTGTCGCCGACGACGGTGGCGCCGCCGTGCGCGTAGCGGGCCGCGTCGACGGCCTCGAACAGTCGCTCGGGATCATTGTCGGACCCCACGACGGTGGCGCCCGCCTCGGCCAGTCGCAGCAGGGCCGCCCGGCCGGCGGGTCCGCCCGCGCCGGCCACCGCGATGACCGCGCCGCTCAGTGCTCCGTTGCCGTTCCCCACCATGGTCCTCGCCTCCTGAGCAGCGCCTGCGGTGTCTACGACGGGGGCGCTCACGCGGCGGCCCGCTCGGCGCTCTCCGCGGTGATGCCCTTGGTGGAGGCGATCACGGCCTTCAGCTTCTTGGCGAGCGCCTCATAGAACATGCTGAGCGGAAACTCGTCGGGAAGCACGTCGTCGACGAGTTTGCGCGGCGGCTGCGTCAGATCCAGGGCGTCCGGGCCCTTGGCCCAGCGGGAGCCGGGGTGCGGGGAGAGGTAGGTGGAGACCAGCTCGTACCCGGCGAACCAGTGGACGAGCTTGGGGCGGTCGATGCCGTCGCGGTAGAGCCGTTCGATCTCGGCGCACAGCTGGTTGGTGACCTGCGGGGCGCGCTGCCAGTCGATGTGGAGCGTGTTGTCGGTCCAGCGGACCACGTCGTGCCGGTGGAGGTAGGCGAAGAGGAGCTGGCCGCCGAGGCCGTCGTAGTTGCGGACGCGCTCACCGGTGACGGGGAAGCGGAACATGCGGTCGAAGAGCATCGCGTACTGGACGTCACGGGCCTGCGGGACGCCGTCGGCCTCCAGTTTCACCGCCTCCTTGAAGGCGGTGAGGTCGCAGCGCAGCTCCTCCAGGCCGTACATCCAGAACGGCTGGCGCTGCTTGATCATGAACGGGTCGAAGGGCAGATCGCCGTGGCTGTGGGTGCGGTCGTGGACCATGTCCCACAGGACGAAGGCCTCCTCGCAGCGCTTCTGGTCCTGGACCATCGCGGCCACGTCCTCCGGCAGGTCGACGCCGAGGATGTCGACGGCGGCCTCGGTGACGCGGCGGAAGCGGGCGGCCTCGCGGTCGCAGAAGATGCCGCCCCAGGAGAAGCGGGCCGGGGCCTCGCGCACGGCGATGGTCTCGGGGAAGAGGACGGCGGAGTTGGTGTCGTAGCCGGCGGTGAAGTCCTCGAAGGTGATGCCGCAGAACAGCGGGTTGTCGTAGCGGGTGCGCTCCAGTTCGGCCAGCCAGTCCGGCCAGACCATGCGCAGCACGACCGCCTCCAGATTGCGGTCGGGGTTGCCGTTCTGCGTGTACATCGGGAAGACGACCAGATGCTGGAGGCCGTCGCGGCGGTCGGCGGCGGGCTGGAAGGCCAGCAGTGAGTCGAGGAAGTCGGGCACCTTGAAGCCGTCGTCGGCCCAGCGCCGCAGGTCCCTGACGAGGGCCTCGTGGTAGGCGGCGTCGTGCGGCAGCAGCGGGGAGAGCGTGCGGACGGCGTCGATGACGTCGTGCACGGCCAGTTCGGCGTCCGCCGGGTCGGGGGCGGCCTCGGTCTCGAAGTCGATGGAACCGTCCTTGGCCTGCCAGGTACGGATGCGCTCCGCGGCGCCCTTGAGCACGGCCCAGGCCGGATGCTCCACCACCCGATCCATCGAAGGAACGACGCCCCTCGCGCCATCTCGCACAAGAATTTCCGTCATGACCCATCCTCCACGAGAGAACCTTTCGTAAGGACACCGTATGTAGGTCTGCTCACGCACCGCAAGACCGCTCGGGTCGACGCCTGGACCGCTCAGGTCAACGCCTCGTCCGGACTCGCCCACTCAGGGATGACCCGAGCCATCGGCCCAGGTGCCGAAACGGTCCTGTTCTCCGACGTGAGACGACTCGAACGGCCTCGTGCACACACGGTTACATCACGCGGCCGGAGGACTACGCTGCGCCCCAGCCGCGTGCCGCCCCTCCCGGTCACGCGGGCCGAGCCGCCGTCGACGGAAGCGAGTCCACCTTGAACTTCCTCACCATCGGTCACCGCGGAGTCATGGGTGTCGAACCCGAGAACACCCTCCGTTCCTTCGTCGCCGCCGATCGCGCGGGCCTCGACGTCATCGAACTCGATCTGCATCTGAGCAAGGACGGCGCGCTCGTCGTCATGCACGACACGGATGTGGACCGGACGACGGACGGTACGGGCCCGATCGCCGACAAGACCCTCGCCGAACTGCGCGCCCTGGACGCCGGGCGCGGTGAACGCATTCCCACGTTCGAGGAGGTCCTGGACGCGGTACGAGCACCGCTCCAGGCCGAGATCAAGGACACGGCGGCGGCCCGCGCCCTCGCCGAGGTCATGCACCGCCGCGATCTGGTGGGACGGGTCGAGGTGCTGTCGTTCCACGACGAGGCGGTCGCCGAGATCGCCCGGCTCGTCCCGGGCGTGCGCACCGCGCTGGTGGCCAGCCGCTACGGCACCGACGTCGTGGACCGCGCGGTGGCGGTGGGCGCCCCCACCCTCGTCCTGAACATCAGACGGCTCACCCTGGAGGTCGTCGAACTCGCCCGCAAGGCGGGCCTGAGGATCATCGGCTGGGTCGTCAACACCCAGGACGACCTACGGCTGGTGCGGGCGCTCCAACTGGACGGCGCGACGACCGACTTCCCGGACATCAAACGCACGGGCCGCTTCACGGCGTGACCGTCGGCCCCCGGCCGGCTACGCCGCTTCCCTGGCCGGCGGCTACGCCAGCTCCTTGACCAGCAGCTCGAACCGCAGGTCGTCGCGCTGGGGTATGCCGAAGCGCTCGTCGCCGTACGGGAACGGGGTCATCCGTCCCGTACGGCGGTAGCCGCGCCGCTCGTACCAGGCGATGAGGTCGTCGCGTACGGAGATCACGGTCATGTGCATCTCCTTGGCGCCCCAGGTCTCGCGGGCCTGGCGCTCCGCCTCCGCGATGATCACTTTGCCGAGGCCGCCGCCCTGCAGCGCGGGGCTCACCGCGAACATCCCGAAGTAGGCGTGGTCGCCACGGTGTTCGAGCTGGCAGCAGGCGACGACCGTGCCGTTCCGCTCCACGGTGAGCAGCCGACTGTCCGGCGCCTTGATGACCTGCAGAACGCCCTCGGGGTCGGTCCGCTGCCCTTCGAGGATGTCCGCCTCGGTGGTCCACCCGACCCGGCTCGCATCCCCGCGGTACGCCGACTCGATGAGCGCGACGATCACGTCCACATCGGCGTCGGTGGCGTCCCGGAAGGTCGGACCGGTGGCGGCGGTGTCCATGAGGGTGCGCTCCTGACGGCTCTCGGTACGGCTCGGGCAGGGACGAGCGTAACCCCCGGCGCCGTTAAGCTCCGACGCATGGTCCATGTACTGAGCAGCCGCACCCTTCTCCGGCCCACCGACCCCGAGCGTTCCCACGCCTTCTACGGGGAGCAGTTGGGGCTTGACGTCTATCGCGAGTTCGGTACGGGTGATCATCGCGGTGTCGTGTACTTCCTCGGCGGCGGTTTCCTGGAGGTGGCGGGGCGTTCGAAGCTGCCGCCGTCGCCCGCGGTGAAGTTGTGGCTCCAGGTGGCGGATGTGGCGGCGACGCACGAGGAGTTGGTGGCCGCCGGGGTGGAGATCCGCCGGCCTCCGATCAAGGAGCCGTGGGGGCTGGTCGAGATGTGGATCGTCGACCCGGACGGCACGGAGATCGTGCTGGTCGAGGTCCCGAGGGATCATCCGCTGCGCTACCGGCCCGGTATCTGAGCGGTCGGCGGCACCGTCCAGCGGTGGCCGGGGGCGGGGCGCGGGCATAGCGTGCTGGAAGGGGATGCCGTGCTCGTCGCCCCTTCCGGAGGGAACGCCATGAAGTTCGACAGGCCGGTGACCGGCGGCCCCTGCTGGACCGAGCTGGGCACCAGCGATCTGGAGGCGGCCAAGCGGTTCTACACGGAACTGTTCGGCTGGCGCCCGGAGACCGATCCCCGGCAGGAGGCGGGCGGGTACACGTTCGCGCATCTCGGGGACGCGGCGGTCGCCGCGATGACCCCCCTGTACGAGGAGTCGCAGCCGGTGGCGTGGAGCGTGTCGTTCGCGGTGAGCGACGTGGACGCCGCCACGGAGGCGGTACGGGAGGCCGGCGGGGCGATCCTCATGGAGCCCCAGGACGTCTTCCAACTCGGACGTTACGCGGTGGCACAGGACCCTAACGGCGCGTCCTTCCATCTGTGGCAGGCACGCGCCTTCCTCGGCGCCGGACTGCTGAACGCTCCCGGCGCACTCGGCTGGGTGGAGTTGCTGACGCGTGCGCCGGAGCGGGCCGAGGTCTTCTACACGACGGTGTTCGGCTGGAGCGTCGACGGCTCGGCCCGCTATCCGCAGTGGGGCCTGGACGGCGTCGACTTCGGCGGCATGGTCACGATGGACGACAAGTTCCCGCACGAGGTGCCCTCGCACTGGCTGCCGTACTTCGCCGTGGAGGACGTGGACGGCACGACCCGGATCGCGACCGCGGCGGGCGGCACGGCACTGATGGAGCCGACGACCGTGCCGGAGGGCCCCCGGATCGCGGTACTGCGGGACCCGCAGGGAGCGGTGTTCGGCGTGTACGTGGCGGGCGAGGAGGGCTGACCCGCCTGCCCTGAAGTTGCGTTGAAGCGCGCTCCATCTCCTAGCGTCGTACCGACGAACCGCTCGGAGGGGATACGACGTGCGCTACACACTGTTCGGCAGGACCGGCCTGCGGGTGAGTGAACTGGCCTTCGGTGCCATGACGTTCGGCTGGGGAGCCGTGGATCTCGACGCGAGCGGGCCGCTCCTCGACGCCTACGCGGAGGCCGGTGGGAACTTCGTCGACACCGCCGACATCTACTCCGAGGGCACCTCGGAGACCATCCTCGGCAAGCTCCTCGAAGGCCGCCGCGACCGTTTCGTCCTGGCCAGCAAGTACACCTGTGTGACCGACGACGCCGACGTCAACTCGGCGGGCAACCACCGCAAGAACCTGGTCCAGTCGGTGGAGGCGAGCCTGGAGCGGCTGCGCACCGACCGTCTCGACGTCCTGTGGGTGCACGCGCGGGACGACTTCACCCCGGTCGACGAGGTGATGCGGGCCCTCGACGATCTCGTTCGCGCGGGGAAGGTGCTCTACCTCGGGGTGTCGGACTGGCCCGCGTGGGAGATCGCTCGGGCCAACACCCTTGCCGAACTGCGGGGTTGGACCTCGTTCGCGGGCTCGCAGCTGCGCTACAACCTGCTGGAGCGCACCCCGGAGCGTGAACTGCTGCCGCAGGCCAGGGGGTTCGACATGTCGGTGTTCGCGTGGGCGCCGCTGGCGGCGGGGAAGCTCACCGGCAAGTACCGGCGCGGTGAGGGCGGCCGGCTCGCCGAGCAGGCGGGCAAGGAGGACCTCACCGAGCAGTTCGTGCTCGACGTGGTGCTGGAGATCGCCGAGCAGGGCGGCTGGAGCCCGGCGCAGGTGGCCCTAGCCTGGCTGCTGGCCCGCCCCGGCGATGTCGTGCCGATCATCGGCGCCACCAAGGCGGCCCAGCTCGCCGACAACCTGGCGAGCGTCGACGTACGCCTCGACGCCGACGCCCTCGCCCGTCTCGACGAGGTGAGCGCGCCCTCACTCGGCTTCCCGCACGACTTCCTGCGCGAGCCCGTCATCCGCCGCAATGTGTACGGGCCGCGCTGGGAGGACATCGACGACCCTCGCGGGTGAGCCGGTCGCGTGTTAGGAGGTCGGTGACTGCCGCTGTGTCAGATAGGCGGTCCCGACCGTGGGAGCCGCCCTCGGTCAGGCGCGCGGCAGGCCGAGGCGGCCCTCCAGTTGGAGCAGCAACTCCTCCAGCAGCGTGCCGAGTTCACGGCGGTCGTCGGCGTCGACTCCGGACAGGACGGCCGTCTCGTAGGCCAGTTGCTCGGGCAGGACGGTGTCGACGAGATCGCGGCCGGCGTCGGTGAGGCGGACATGGGCGACGCGGCGGTCACGGGTGTCGCCGCGCCGTTCGACCAGGCCGAGTTCGGTGAGGTGCTTGAGGCGTTTGGTGACGGCGGCGCCGGAGGCGAAGGTCTCGCGGGCGAGCTCGCTGGGGGTCAGCTCGTGGCCGGTACGGCGGAGGGTGCCGAGGACGTCGAACTCGGGGCGGGTGAGTCCGGCATGGCGCAACGGGGCGTCCTCGGCCTGTTGGAGGAGGGCGGCACAGCGGTTGACGCGGCCGATGATCTCCATGGGTGCCGTGTCGAGACCGGGGTGCACCGACTGCCACTGGCGCACCACCTTGGCGACCGTGTCACCGGGAGCCGCGCCGTTTCCCGCCGCCGCCCGCCCATTGCCTGCCGTCATGCTGGTGCGCCCTCCCGAGCGGGGTTGTTGTTCGTCGCCGTGAGCGTACGGGGTCGGGCGAGCCCGGCAGGTGTCACCCGCGCGCTGTGTCGGGGCGGGCGAGGCGGGGTACGGCGGCGGTGGCCACGGCGAGGCCGACCAGGGCGCCGACGACCGTGTCCGCCAGGCGGTCCGTGATCAGGGTCGTCGGGCTCTCGTACCGGGTGAACTCGGTGACCAGCAGGGCCATCGGGGTCACGCAGATCATGCCGAGCCAGTAGTTGCGGCTGATCAAGGCCTCGGCTCCGAAGCTCAGGGCGAGGCAGCACAGGACGAGGGCCGTGGGGTCGAGGTGGGCGAGGGGGGCCAGGGCGGCGAAGGCCAGAACGCCGACGAAGGTGCCGACGACTCGTTGCACGGTGCGGTTCCAGGTGAGGGTGAGGTTCGCCTGATAGAGGGATGCGGCGGTGACCAGCGCCCAGTACGGGCGGCCGACGCCCAGGGCCAGCGAGGCGTATCCGGCCAGGGCGCAGCCGAGCGCGGTGCGTACGGCGAGAGGGGTGACGGGGCCGAGGCGGCTCCACAGCGTGGGCGGGTCGACCGCCTTCAGGGCCTGGGCGGTGGCCCGGTGTGCGGGTGCATGGCGACGGAGGAGGCCGGGGGCCATACACACCAGCCAGGCCCAGACACCCGTGACGGCGGCCACCGCGAGGTAAGCGGGGACCTGGGCGGGGGTCTGCGGGACGAAGAGGGCCGCCGAGGTGACGAAGGCGAGGACGACGTTCGCGGGCGGCCCGATCCGGGACGCGTCGCACAGCGCCTTCTGCACGGCGGCGAGCAGTGCGCCGACCGTCACCAGCAGTACCGGGTCGGTGGTGAGCGACGCGGTGACCAGCGCGGTCGCGAGGCCCGCGAGCATGCCGAGCACCAGCAGCGCCAGGGTCCGGGCGCGGGCCGCGTACGGCAGGTGGTGGGCGTAGAGCGCGCACAGCGACCCGGCCATCGCGTACATCGCCAGATCGAGACGGGCCAGCGCGAGCAGCGTGAGATGGGGCGGGGCACTCGCGACGACCACGCTCAGCGCGGGTTTGAACCAGATCTCGGACGGTCGGCCGAGCCGGAGCGCCCCGGAGAGGGGGAGGCGACGGACTCGGTCCGGACGGACACTGCCGCTCATGAAGAAGAACGTTAGCATGTGTTTTACTCGTGAAGCACTCGAGGGCTTCCGTCCGCCATCTCGGCCCACTCCGCACCCCCGCACGCTCCCCCGCGTACACCCTTGCGCTCGTATGCGCCCCACCGAGGCCGGGCATGCCCTGCCCGACGCCGTCGAGCGTGGAGGTGTGCGGTGCACGGACCGGCTTCACCCGGCTGGCTGCTGGTCGCGCTGTGCGCGGCGACCGGTGCCTACTGTCTGCTGCGGATGCGCAGCGCCGTCGAGGAGCAGCGAAGGGCCGCGGGCGGCGAGGCGCTCATGGGGTTCGGCATGGCCGTGATGGCCGTACCCGCGGCGGTCGTGGCGCCGCCGCGCTGGGCCTGGCTCGTGTACACCGTCGTCTTCGGCGGGGCCGCGCTGCGCGCGCTGTGGGCGGCGCGTACGGGTCCGCAGCACCATCTGCACCACTTGGTGGGCGCGCTGGCGATGGTCCACATGTCGGTGGCGATGGCCATCTCGCCGGGCGGCGCCCACGGCGGCACGGGGTTGCCGCTGGTGACGGGAGTGCTGTTGCTGTACTTCGCGGGTTATGTGCTGTGGGCGGGCGGGCGTCTGCTGCCTGTACCGGTCCTGGCCGGTGGAGGCAGCGCCGGTAGTGGGGCCGGTACCGCACCGGCGCGGCGGCGGGCGATCGGCTGGGGGGACCGCCCGGAGGTGGCGCGGGCCTGCCGACTGTCCATGGGGATCGGGATGTTCGCCATGCTGCTGACGGTCTGATCCGGCTGCTGGCAGTCCGGCTTCTGCTCTGGCAGTCCGGTTTCTGCTTCTGACGGTTTCTGTTTGGTGCGCGGGCGGCTCTTCGAGCCCGCGCCCGAGGCGGCGGTCGAGGGCGTACGCGCTGGGCGCGGGCGGTGGGTGGGCGGCGGTCGTGGCGGTGGCGCCGGCCTGCGGGGGTCTGTGGACCGGGGCGATGCTGGTGCGCGAGATCGTACGGGCCCGGCGGCGGCTCGGGCGGCGGCGGGCCGAACTGCTGTTGCGGGCCCCGTTGTTGCCCGGTGAGGAGCCCGGTGGGGGCCGGCTCGTGGTGGTGGAGGGGGAGCGCCCGGACGCGTGGTGGCTGCCCGGGGCGGCGCCTCGACTGGTCATCACCACGACCGCGCTGCGGCGGCTGAAGGGGCGGCAGGTGGACGCGGTGGTCGCGCACGAGCAGGGGCACGCGCGGGCCCGCCATGGCTGGTTGCCGCACTGTCCGGCGGTGCCGACGGGTGGTTTCCCGCAGGTGCCGGTGTTCGCCGCGTTCCGCGACGAGATGCACCGTCCGGTCGAACTCGTCGACGGCGGCATGGCCTCGCGCCGCCACGGCCGCCTCACCACCGCCCTCGCGCTCGTCGGCCTCAACGAGGACCGGGGAGTGTTCGGGCCCTGCTCGACACCCGAGGACCATGTGCCGCGGCGCGTGCACCGGCTCCTCTCGCCCCCGGACCGCCTCTCACCCGCGCACCGGCCGCGGCCGACCGCGTACGCGGCGCCGGTCCCCGTGGTCCCCGTTCTGGTGGCCTTCGTGCCGGCGTTGCGGGCACTCGGACAGTGACCGCGCGGCGACGGCCAGATGTCGTCACGGCGTCGCCAAGGCAAAGACCCGGTCAAGAACAACGTACGGGCGCCGGTGTTTGCTCCGGTCGCGGGCCGTGACAGTCGTCTCACGCCTCGGAGTTGGCCATGAACCCCACGCGTCGGCGACCATCGCTGTATGCACTCCCCCACCATCGACTCGCCGCCCCACCGGCCGTCGGTCACCGTCACCGCCCGCGCCGTCGCGGCCCTGACCACTCCGTGCGTACTGCTTCTCGCCCTGGTCGCGCTGTCCTGGCGGCCGCTGATGTCGCTGGACGAGGGCATCGCCGACACCACGCACCGCTGGGCGGTCGACTCGTCGGGGGTCACCCACACGTTCCGCGTCCTGACGGACTGGGTCTGGGACCCGGTGACCATGCGTCTGCTGGCGGCGGGCGCCGTCGTATGGCTGATCTGGCGTCACAGAGAGTGGTGGACGGCCGTCTGGCTGGCCGTCACCTGCGCGGTCGGCACCCTCGTCCAGCAGGGGATGAAGGCCGCCGTCGGCCGCGAGCGCCCCGTGTGGCCGGACCCGGTCGACTCCGCGCACTACGCCGCGTTCCCGTCCGGCCACGCCATGACGGCGACGGTGGTGTGCGGCCTTCTCCTCTGGCTGCTCCACCGGTACGGCGTCGGGGGCGTGCTGTTGCGGTGGGCGCTGTGGGTGGCGGCGGTGTCCGTCGTCGGGGTGGGCCTGACCCGGATCTGGCTGGGCGTGCACTGGGCGTCGGACGTACTGGGCGGCTGGCTGCTGGGCGGGCTGACGGTGGCCCTCGCGGTGCTGGCGCACGAGAGGTGGTACCGCCCGCTGTCCGGCGCCGCTGGAGGTCCGTCCCGGACCGTCCCCCGTGCGGCCCGGGACGAACAACGACCGGGCGGGACACACAGGGTCGCCGCCCGGGAGCGCTGAGTATAGTTCGCTGCCGACCTGTCAACGCAGGAGTTACAGAATGTCTCCGCGCGGCCCCTCGGTCAATGAAGAGTGACGACGACGTTGCGGGGAACGACTGCGGCGGACCGCACCGGAGTTGACGGACGGGCGGAGTCGTCCCGCCGGTCCCCGAGGGGTCCGGCGGGACGAGTGACAGGGCCCGCTACCAGCCGAAGTCGAAGTAGTCCGGCTGGGTCTGCACATTGAGCTCGCGCAGATGGACCCACTTGGCGGGGTCCGTACGACGGTCGTTGATCTTCAGGACGTCGAAGCCCTTGGCGATGTCGTTCGAGTAGATGTAGCCGTTGTAGTAGTACGCCGACCACGAACCGGCCACCGTGAGCGTGTCGGTGGTCAGCGGACCGCGCTCGAAGTAGGCGATCTCCTCGGGCTTCGAGGAGTTGGTGAAGTCCCAGACGGAGACGCCGCCCTGGTACCAGGCCTGGACCATGATGTCCTTGCCCTTGACCGGGATCAGCGAGCCGTTGTGGGCGACGCAGTTCTCGGTGTCCGCCTGGTGGCGGGGGATCTTGAAGTAGCTCTTGAAGACGAGCTTGCGGTGGTCGCCCTTGCCCACGATGTCGTAGACGCCGTCGGCGCCGCGGTTCGGGCCGATGGCCTCGTTGCAGGTGGCGCCGACGCCGCCGCCCAGCTCGTCGGTGAAGACCACCTTGTTCGCCTTCTGGTTGAAGGTGGCCGAGTGCCAGAACGCGAAGTTCACATTGTCCTGGACCTGGTCGATGATCTTCGGGTTCTCCGGGTCCTTGATGGAGAACAGGATGCCGTCGCCCATGCAGGCACCGGCGGCGAGGTCCTTCGACGGCAGCACCGTGATGTCGTGGCAGCCGGTGGTCTTGGAGACACCGGGGTTCGTGGGCGAACCCGGGTTGCCGCCGCCGTCCGCGCCCTCACCGGGGAAGAGGACCGGGAAGTTCACCACGGCCGCCTTCTCGGGCGACTTGCGCGGCACCTTGATGACCGAGATGCCGTCGTGCGGTGGTTGGCAGTCGGGGAAGGACGCGCTCGGCGAGTACGAGGAGACGTACACGTAGACGTTCTTGCGCTCGGGCACCAGCGTGTGGGTGTGTGAGCCGCAGGCGGTCTCGACGGCGGCGACGTACTTGGGGTTCTTCTTGTCGCTGATGTCGAAGATCTTCATGCCCTCCCACGACGACTTCTCGGTCGCCGGCTGCGTGGTGCTGTTGCAGGAGCTGTCGCTGCGCGAGGAGTCGGTGGACAGGAAGAGCAGGTCGCCGGAGACGGAGATGTCGTTCTGGGAGCCCGGGCAGAGCACCTGGGCGACCGTCCTGGGCGACTTGGGGTTGCTGATGTCGAAGATACGGAAGCCGTCGTAGTTGCCGGAGAAGGCGTACTTGCCCTGGAAGGCGAGGTCCGAGTTGGTGCCGGGCAGCGCGTCCTTGGGGATGTTGGTGATGTGCTGGATGTTGGCCGAGTGCACGACCTCGTCCTGGCCCGGGATCTCGCCGGCGGCTATCGCCGCGCGCGCCTCGGCGGCGTCGCGCTGGGAGACCTCCTTCGGCGTGACGGGCGCGTCCCCGGGGTCGGGGATCGCGGCCGCCGGTCCGGCCGTGAGTAACGCGGCCAGGAGTCCCGCCGCGGTCGCGGCGACACCCAGGCGTCTGCGTCTGGTCCGCAGGTTGTTCAACAGGGTCACTGTGTCCTCCCGTGTAGCCGTTCACGGTGGAACGGTTCAGGCACCTCCGAAGTATCGTCTTCATCATGCACAGATCAACAGACGGCAATGTATTTGTAACGAACAAATTTGATCGCGGATGTGTGAATACGTGTTAGGAACTTCCGTCAACACTCACGAGGTGTACGCCCGTTCCTGTGCCCCAGGAGGTCACTGTGCTCGACCGTCACAGATTCCGCACATCGCTGGTCACGGCCTCGCTGACGACCGCTCTGCTCCTGCTCACGGGCTGCGACTCGGACACGGAGGCGGCCCCTGACGGTGATTCCGCTAAATCCAGCGGGCCCGCGGTGATAGCGCCCGGGAAGCCCGGTGAGGCGGCCCGAACCCTGTCTCCCGCGGAAGCCGAGAAACAACGCGCCGAGGACGATTCACCGAACTCCGCGGACCTCGACTACGCCCGCATGATGATCGAGCACCACACCCAGGCCATCGAGATGACCGAACTGGCCCCCGAACGGGCCGAGTCGACCGGTGTGAAGCGGCTCGCCGAGCGCATCTCGGCGGCCCAGCAGCCGGAGATCGACTCCATGGAGGCCTGGCTGAAGACCAACGACGGGGACGGAAAGGGCAGTTCGCACCACCACGAGCAGATGCCGGGCATGGCGAGCGAGGAGCAGATGGAGGAACTCGGCACGCTCAAGGGCGCGGCGTTCGACGACCTCTTCCTGAAGCTGATGATCACTCACCACGAGGGCGCGGTCACCATGGCCACCGATGTGAAGGCCCAGGGCAACAACATCGCGATCGAGGAGATGGCCGACGACGTGATCGCCCAGCAGACCACCGAGATCAGCCGGATGCGCGACCTCGCGAAGTAGCCGCTCCCCCTCGGGCCCGGCGGCCTCAGCGCCCCGTGCGGCCTCAGTGCCCCGCGCGGCCTCAGCGCCGGGCGTGGCGGGGCGCCAGCATTCCCTCGTCCCGCGCCCCGGCGATCAGCCGCAGCGACTTGCGGCGGCTGTGCCCGGTCGCGCACATCACCGCGAGCACCGGGTCGTACCCCGAGCGCTGCGCCGCCAGGTACTCCTCGGCGACCAGCCGCCGCCCCTCCACCCCACGGGGCCACGCGGGCCGGGCCCGGCGCCCGGACCCGAACGGCATCCCGTACGGGTACTCGTACGCCGGCTCCTCGACCGGCTCGGGCCCGGTGCCGCACGACTCGAAGAGCGGGCCCTCGATCCAGTCGGCCAGCTCCGCCAGGTCGTCCAGGGACATCGGCGGCCGCGCCCGGACGTCCTCCAGCGACAGCCGCCCGTCCCGCACCACGGCGAGCACCTCGACCTCGGCGCCGTCCGGAAAGGTCAGCCGGGCGTCGAACCAGGCCGTGTCGCCGTCGTGTTCCCGCACTTCCCACGCGGGCCGCACGGTCACGGCACCGTCCTGCCACTGGCGATCGGAGAGGTTGAGAAAGGATGCTTCGAGCACCTACGCAACGTAAGCGAATGATCACATTCTCTCAGCAGAGCCACGCATGCCCCGGGCACCCACGGCACCCCTACGGCGCAGCAGCCGTCGTACGCGCCGAAGGGGGCCGCTGACGCCCGTCCGGCCGACACGCCCCTCCCCCGGCGGGCGCCCCGGTGCGATCCTGGAGGCATCAGCGATCTCCTCGGGTAAGGAGTTCCGCCGTGCTGCGTATCGCCGTCGTGGGGTCGGGCCCGAGCGGCTGCTACACCGCCCAGGGCCTCGTCCAGCAGGATTCCTCGGTGTACGTCGACGTCCTGGACCGGCTGCCGTGTCCGTACGGTCTGGTGCGGTACGGGGTGGCGCCGGACCACGAGAAGATCAAGTCGCTGCAGGGCAATCTGCGCACCGTCCTGGAGCACGAGCGGGTGCGGTTCCTCGGCGGGGTCCAGGTGGGCCCCGGGGGTGTGTCCGTGGCCCGGCTGCGGGAGCTGTACCACGCGGTGGTGTACTGCGTCGGCGCCGCCACCGACCGCAGGCTCGGCATCCCGGGCGAGGAGCTGCGGGGCAGCTGGTCGGCGACCGAGTTCGTGTCCTGGTACAGCGCGCACCCGGACGCCCGGGCCGACGCTTTCGTGTCCGGGGCGCGTACGGCCGTGGTGATCGGCGTGGGGAACGTCGCCGTCGACGTGACCCGGATGCTGGCCCGCGCGGCGACCGAGCTGGCCCCCACCGACATGCCCCAGGCCGCCCTCGCCTCGCTCGCCGCCAGCGAGATCACCCGGGTCCACATGGTGGGCCGCCGAGGCCCCTCCCAGGCCCGCTTCACCACCAAGGAGCTGCGCGAGCTGGGCACCCTTCCGGACACCGAGGTCACGGTCAATCCGGCGGAGTTGGAGCTGGACCCGGCGTATGTGGACCCCTCGGCCCTGCCCGCGGCCCAGCGGCGCAATGTGGAGGTCCTGCGCGGCTGGGCCACCGCGCCGTCCGACGATCCCCGGGCGCGATCGGCGAGGGCCCGCCACCGCATCCGGCTGCGCTTCTTCCTGCGGCCCGTGGAACTCCTCGCCGACGGCGACCACGTCTGCGGGGTCCGTCTGGAACGCACCGAGCCGGACGGCCGGGGCGGAGTGACCGGCACCGGCCGCTACGAGGAGATCGAGGCCCAGCTGGTCCTGCGCTCCGTCGGCTACCGAGGGGTGCCGCTGGAGGGTCTGCCCTTCGACCCGGCGCACGGCACGGTTCCGCATCGGGCGGGCCGCGTCGTGCGTGAGGGCGTTCCGGCGCAGGGTGAGTACGTGGCCGGCTGGATCAAGCGGGGCCCGACAGGTGTGATCGGCACGAACAGGCCGTGCGCGAAGGAGACGGTGACCTCGCTGCTGGAGGACGCCCCCGCGCTCGCGCGGCGGCCGGTGGCGGACGATCCGCTGACGGCCCTGCGGGCGGAGGGCGTCACCCCGGTGGAGTGGCCGGGCTGGCAGGCGATCGAACGGGCGGAGGCCGCGTTGGGCGCGTCGCTGGGCAGGGCGGTGGTGAAACTGCCCGACTGGGAGTCCCTCATGACTGCGGCACACGGCAGCCGCGCCCTTTAGGGGCGCGGGGAACTGCGCGACAAGCCCCCACTCACCCGCACCCGAAACGCAGACAGGCAACACCCCTGAAATCAACAAACTGTTCAATCCGTCTATGGTCTCGCCCATGACAACACCCGCGCCCGTCCACCCGGTGGACGAAGTACCGCCCGTCCGCCAACTCGCCGCCTTCGGCCTCCAACACGTGCTCGCGATGTACGCGGGCGCGGTGGCCGTCCCCCTGATCGTCGGCGGAGCCATGCGGCTCCCGCCCGCCGACCTGGCGTATCTGATCACCGCGGATCTGCTGGTCTGCGGTATCGCGACGCTGATCCAGTGCGTCGGCGTCCGGCGTTTCGGCGCCCGGCTGCCGATCATGCAGGGCTGTACGTTCGCGGCGGTCTCACCGATGGTGCTGATCGGCACGGAGGGCGGTGGACTCCCGGCGATCTACGGTTCGGTGATCGTGGCCGGGCTGGCGATCATGTTGCTGGCGCCGGTCTTCGGCAGACTGCTGCGCTTCTTCCCGCCGCTCGTCACCGGCACCGTCATCCTGATCATCGGTCTCTCCCTGCTCCCGGTGGCGGGCAACTGGGCGGCCGGTGGAGTGGGCGCGGAGGACTTCGGGGAGCCGAGGAACCTGGCGCTGGCGGCGTTCGTGCTGCTCGTCGTACTCGGGGTGCAGCGCTTCGCGCCCGCCTTCCTCAGCCGGATCGCGGTGCTGATCGGCATCGTGCTGGGCCTCGCGGTGGCGGTGCCGTTCGGGTTCACCGATTTCGGCGGGGTGAGGGAGGCGGACTGGCTGGGCATCAGCACGCCGTTCCACTTCGGGGCGCCGACGTTCGAGGTCTCGGCGATCGCGTCCATGTTGATCGTGGCCTTGGTGACCATGACCGAGACGACGGGTGACCTGATCGCGGTCGGCGAGATGACCGACCGCAGGGTGGAGCCGCGCTCCCTCGCCGACGGGCTGCGGGCCGACGGGTTCTCCACGGTCCTCGGCGGCGTCTTCAACACCTTCCCGTACACGGCGTACGCGCAGAACGTGGGCCTGGTCGGGATGACCCGGGTGCGCAGCCGCTGGGTTGTGGCGGTGGCCGGCGGCATCCTGGTCCTGCTGGGGCTGCTGCCCAAGCTGGGCGCGGTGGTCGCCGCCATTCCGGCCCCGGTGCTCGGCGGGGCGGGGCTGGTCATGTTCGGCACGGTCGCCGCGAGCGGTCTGCGCACGCTCGCCCAGGTCGACTTCAAGGGCAACGACAATCTGACGGTCGTCGCCGTGTCGGTGGCCGTTGGCCTGCTCCCGGTCGGGGTGCCCACGGTCTACGCCGGGTTCCCTGACTGGTTCCAGACGGTGATGAACAGCGGCATCAGCGCGGGCTGCCTGACGGCGATCGCCCTGAACCTCCTGTTCAACCACCGGCGGGGGAAGGCGGGTTCGAACGCCGTCGGGGGCGAGGGGGCGGGCGGCGACCGGGGAGACGCGGTGGGCGGCACCCAGGGAGACCCGGCGGGCGGCGTCGCGAAACCCCAGGAAGAGGCCATCTAGTACCGCCGGCAACCAGCCGCGGTGCGGCGGAGCCGCTGGCGCACCCTGAAACGTTATAGGGACCTGTTCAGCACCAGGCCACCTAGCCTGACCAGGCCAACAGTCCGATCGTGATCAGCATGCTTGTCGATGCGTCACAGAGGGGGAGTTCAGCTATGGACAGGATCGCTCGGTTCAGAGCGAAGGTTGCCGCTATGGCCGCGGGTGGCACGCTGGTGGCCGGTTTGGGGCTCGGGCTCGGGGCCAGTCCGGCGCAGGCCAGCTGGGATGACTGTGACTCGGGCGCGTTGTGTGCGTACTCACAGACCTACGGGGGCGGTACCCCCGGCCAGGTATGGGGCAACAATCACAACCTGCGGCAGTACAGCAAGTTCGACAACGCCAAGTCGCTGCACAACAACGGCAACAGCTGCGACGTCATCCTCTACACCAACACCTGGTTCCGGGGCACGGCCCAGCTCTTCCCGCGTGGCTATTACGTGTCGAACACCGACGGCACCAACTTCGAGGACGGTGTCGGCTCCAACTACTGGACGAACTGCTGACCCATGCGACGACTGCTCTGGGGAGCGGCAGCCGCTGTATTGCTCACGGCCGGGTGCGCGGCACCCGGCCGTGGGGCCGCGACCGAGGCCGAAGTCCCCATCCCCCGGCCGCTGTCGGGCGCCTTGCACTTCTCGGCCGCCGAGCGGACAGCTCTGCGCGACTCCGAGGAGGCTCTGATCCGGACATGCATGCGGGAACAGGGGCACGAATATCGGATCGGCCCCGCCCGTGACGCCCGGCGCGCAGCCGCCATCAACCCCTATACGTTGTTGTCGACCCAGTGGTCGAAGAGCGATGGCTACGGGCTGACCGGCGCGGTGCTGGAGGGGCCACCGAACGATCCGAACGCGGACATGCTGGCCGCCCTTCCGGACGCGGAGCGGGAGGAGTGGCAGCAGGCGCTGCTCGGCAGCCAGGACGATCACGTGGAGATCTCACTCCCCAGCGGCCGACGCATCAGCTACTCCCCCCACTCGTGCGTCCAGAGAGCACGGGACGACGTCTACGGCGAAGGCTGGTCCGAACTGCGCTATGTGGTCGAGGACCTGAGCAACGACGCCATTCGGCGAACCCTGGCCTCCCCCGGCTTTCACGAAGCGGAGGCGGACTGGGCCAGGTGCATGGCCGACCTGGGGTACTCCTACACCACGCTGGAGGACCCCCGTAAGGAGATCCTCGACCAACTGGCAGAAGCCGAAGGTGATCACGACCAGGTACTGGCCGTGGGAAATCGGGAACTGGCCCTGGCCCGGGACGATCTGAGCTGCCAGCTCGAAAGGCATACGCATCAGCGCATCGCGGACGTTCAGGCGAAGGCTGAGAGACCGGTTCGCGCCGAGGCCAAGGCGGAACTGGACCGGTTCCAGCAGGCAAAGCGGGTGGCGCTCAGCCGAGTTCTCCAGCCCGAGGCGAGCGCAGAAGGCTCCGGAACCGCATGACCAGAAGGGGAAGAAGACCGATGAGGAACCGCTCGACACGAACCCGGATCGCGGCAGCCACGGTGGGTGCCCTGGCCGCCGCTTCCCTGGCTCTCAGCGCAACACCGGCCGCCGCCAAAGCCAGCGACGGCTATGTTCGCGGCTACGACGAGTACGAAGGAGACTGGGGGGACGAAGGGGTTCTGAAGCTCGGCAACCCTTACGCCAACTCCAACGCCACATGTCTGTGGCAGAAGATCCTCTGGGCGGAGGGTGCCACCGAGATCGACGGCACCCAGTTCGACGAGGCGGACATCGACGGAATATTCGGCCGCAACACCGAACTGGCGACCTCATCGATGCAGGGCAGGTGGCGCCTGGACTACATAGACGGGATCGTGGGCTCCAGCACCTTCGCGCGCGCCGACGACAAGCTCACGATGACCGGCGGTAGCGAGGAGCGAGGCAGGACGCTCTACCTGACGTACTACGGTTCGCGGGTCAGCTTCCAGGTGATACGCAACACCGAAGGCAAGTACATGTTCAAGGACCGTAACGACATCTGGCGGACCGCCGGCTACAACACCTGGACCTGCAGCTGACGCTCAGCCGCCCTCGCGTCGACGGCACGATAGGGTCCCGGCATGTCCCTACGTGTTCGAATGCGTCAGGCGCTGCCCGAGGCGATGCGCGCCCGTGACAAGGTGACGGTGAGCGTCCTGCGTGCCACGCTCGCCGCGCTGGACAACGCGGAGGCGGTGCCCGTGGAGGAGACCGCGTCGCGCGCCGGGGCGCTCGAACAGTCGCCGGTCGGTGCCGGTGCCACCGAGGCGGCCCGGCGTGAGCTGAGCGAGCGCGTCGTGGTGGACATCGTGCGGGCCGAGGCCACCGAACGGCTGGAGGCCGCCGCCCGGTTGACCGCGCCCGCGCACGCCGACCACGTCGCACGGCTCCACGCCGAGGCCGCCGTCCTGCTGCGGTTCCTGGAGGGCCAGGAAACGGCGTAGGGACGGCGGAGCCGTTCACCTCCGCTGAAGCAGACGCAACGGAACCGACTCGGCCAGCAGCCGGTAGCCCTCGGGGTTGAGATGGAGCCAGTCGCCGTCGTGGAGGGCGGGATCGAGGCGGGCCGGGTTCCCGGGGTCTCGGACCGCGCGGTCGAAGTCGAGGACGGCGTCGAAGCGGCCGCTGGAGCGAATCCAGGTGTTGACCGTCTGCCGTGACGCCTCGCGGAGTCCGGCGGCGTCGTCGTACGGGGTGTTGCCGTCGAACGGCAGCAGGGTGGCGCCGTAGACGCGGATGCCCTGGGCGTGGGCGCGGACGACGAGTTGGTCGTACGCGGCGATGAGGTCGGCGGTGACGCGCTGCTGGGCGGCGGGGGTCGCCTCGGCCGTGCCGAGGTCATTGATCCCCTCGAAGACGATGAGTTGGCCGACGGCGCTGTGGGCGAGGATGTCGCGGTCGAAGCGGGCGAGGGCATTGGGACCGAGTCCGTCGTTGAGGACGCGGTTGCCGCCGGCCGCCTGGTTGACGACCGCGATGTTCCGTGTGGCGGGCTGTTGTTGGAGGCGGTCGAAGAGCTGGTCGGGCCAGCGGTTGTTGCCGTTGGTGGTGGAACCCCGGCCGTCGGTGAGCGAGTCGCCGAGGACGGCCACCGCGGTCGTGGACGGTCGCGAGAGCACCTCGACGTCGCTGAGCAGATACCAGTGGTTGGTGGGGGTCGCACCGGGCAGGTCCTCGGCGCGGGTGTGGTCGCCGTGCCGGAGGTACGACGTGGTGCGGGACCCCGGGTGCGAGGTGAGCGCGATGGACTGCTGCCCCTCGGCGAGGTACGCGGTCACGGCGAGATTGGAACCGGGCGCCAGGGTGAAGTCCAGCGGGTCCGACACCACTTGGGCGCCCGTCGGCACGGTCGTGGACCCCCGTCCGCCGAACGTCACCGCCTCGGTCGTCCCGGGCTCGATCGCCCCCACCCCGGCCTGCCCGCCCAGCGGCAGCGCCACGGTCACGGCGGTCAACGGCAGCGGGGTGCCACCGAAGGCGTTGGAGAAGCGCAGCCGCATACGGTCGCCGCCGGTGGTGACCCTCACGGTCTGCCGCAGAGTGGTGTCCACGAGGACGGCCCGCTCGCCGGTGAACGGCGCGGGCGGCATATTGCCCGGCTCGGTGAGCTGGGGCATCGCCGACCAGGTGTTCACCCAGTGCCGGGCGGATTTCGTTGTGTCATCGGCCCCGGTTCCGTCACTCCGCTGCGAGCTTCTGACGAGCGCGGTCACGGCAGACGAGGCCACGACCACGGCAAGAACGAGAACACAGACGGCGATCAGGTTGGCGAGCGGTGTCCTTCTGGGACGGCCGGACAAGTGCACGGGCAGGGTGCCTTTCTCGGGGGTACGGAAACGGGGGCGGGGCTCCGAAGGGACCCCAGAGGGGGAGCGTCACGTACACGCCGTCCCGTTGAGCGCATACGCCCCCGGCGCCGCACTGTTCCCACTGTGGTTCGCCTGGTAACCGATGCTGACGCTCGCGCCCGGCGCTATCGACCCGTTGTACGAGACGTTCGTCGCGGTCACGGCGCCACTCGCCGGGCTGTAGGTGGCGCCCCAGCCGTTGGTGATGGTCTGGCCGGAGGGCAGGGTGAAGCCGAGCTGCCAGCCGTTGACGGTGGTCGTGCCGGTGTTGGTGATGGTCACCGAGGCGGTGAGGCCGGTGTTCCAGGCGTTGGTGGTGACGGTCACCTTGCAGGGTCCGGCCGGGGGTTGGGGCGCGGGACCCGAGCTGTTGAGGCCGAAGAACGTCAGGACGCGCTCGCCCATGCCCCAGGCGTAGAGGTTGTGGCCGGTGCCCTGGAGGCTGATGGCCTCGACGGGGGCGCGGTCACCGGTGGCGCCGTAGCGGGTGCGGGTCCAGTTGGCCTCGGGCGAGTCGGTGGCGGACGGGGTCTGGCTGACGCCGTGCACATCGGTCCACTGCTTGATCATCTCCCCGAAGTTGGGGTAGCGCAGCACATCGTCCTCGGTACCGTGCCAGAGCTGCATACGCGGCCGGGGTCCGGTGTAGCCGGGGTAGGCGCCCCGGACGAGGTCGCCCCAGGCCTGCGGGGTGCGGGTGATGGTGCCGTTCGCGCACTCGCTGTTCCACTCGGAGCCGTTGGTGGTGGCGAAGCAGGCGAAGGGCACTCCGGCGAAGGCGGCGCCCGCGGCGAAGACATCGGGGTAGTCGCCGAGCAGGACGTTGGTCATCATCGCGCCGGAGGAGATACCGGTGACGAAGACGCGGCTGGTGTCGGCGGAGTAGGTGCGGACCGTCCAGTCGACCATGGACTTGATGCCCACGGGGTCACTGCCGCCGCCCCGGCGCAGCGCCTGCGGCGAGGAGACGTCGAAGCACTTGCTGCTGCGGGTGACGGACGGGTACACGACGATGAACCCGTACCGGTCGGCGAGTTGCGCGTACTCGGTACCGCTGTACATCGCCGGCCCGGACCCGGTGCAGTAGTGCACGGCGACCAGAACCGCCGGGTTCGCGGTGACGCTCTCCGGCACGTACAGGTACATCTGGAGGCTGCTGGGATTCTCCCCGAAGCCGGTGACCTCGGTGAGCGCGGCGGTGGGCGCGACATCGGCTTTTGCGGAGGCGGCAGACGCGTTGAGGAGGGCAGCCGCGAGCAACGACACAAGCAAGCCGAGCAGCACCGCCCTGAAGGGGCGCGGGGCTGTGTCATGTGCGGCTCCGCCGCGTGGGCGCGACCAGCCACGACGCCGCCGCAGCCGCCCGACGACACTTCCCGGCACTCCACTAGGCACTCCAAACGGAGCGTAACCATGAGAGGTGATGGACACGTCCTCGTCTCCCTGTATCAGCAAGCGGAGTTGGTCTGAGTCAGCAGAGCAAGACGCCAAGGCAGCTGCGAGTAGTCGCCGGCCGCCCCCGGGTCCACCCCCTGGTACAGGTACTGCAGCCGACAGGGATTGATCCTCTGCGTCTGGTCGACACCGTCACGGATCAGATCGCCATGGCTGAAGTCCTTCGTCCAGGCGGGTACGCCGGCCGCGAAGGCCACGTTGTTGGAGCGGATGAACGGGTTGGCCTCGTCGGCCGTGAGCGGTGTCCAGGTGCCGCCCAGGCGATCGGCGGTCCAGGCCCGGAAGTAGCGCCGCCAGTCGGACTTGGTGGCGAACGCCTCGACGAGCAGGAGGTAGGTGCCGCTGTCGCCGACCCGGTAGACGTTGCTCGCCTCCCACAGGTCGAAGCGGTTGGGCTCGGAGAGCACGATCGCGGTCTCCCGGAAGCCGTTCGGGAACTCGCCGAGCGTCGTGCGGGAGCGGTACTGGTGGCCGTTGTCGTCCGAGAAGAACAGATAGCAGTCGGTGCTGTCGCAGATCGTCCAGAAGTCCAGCCACTGGCCGTTGCCCTTGTTCTGGGTGACGATGGGCGGCTCGGTGCTCATGAAGGTGCGCGGAGCGCTCCAACTGCGCGGATTTCCGGGGTCGGTCGTGGTCGAATACGACGGCGGGCCGGTCTGGTAGACCATGTACCAGAGCTTCTGCGGCGCGAAGTAGAAGACCTGCGGGGCGGCGGCGTACCGGTTGCCGATGTTCGGATTGGTGTCGAGGAACGTCTGCGGTGCGGCGGCGGCCTGGGACCAGTCAGTGAAGCTGGTGTGGGCGAGGCTCCAGGCGCCGGACGTGTTGGCGGTCGTGGCGTAGACGTGCCACTTGTTGTCGTACCGGAAGACCGACGGGTCCTTGACGGAGACGATCGGATGGGTGGCGTCCGGTTTCGGTGAGATCAGCGGGCCGGTCGATGACCAGGTGAACGACGTGGGCAGCGGTCCCGCGAGGTCGGTCCGTGAGGTGTCGGCGGTCGCCGGGCCGGGGGTCAGCGAGGTGAGTCCGACGGCCAGTAACGCCAGGACCAGTCCGCTGATGAACGTACGCATACGTGGGGTCGTCATCGACTCGCCCCTCTCGGAAGGGAAGCGTCCGGGCGAGCATCGTGACATGCGCATGGTCGAGGTGGAAGCGCTCCCACACATCGAAAGAATTCGCTCTCGGCACCGGGTGGAACTCAATGTTTTTTGCGCAAAGCGTTGACTAGAAAGCGCTTGCCGCCTACGTTCCGTTCAGCAGTGTGAACCAGCTGCCTTCGATGACGCGTGCGGGCCGGCACGCGAGTGAGCCCCATTCGCTTGGGGCTGCGCACCTTTCGGGACACCGAGAACCCCAGCTCGGCACCTCCCGCCGCTCGAACAATTCAATATGGCGAACTCTGTTCATGTACATGACCCACCGGTCTTCATGAAGGGACGCACTCCCCATGCGTACCGTCCCCCCACATACACATGCGCAAAGATCGACTCTGGTGGCCACCGCGGCCGCCCTGGCGACGGCCGCCGTGCTCGCCCTGCCGCAGTCCGCGGGCGCCGCCGAGACCGCGCCGATCGGTTACGGCGCCGGAACGACCGGCGGCGGCAGCGCCACGCCGGTGACGGTGTCGACGCTCGCCGCGTTCCAGAGCGCCGTCTCGGGCAACGCGGCCAAGGTCGTCCGGGTCAACGGTCTGATCTCCCTGTCCGGCCAGGTCGACATCGGCTCCAACACCACGGTGCTGGGCGTGGGTTCGTCGTCGGGCTTCACCGGCGGCGGGCTGCGGATCAAGGAGGAGACCAACGTCGTCGTCCGCAATCTGAACATCAGCAAGCCGGTGGCCCCCGCGGACGGGATCACGGTCCAGGAGTCGACGAAGGTGTGGATCGACCACAACTCCTTCTCGGCGGACCGCGAACACGACAAGGACCATTACGACGGCCTGCTGGACGTCAACCACGGCTCCGACTACGTGACCGTGTCCTGGAACACCTTCAAGGACCACTTCAAGGGCTCGCTCGTCGGACACAGCGACAACAACGCCTCCGAGGACACCGGCCACTTGAGGGTGACGTACCACCACAACCACTTCGGCAACGTCTACTCGCGCATCCCCAGCCTGCGCTTCGGCACCGGGCACTTCTACAACAACTACGTGGACGGCGCCGACACCGCCTGCCACTCGCGCATGGGCGCCCAGATGCTCGTGGAGAACAACGTCTTCCGCAACACGAAGATCGCGGTCACCACGAACCGCAGCAGTGACGTGGACGGTTACGCGAATCTGCGCGGCAACGACCTCGGTGGGGCCGCCACCGAGATCTCCCAGGTGGGGTCCTTCACCTCCCCGCCATACGGCTACACCGCGGAGTCCGCCTCGTCCGTCGTCGCCTCGGTGACCTCGGGTGCGGGCGCCGGGAAGCTCTGAGTACCCCCAACCCCCCAACCGCACGGACAACAGAAGGAATCGGGACATGACTTCTGCGACACGTCCACGCGCGCGTACGCGTGCGATGACCGGGACGGTGGCCGCCTTCGGCTTCTCGTTTGGCATGATCATGACATCCGGCGCCACTCCGGCCAGCGCCGCCACCTGGCCGTCGGCCAGCGGCAACCAGCCGGTCAGCTCCACCATCTCGGTGTCCGGTGTCCGCGACGGCGGCATGGTCCGCTACTACGGCAGCGGCGACCTGGCTGGTGACGGTCAGGAAGAGGGCCAGGACCCGATCTTCAAGCTCGCGGCCGGCGCGACGCTGAAGAACGTCATCATCGGAGCGCCCGGCGCCGACGGCATCCACTGCGAGGGCAACTGCACCCTGCAGAACGTCTGGTGGGAGGACGTCGGCGAGGACGCGGCCACCTTCCGCGGCGGCTCCACCTACACGGTGACCGGCGGCGGCGCCAAGAAGGCGGCCGACAAGGTCTTCCAGCACAACGGGCCCGGCACGCTCAACATCTCCAACTTCGCGGTCAGCGAGTTCAAGACGCTGTACCGCTCGTGCGGCGACTGCTCCACGCAGTACACCCGCAAGGTCAACCTCAGCAATATCGAGGTCACCGGAACGGGCTCCACCGCACGGCTCGTCGGCATCAACGTCAACCGGGGCGACGTGGCGACGCTGCGCGGCATCACAATCCTCAACGACAGCAGCCGCAAGGTCATCCCGTGCCAGAAGTACAACAACAACACGGCGGTCGGCACCGGCCCCGACAGCACCAACTGCCTGTACTCCACCTCGGACATCACCTACCGGTGAGCCCGCTCCTCACCCACCGGTGAGTCCACCCCGGCGGCCGGACGGAACCCTCCCCCACGGGTCTCGTCCGGTCGCCGACGCATTCAGCACGACACCCGCTCGTATGCGGCACGACACCCGCTCGTACCGCCCGCCGTCACCGGACCTCCCTGCCCGGCGTCACCAGATCTTCCGCTCCCACAGCGGGCCGATCCGCTCCCACTCCTCGTCCCACTGGTCCATCCGCAGCCGTTCGAGGCGCGAGCGGACGAGCCTGCCGCCGACGTACGGCATGGCCGCGACGCACAGCCCCGCGAGGCCGCCGACGAGCCCCGCGCGCAGCCGGGCCTGGGACTCGGTGGCCGGCTTGGTCACCAGCAGGCCCTCGGTGTCCGTCCAGACGGTGACCGGGGCGCCCATGAGGGTGGCCGGGTCGACCCTGGCCTGACCATGGCGTTCCGTGCCGTCCGGAGCCGTCCAGCGCACCTTCGCCCACACCTTCTCGGCGCCCGGCCCGCTCGTCGAGGAAGGCTCCGGCGCGTCCTCGGTGAGCATGGCGGCGGTGGGGCGCCACTCGGCACGCTGCCGGGCGAGCCCGGACTCGACGGACTCGGCCGCGAGCAGCCCCGCGACCACACCGCCGACCAGAGTCAGCGCCCAGGTGGCCAGCACCACCCAGGACTCCAGCCGGTCGCTGCGCCTTCTCAGCGGGTTGCGCCGCCATCGCCACAACCACACCCTCGGACCACGGAATGCCACCATCGGGGGCACCCTCCCTCACACACGCAGGACTGCCGGACCGCTCTCCCATACGGCGACGGCTCTCCCCCTGCTCATGCGACGTCGGTCACCCCACCCGATCCGGCCGTCGGCGCACCCCGGTGCCGACCGAGGCCACCCCCTCTGACCTGCGACGCAGCCGTCCGAGGGGTGACTGTCAGTGGTGGGGTGCAGACTGACCCGTGACTGAGACGACGATGTCCCGGAGGTGGTCGGCATGGCCGACGTACTGCTCACCGTAGGCACCCGCAAGGGCCTGTTCATCGGACGACGGCGCGGCGGCGCCGGACAGCCCTGGACCTTCGACGAGAGCCCGTACTTCAACGCCCAGGCCGTGTACGCGGTCGCCATCGACACGCGGGGGAACATCCCCCGGCTGCTGGTCGGCGGCGACAGTGCGCACTGGGGCCCCTCCGTGTTCCACTCCGACGACCTGGGCCGCACCTGGACCGAGCCGGCCCGGCCCGCCGTCAAGTTCCCGAAGGACACCGGCGCCTCCCTGGAGCGCGTCTGGCAGCTGCACCCCTCGGCCGCCGAGCCCGACGTGGTGTGGGCGGGCACGGAGCCGGCCGCGCTGTACCGCTCGGAGGACCGCGGCGAGACCTTCGAGCTGGTACGGCCGCTGTGGGAGCACCCGACCCGCGACCAGTGGATGCCGGGTGGCGGCGGCGAGGGCCTGCACACGATCCTGACCGACGAGCGGGACCCTCGCGCGCTGACCGTGGCCGTCTCCGCCGCCGGGGTGTTCCGCTCCGATGACGGCGGCACCAGTTGGTCGCCTTCCAACTCCGGTGTCTCGGCGGTGTTCCTGCCCGATCCCGACCCCGAGTTCGGCCAGTGTGTGCACAAGGTCGCGCGGGACGCGGCGACCCCGGACCGGCTGTATCTGCAGAACCACTGGGGTGTGTACCGCAGCGACGACGCGGGCGCCCACTGGACCGACATCGGCGAGGGTCTGCCCTCCACGTTCGGCTTCGCCGCTGTCGCCCATCCGCATCGCGGGGACACCGCGTATGTGTTCCCGATCAACGCCGACGCCGACCGCGTGCCGGCCGACCACCGCTGCCGGGTCTTCCGCACGGCGGACGCGGGCAAGAGCTGGGAGCCGCTGTCGGCGGGGCTGCCCACCGAGGACCACTACGGCACGGTGCTGCGCGACGCGATGTGCACGGACGGCATGGACACGGCGGGGGTGTACTTCGGCAATCGCAACGGCGAGGTGTACGCGTCGGCCGACGACGGCGAGAGCTGGCGGCAGTTGCTGTCGCATCTGCCGGATGTGCTGTGCGTACGGGCGGCGGTCGTGGGCTGAGCTACGGCGGAGAAGCGGAGCGGTGTGGAGAAAGCGGAGCGGTGGAGAAGGGGGGACGCGTGTTGTTCATGTCCTGCGGTGAGTACCCGCGCCGGCGCTTAAGTCGGCCTGGAGTCGAACGAGTTCGACCGCGAAGCGGTCAGTCTCGATCATGCTCCGGGCGTCGGTTGATCGTCACGGCCGTTGCACCAGTAGGGTGACGCCGTGGCACCACGACCGTTGCATGAAATCGTCGAAGCGGGCTGGGCGAAGGCCCTGGAACCCGTGGCCGGACAGATCGCTCAGATGGGGGACTTCCTGCGCGCGGAGATCGCCGCGGGACGCACCTATCTCCCGGCCGGCTCCAACGTCCTCAGGGCCTTCCAGCAGCCCTTCGACGACGTCCGCGTCCTCATCGTCGGCCAGGACCCGTATCCGACACCGGGGCACGCGGTCGGGCTGTCCTTCTCGGTCGCGCCGGAGGTACGGCCGCTGCCGGGCAGCCTGATCAACATCTACCGGGAGCTGGGCAACGACCTAGGGCTCCCGCCCCCGTCCAACGGCGACCTCACCCCGTGGACGCGGCAGGGCGTGCTGCTCCTCAACAGAGCGCTCACCACGGCCCCGCGCAAGCCGGCCGCGCACCGGGGCAAGGGCTGGGAGGAGGTCACCGAGCAGGCGATACGTGCGCTGGCCGCGCGCGGACGCCCCCTGGTGTCCATCCTCTGGGGCCGCGACGCCCGTAACCTCCGCCCCCTCCTCGGTGACCTCCCGTCCATCGAGTCCGCCCACCCCTCCCCCATGTCCGCCGACCGAGGCTTCTTCGGCTCCCGCCCCTTCAGCCGCGCCAACGACCTGCTGGCCAGGCAGGGCGGCGTCCCGGTGGACTGGCGCCTGCCATGACAGGCGAAGGGGCGGCGCGCGCGGAGCCGATGGCTTCGGTGCCGGGCGACGCCCCGAGCCGAGCACCGGGAGACGGACCGGACGGCGCTCCGGCACCGGCTCCGGGCATCGGCGGCGACCGGCGGCCCGTCGTGCTCGCCGTCGACTCCGGCGGCTCCGGGCTGCGCGCCGCGGTGGCCGTGGGCGGTCAGGTGGTCGGGGAGCCGATCGTCTCCCAGGAGCCGGTGCGGACCGGGACCCGGGGAATCGACGCCGGGCATCTGCTGGAGCAACTGCTGCCCATGGCACGGCGGTTGCTCGACGCGGCCGGGGCCGGGGTCGCCGGTGGAAGTGAGCGTCCGGGTGAGTCCGGGCAGCCGGGTCGGGCTGGCCGTACCGGCGGCTTCGGCTCTCCGGCGGCCGTGGCCGTCGGGGCCACCGGGTTCGCCTCGCTCGGTGAGCGGATGCGGGCCGAGCTGCCCGCCGCGTTGGAGCGCGAGTTGGGGGTCCGGCGGATCGCGCTCGTCGCCGACGCGGTCAGCGCGTACACGGGGGCGCTCGGTGCCGTGCCGGGTGCGGTGATCGCCGGTGGCACGGGGCTGATCGCCCTCGGCACGGATCTGGAGACCTGGCGTCGGGCGGACGGCTGGGGGCATCTGCTGGGCGACTGCGGTGGCGGGGCGTGGATCGGACGGGCCGGGCTGGAGGCCGCGATGCGGGCGCACGACGGACGGGCCGGTGGTTCCGTCCGGCTGCTGGCGCGCGCCGAGGACGCCTTCGGCCCGGCCGGCGGGCTGCCCGGGCGGCTCTACCCCAGGCCCGACCGCCCCGCCGTACTCGCCTCGTTCGCGCCCGAGGTGGCCGACTGCGCCGAGGACGACCCGGTGGCGGCCGACATCCTGCGCACGGCGGCCCGGCACCTGGCCGATGCCGCGGTCGCCGTCTGCCCGGGCGACGGCGAGCCCCGAATCGCCCTCACCGGCGGCCTGTTCAAGCTGGGCGAACCCCTCCTCGTACCGCTGGAGGCGGAGTTGGCGGAGCGGCTGCCGTACGCGCGACGGGTGCCCTCGGCCGGCGATCCGTTGGACGGTGCCGTACGGATCGCGACCGAGCTGGCCGCCGGTCGGCTGCGGTTGCCGTACGACGAGCGGATGTTGTACGTGATGGCCGAAAAGTAGTACCTGAAATACGGAGTTAAGCGGCCTGTCGGACAAGCACCACTGAGGGTGGGCAAGAATGCCGCTCAGCAGATGAATGCGGTATCGATCGGGCCTGATCGGCACGTAACTCATCAGACAAATCCGGACGGATACCGCTCACCTGCACCCTCCCCGAACAGGGGAGCCCAAGAAGCCAGTAGCATGCGGCGCCATGAGCTCCCCCACTGGGCCCGCATCCGGCCTGCCTGTACGAATGCCGCGACCCCGCCAGCCGGGACGGCACCGCCGCCCCGAGCCGCTGGCGGCCCCCGAGGGCGCGCCCGCGCTCGTCCTCGCGGTGCCGGGCACGCCCAGCGCCGCCACGCGCAGCCTCGCCGAGGAGGTCGTGAGCATCGCGCGCTCCGAGCTGCCCGGCCTCGACGCCCGCATCGCGTACGTCGACGGCGGCACCGACGAGTACCCCACGCTGCAGTCGGTGCTGACGCACGCCGCCGAGGAGCGCACCGCCCGTTTCGAGCAGGCGCGCGCCGCCGGTCTCGACGTCAAGGAGCCCGACGGCCCCGTCGCCGTCGTGGTGCCCCTGCTGGCCGGTCCGGACAGCGCCACGCTGCGCCAGGTCCGCCAGGCCGTGATGGAGAGCAAGATCGCGGCCGAGCTGACCGATGTCCTCGGTCCGCATCCGCTGCTCGCCGAGGCCCTGCACGTACGTCTGTCCGAGGCCGGTCTGGCCCGCGCCGACCGGGCCCGGCTGTTCACGGTCGCGACCGCCGCCGACGGCATCATCCTCGCGTCCGTGGGCGGTGAGGAGGCCGTGCAGGCCGCCGGGATCACGGGCATGCTGCTCGCCGCGCGCCTCGCCGTGCCGGTCATGGCCGCCGCGCTCGACCAGGACGGTGCGATCACCGCCGTCGCCGATCAGCTGCGCTCCTCCGGCTCCCAGCAGCTCGCGCTCGCGCCGTATCTGATAGGGCCGGAGATCGACGCGGGGCTGATCGAGGCCGCCGCGAAGGAGGCGGGCTGCTCCGCCGCCGAGGCCCTCGGCCCCTACCCGGCGATCGGCAAGCTGGCGCTCGGCAAGTACACGACGGCGCTCGGTATCGCACCGCCGCAGCCGCAGGGCATGCCGGTGCGCTGAGCGGGGCCATCGCGAGGACCACGAGACCGCTTCGCGCGGGTCGGTGAACCGAGTCAGGTGCACCGAGCCCCGCCGAAGTGCCGAGTCCGATACGTCGGGAGCCGGGGCTGACGGTTCGACGCATCGACTCCAGCGCGTTGTCTCGGGTCGCGACGCGTACGGCCGAGGGCCCGTTCCTCTCGCGGGAACGGGCCCTCGGCGGGGTTCATGGGAGTGACAGGCCCTCGGCAGGGTTTTCCGGGCTCAGAGGACCACGCAGGAGGCCGCGGGCACCTCGATCGCGCCGGTCGGCGCCGGTACGCCCGTGTCCGGGTCGACGGTGAACCAGGTGACGTCCCCGGAGTGCTGGTTGGCGACGTACAGGGTGCCGGAGTCATGGGCGATGGCGCGTGGCCAGCGGCCCTCGCAGGGCACGGTGGTGATCAGGCGCAGTCCGTCGTCCTCGACCGCGAGCACGGAGAGGACGTCCACGCCGCGTGTCGCCGTCCACACGAAGCGGCCGTCGGGCGACACGGCGATGCCCGAGGGGTACGCGTCGCCGTCCGGGGCGCCCGGAAGCACCGAGGTCTCCCCGGTCTCCTCCAGGGGCTCCAGAAGGCCGTCCGAGGCGTTCCAGCGGTATGTGGTGACGGTCGGGGCGAGTTCGCCCAGCACATGGACGTGCGTTCCGTCCGCGCCGAAGGCGAGATGGCGTGGACCGACGCCGGGGCGGAGCGCCGTCGCGTGGTGGACGACGGGGACGCCGGCCTTCAGGGTGCACACCCGCACGGTGTCCGTGCCCAGGTCCACGGCGAGGAACCAGCGGCCGGAGGGGTCCGGGACCACCTGGTGGGCGTGGGGTTCCCGCTGGAAGCGGGGGTGCGGGCCCGATCCGGTGTGGCGGAGCGTGCCGGAGGCGGTGGGCGCGAGCGTGCCGTCGGGGCGCAGGGGTACGGCGGTGACGCTGCCGGAGCCGTGGTCCGCGGTCAGGACATGGCCGGCGAAGAGGCAGAGGTGTGTCGGGGTGCCGCCGACCGCCGTCGGGGGGCCGGTCACCTCGGGTTTGCCGTCCGCCACCCGGTAGGCGGCCACCGCGCCCTCCGCCCGCTCGCTCACCGCGTAGAGCTTGTCGCCGTCCGGGGAGAGGGCGAGGTAGGAGGGGTCGGGTAGGTCGTCGGCGCCGGCCAGGACGGTCAGGGCGCCGGTTCTCCCGTCCACGGAGGCGACGAGGACGCCGGGGCCTCCCTCGCCGGTGAACGAGCCGATGTAGGCCCGCCGTCGCCCGTTGCCGTCCACTGCCGTGGTTGCTGCCACTGCCGCCCCTCCCGATCGCTTGTACTGCGGGCGACAGTAGCAGCAGGTCTAGACCAAAAGGGAGGGGTGCTCGGTGACGGGTCGGTGCGGTCGCGCAGGGCCGAGCGGGGCGTGGGGATGCCGAGCGGACGCGGCAGGGGCGGCGGAAGGCGAGGCGCCCTCTCCGGCGACACGGACGCGCCGTCGGCGGACGTGCCGTCGGCGGGGGCGGAATCCGGCCAACTTCAGGAGGCGATCGGACTGGAGGAGCCGGCCAGTCGTGAGCCCGTCGGCCTTCCCAGCGGCCGCGCCAGTTCCGACAGCGCCCTCTCCAGGTTGTGCAGATGCACCAGCGGCGCCCCGGCATCCGTCCGGGAATCACGCTCCCCACCGGCACCGGCGACTCGCCCCTCACCGACGGTCAGGGCATCGACGGCGGCCTTCACACGCCGGCAGGCGGCCACCAGGGAGGCCTCGCGCGTTCCGGCCGCCGAGTCGGCGAGGGCAGAGGTAGCGGCTGCGGCGGTGGTGGCGGTGACCAAGGCCCGTACCTCCTCGACGCAGTCGCCGAGCGCCCCGATGGCCCGACGGGCGCGTTCCTTGCGGGCGCGGAAGGGGTTGAGGGGGTGGAGCAGCGGGGCGAGCGCCACCCTGGCCCGGCCGTACAGTGCCTCCAACTCGGCCGCGTGGGGCGTCGGATCGGCCTCGGGGTCGCCTTCGAGGCGGGCGGCGGTCGCGGTCGCGGCGGCGTGCACACAACGCAGAGCCCGTTGAATCCAGGCGTCGTTCGTGGCATGCGTGGTGACCGGCAGGACGAGGACCACGGCGAGCGCGGCGCACAGCGTACCCACGCCCGTCTCCACCAGACGCAGCGCGAGCAGACCGGGGTCCAGCACGCCCAGCAGCCCGTAGAGGAGGCCGGCCATGACGGTCACGGCGAGCATCATCCAGGAGTACGACACCGCCGCCGTGTAGAAGACGCCGAAGACGCAGAGCGCGATCAGGACCGCCGAGGGCGCGGGCGCACCGGCCAGCGGGACGGCGACCAGAAGGCCGACGACGACACCGACGACGGTTCCGAGGACCCGGCGGAAACCACGGACCAGGGTCTCGCCCCGGGAAGCGGTGTTGACGAAGATCCACCACGCGGTGCCGACGGCCCAGTACCAGCGGTCCTCCGAGAACGACTGGCCGATCGCGAGCGCGAGGGCGCAGGCGATGGCCGCCTGGCAGGCCTGCCGGGTGGTCGGCCGGGCCAGGCCGCCGCCGCTGGGCGGCTCGGCGGGGACCGCGGCGGGCGGAACGGCACGTTCGATGGGCCAGAGCAGAAAGCGCACCGCGCCCGCCGCCACCAGGGCGAGGGTCATCGCGGCGTACAGCTCGGGCAGTTGGGCGGGGACGGCGTGGAGGAACTGGGTAACGAAGAAGCTCATGAACGCGAAGATCCCGAGCGCCTGGCCGCGTGGCCCCCAGCGGCGGGCGTACACGCCGCAGAAGACGGTGAGCACGAACGCGAGGTCACGGGCGGCGGTGATCTCGTGCAGGGTGGCGGCCAGGGCGAGGACCGGGAATCCCGCCAGGGGGAGCAGCGCCGTGGTGATCCGCTGGGCGGGGACGGTCGCGTCGGTGACGGTGAACAGGGCGAGGAGTGCGGCCAGTCCGCCGGTGATCGACGCGGGCAGCGAGAAGCCGCACAGCTCGGACGCGGCTGCGGCGGTACCGACGCCGATGACGGCGCGGACCGAGGTCCGCAGCCGTGACCGTCCCGGATCAGGAGCTATGAGCGTCCTCTTCATGGCGTGTGCCGCCCCCTTGCCGTGGTGCACGCCGGGCCCGCGCCGTCCGGGGTGTCGGACGGTCGACGGGCACGGCGAAGGCGCCGCGCTCCGGGGACGGCTTCGTCGCCGTCCGGCACCGCGCGGCGCCGAAACTACGTGGATACGACACAGAGGTAGCACCCTCCACCCCAGTGGCTCAACAGCCGTGCCGGAAAATGAGCCATTGGCTCACCGAAGAGGCACACGGGGCGGCTTCTGGTAGGCCAACGGATCAGGGATTCGACCGGTCCCGCCCGGCGACCCAACTCGCCGCCGTGGTCATGACACAAGGCTTAGGCTGCTGCTGTTGATCGACTTCAGCGGATCGACCGAGGGGATCAGGGGGTACGACGGCCGATGAGCCGTGCGACTGACGTGTTTCAGGCGTTGCAGGGGGACGATCCGGTCGCGGTGGCCGGGTATCGGCTGGCCGCTCGGCTCGGGGCGGGCGGCATGGGGCGGGTCTACCTCTCGCACACACCGGGCGGCCGGCCGGTGGCCATCAAGGTGGTGCGGCCCGAGCTGGCCGACGACCCGGCCTTCCGGCGGCGGTTCGGCCGGGAGATCAGGGCGGCCAGGCGGGTGCGGGGCGCGTACACCGCCGAGTTGATCGACGCCGACGCGGACGGCACCCCGCCCTGGCTGGCCACGCTGTACGTACCGGGGCCCTCCCTCGCGGAGGCGGTCGCCCGGCGCGGTCCGCTGCCGGTGCCCGCGGTGCTGTGGCTGGTGGCCGGGGTGGCCGAGGCGCTGCAGGCCATCCATGGCGAAGCCATCGTGCACCGGGATCTGAAGCCGTCGAACGTGCTGCTCGCCGCCGACGGGCCCCGGGTGATCGACTTCGGTATCTCGCTGGGCGCCGACCTCAGTTCGCACACGGCCACCGGTTCCGCCGTCGGCACGCCCCAGTTCATGGCACCCGAGCAGGCGTCCGGGCATGAGGTCACGACGGCCACCGATGTCTTCGCGCTCGGCCAGACGGCCGCGTTCGCCGCCCTGGGCGAGCCGCTGTACGGGGACGGCCCCTCGGTCACCGTGCTGTACCGGATCGTGCACGAGAAGCCCGACCTGGAACGGCTGCCGGAGCGACTGCGTCCGCTGATGGCCCGGTGTCTCGCCGCCGACCCGGAGCAGCGGGCCACACTTGCGGAGGTCCTGGACTGGTGTCGGCGGGAGCTGGGCGGGGAGGCTGCGGCGGGTGGAGGTCCGGCCGTCTGGCGGGAGGTCACGGGCCCGGAGGTGACGGTTCCGGCTCCGGCCCCCTCATCCACGCCGGAGGCGGAGGTGCCCGCCCTCGGGGCGGACGGGGCGGCTCCCAGGTCCCCGGAAGTTCGCGGTCGCGCGGCAGGAGCCGCGGTTCCTGCCTCGGGGGACGGGACGGATGCCCGGCCCACGTCGGACGTGACGATTCCCCGTCCCCGCTCAGAGGCGACGGTTCCGGTGACGGTCCGCAGTCCCGTGCGGGCGCAGTCGGGGCCCTTGCTGCCCCAGCCCCAGCCACAGGCGACGGCGCCCGCCGAGCCGCGCTCCCGGCGGAGACGTACCGCGCTGGTCGTGGCCGCCGCCGTGACGGTGGGCGTGCTGCTGGTGACAGGGCTGACCTGGACGGTCTGGAGGGGGACGGATCTGTTCCGGGACCGGGACACCGCCTCGGCCTCGGCCCCCGATTCCACGGCGTCCGCGCGGGGCTCCTCGAAGTCGTCCTCCGAGTCCTCGTCGAAGAGCAGGTCCACCTCGGGGGCGGGCAGCGGGGCACCGGAGGTCTCGGACCCCTCCGCCGCCCCGTCGAAGGCACCGCAGCCCCAGGCGTTCCCCCAGCGATGGCTGGACGAGGAGCGGGCGCTCAGCATCGAGGACCCCGACCGTGAGGGCGGCGACGGGGACATCCGCTTCGTCTGCGAGGACGTCGGTTGCGCGCTGGAGAGCGACACCACCGACATCCGGCTGCTGTACAGCGAGCCGGGGGCCACGCTCGATACGTGCCGTACCGCCTTCGCGGGGACCGAGAGCCACGATCTGCCGCTGCCCGCGGTGGCCGCCGGCAGCGAGATCTGCGTCAAGAACCCCGCCGGGGACATCGGGCTGCTCGTGGTCCAGGTGAAGTCGACCGCGCTGTGGGACTCCCCCGGCATCAGCTTCCTGCTGGCGGACCTGACGCTCTGGCGGGTCTGATGCTCTGGCGGGTCGCGTCGAGGGCGTAGGGCAGGCTCGGCGGATGGCTCGTGGGCAGGAGCGCTGCTCATGGGGTGGCTCGGCCTGAGGTCGGTTCGGTGGGCCATTGGTACAGTCGCGGCCGTGGACGAACTCGACACCCGTATCCTGCGGCTGCTCCTGGAGCGGCCACGGACCAGCGTGCGGGAGTACGCACGTATCCTCGGGGTCGCCCGGGGCACCCTCCAGGCCCGACTCGACCGGTTGGAACGCGACGGGGTGATCACCGGGACGGGCCCCTCGCTCTCCCCCGCCGCGCTCGGCCACCCGGTGCTGGCGTTCGTGCACATCGAGGTCACCCAGGGGCATCTCGACGACGTGGGCGAGGCGCTGGCGGCCGTACCGGAGATCGTTGAGGCCTTCTCGATCACCGGCGGCGGCGATCTGCTGACCCGTGTCGTGGCCCGGGACAACGCACATCTGGAGGATGTGATCCAGACGCTGATCAGCCTGCCGGGCGTCGTACGCACCCGTACGGAGGTGGCGCTCAGGGAGCGGGTGCCGCATCGGCTGCTGCCGTTGGTGCGGTCGATCGGCCGGGCGGCCGGGAACCGACCGCCGACATCGTCGGAGGCATGACGGCACTTGGCCGGACTACGGTCCTTGGCCGGACAGGGATTTCTTGGCCGTGCTGCGGCTCTTGGCCGTACTACGTCGAGATGAGCTGTGGTGCCCCGCGTCGGACCGGGAGGAGAGGGGCGGAGCCCGGTGCGCCGATGGTTTCGGTGCGCCGGGCTCCGGTTCTCATTCCTTGTTCGCGGTCAGGTGTTCGCGGTCAGGCGGTGGTCCCCCGGCCCATCCTCCGGGCCCGTCGGTGCAGGAGCCAGCCCGTCACCGTGAGGGCGGCGGCCGAGGCGGCGATGCCGAGGACGGTCATGCCGGTCGAGGCGAGGCTGCCGTCGTCGCCGGTGGTGGAGCCGCCTCCCGTGCTGCCCGTGCTGCCGCTGGAGCCGCCGGTGCCGCTGGTGGAGCCGGTCGTCGAACCGCTGCTGGAGGTGCCACCGTCGCTGTCGCCGTCACCTTCGTCGTCGGTGTCGACCGGGTCCTGGCCGACGAAGGCGACCGGGACCTTGACATCCTGGGAGCGGTCGCCGGAGAGGGTGTGGTCGGCGCGGGTGGCGAGGACGCAGGTGGCCTTGAAGCAGTCGGTGTACTCGTCCTTGGCGTCGATGGTCAGCTCCACCTCGAACGTGCCGCCGTCCCCGTACGGGATCGCCAACTCCTCGCCGTAGTCGGGCGGGTTGGAGGAGATCCACGCGGAGGTGTGCGACTCGCCACTCATGTCGACGCCGCCGATGCACGGGGTGGGCAGTTCGCCGTCGCCGTTGTCGACGCAGAGGGCGACGTAGATGCCCTTGTCCTCGTCGTAGCCGGAGCCGGCGATCTTGAGGGTCTGGTTCTCGGTGGCGAGGTTGTTGACGGGGGTGACGGTGAGCTTCTGGCCGTTGGGGCCGGTGACGGTCTTGGTGCCGGAGGGCTCCTCGTCCTCGCCGCCGTCGTCCCCGTCGCCACCGTCGTCGCCGCCGGTGCTGGTGTCGGCCTCGGTGACGGTGAGGGTGAAGGGTGAGGTATGGGTGGTGCCCACGGAGTTCTCGAACACCGCGCGGTACGCGTAGCCGTCGTGGGCGGCCCTGGCGGTGAAGCTGTACGCGTTCTTCGTGGCGCCCTCGATCGCGGACCAGGTCTGGCCGCCGTTGACGCTGACCTCCCACTGGACGGTGGGTTCGGGGGTCCCCTCGGCCGCCGCGACGAAGGAGACCTCGTCGCCGGGGGCCACGGTCCGGTCGGTCGGGGTCTGGGTGACCTTGGGGGACATCCGGCGGTCGAGCTTGACGATGTCGCCCTGGACGGGGTTGCTCACATAGACGGAGGTGCCGCCCGGGGCGACCGCCACGGAGGCCTGGCCGATCTGGGAGTTGTTGCCGACGAGCTTCGTCGGGGTGGCGGTCTCCGCGAAGGTGGTGGTGTCGTAGACGCCGAGGGAGCTGGTGTCGTCGGCGCCGTTGCCGGTGTCGCCGGTGTCGTTCCAGATGACGAAGGCGCGGCCGGTGGTGGTGTCGAAGGCGATGTCGGCGGCCTCGTCCGTGCCCTCGACGGTCTTCAGGTGCCCCGCGTCCTTGTCGTAGACGCGTACCGAACTGCCGCTGCCCACCCAGACGTTGCCGGTGGCGGGGTCCGCCTCGACGAACCCCACGGGTGCGGCGGGGAGTTCGTCGGTGGCGGTGGCGGTGACCGCGAAAGTGCCCGTGTCGACGCGGCGCAGCTGTCCGCCGGAGGCTCCGGCGGACCAGGCGACGCCCTTCGCCCTGTCGACGCCGAGGACGGAGCCGCCGTCGAGGGTGAGGGTGCGGTTGTCCAAGGTGGCGCCGGTGGCGATGTCGACCTCGGAGAGCTGGGCGCCCTGGGCGACCAGGGCGGTGGTGGCCTTGGTGCCGGGGCCGACGCCGGTGACGGTGGCGCCGGGGAGCCAGACGCCGGCGGCGTTGGTGTCGCCGTCCTTGGCGGTGCCGATGCCGCGCAGCGGGTAGTGGAAGACGACGCCGTCGCCGCCGAGCGGGGCGGCGATCATGGAGACGTTGCGGGGGCCGAGGGTGCCGGTGGAGCCGGGGGCCTGGACGACATGGCTCAGGGACGTGCCGGTGGTGGCGTCGAGGATGTGCAGGCCGCGCTCGTTGACGTCACCTGTGTCGACGAAATCCTCCGAACCGGCGTACAGCTTGCCGGAGTCGGGGTGCAGCAGCAGGTCCTTGACCTCGCCGGCGGCGGCCTTGAAGTCCTCCGACTCCTCGTAGACGACCGTACCGGCGGGCACGTCCACTCCGTCGCCGCCGTCGTCCCCGCCGCCGGTGTCCTGGCCCTCGAAGGTGACGGGGACGCGGACGTCCTGGGAGCGGTCGCCGGAGTCGCGGTGGTCGACGCGGGTGACGACCGAGCAGACGACCTGGGCGCAGTCGACGCCGTTGTCCTTGGCCTTGATGTCGATCTCGACGTCGAAGGTGCCGCCCGCGCCCCAGGTGACGGCGAGGTCGCCCGCGTACTCGTCGCCCTCGGGGACGATCCACTGCGAGGAGCTGCCGGTGCCGTTCTCGTCGGCGCCGCCGATGCACGGGGTGGGGATCTTGCCGTCGCCGTTGTCCCTGCACAGGGCCACGTAGATGGCCTTGGTGGCGTCGTAGCCGGAGCCGGTGACCCTGAGCTTCTCGCCATCGGGGTCGAGGTTCGCGGAGGCGTCGACGGTGAGTTTCTGGCCGTTCTGGCCGTGTCCGGTCTTCGGGGTGTCGGCGGCCTGGGCCGAGGTGCTCACCGTGACGGCGGTGACCGTGGCGGCCACGAGGGCGGCGGCGCCGAGGAGTGCGGCGGGGCGCCGGAGGAGGCGGGCTCCGGTCGCGCGCTCCGGCTGCCCCCGATCCGGCTGCCCCCGGTCCGACTGCCTCCGGTCCGACTGCCTTCGGTCCGACTGCCTTCGGTCCGGCCGACTCCGGTCCGACTGTCTCAGGTCCGGCTGTCTCCGGTCCGTCGTGTCGTCTCTCATGGGTTCCTCAACTCGTCGGGTGCGCCCCGCACTCGGGGGTGCCGCCCGGGGGACGCCGAGGGCCGGGCCCCGTGGCGAAGGGGCCCGGCCTGGTGGGTGGTTACTGGAAGGTGATGGGGGCGTGGACGTCGTAGTTGCGGTCGTTGGTGTCGAAGTGGTCGGCGCGGGTGACGACGGCGCAGGTGACGTCCTCGCCGCAGACGCTGCCGTCCTCAAGCGTGGCCTGGACGTAGATGCTCACGCTGAAGGTGCCGCCGGTGCCGAACTTGGAGCTGTTGGCGAACAGACCGCCGAAGGTGTCGTTGACCCAGTGGGAGGCGCCGGTGGAGCCGGACTCGTCCTGGCCGCCGAGGCAGGGGGTCGGCTTGCTCGCGCCCTGGGCGCCGTCGACGACGCAGAGGCCTACGTAGATGCCCTGGGCGGTGTTGTAGCCGGAGCCGGAGACGGTGATGACCTGGCCCGACGCGGCGGCCGTGTCCGGCGCGGTCAGGGACAGGTTGTAGGTGGTCCCGGCGTCGACGACCGTACGGGTCGAGGTGGCGGCGGAGGCGGAGGTGGTGAGGCCGAGGGTGAGGGCGGCGGAGGCGGCGACGGCCAGAGCGGTGCGGGCGGCGGTGCGGGGGGAGGGAACGACTCTCACGGGAGAACCTTTCTCGAAGGCCGATGTTCACCGGCTCCAGGCGAAGCCGGTGAACTTAGGTAAGGCTTACCTAATCTTTTGTGAGATCTATTTGTCAACAGACGGCAAAGCGGGAGCAGATGGGGCCGGGGAGGGCTCCGGTGGTCACGTCACGGTGAACTCCGCCGTCGCCTTACGGCCCCCGGTCACCGAGTACAGCTCCACCGTGTGAATGCCTTCGGTGGCGGTGTCGTAGACCGGGAAGTCCCGGGCCACACGGCCCGAGTCGTCGGCCACCGCCTCGTAGCGGGTGTCGTCGTCGATGGCGACCAGGACGATCTCGCCGGGCTCGAATCCCTCGCCGGTGACCCGCTGTTCGCCGCCCGGGGTCAGACTCGCGCGCTCCACGGCCGCCGACTGGCCCCCGGCGGCTTTCTCGGCCTCCGTCTCCGTACGGCCGTCCGCGGCGTCCGCCGGGGCGGGCGAGGAGGTGGCGGCGTCGGAGTCACCGGACCCGGCGCCGGAGTCGGCGCTCTCCCCCTGCGGTTCCCCGGCTTCGCCCGTGCCCGTGCCCGTGCCCACGGTCATGTCCAGCGGGGCGAGTTCGTCGCCGGCCTCGTACGACGTGCCGCTCCAGTCGGTGAGCAGCGCGGCTCCCTCGGCGGTCAGTGTCACCCGCAGCCCGGACCAGGTCGCGCCACCGCCGCGTACGGTCGGGCCTTCGGCGTTCGCTACGCCGACCTCGGCCAGCGTCAAGTCGTCGGTCCGGCCCGCGTGTTCGGCGCGTACCCGGAGGGTTCCGGTGCCGCCGTCGAGTCGGAGGCGCGGATCGGCGAGGGTGAGGGTGTCGGCCCCGGCCGTGCTCAGGCGGATCGCGCCGGCGAGGTCCACGTCCGCGTCCCCGCTCGCCGGGGTCGCGCTGCCGCCCTCGACGGGGAACCAGGTCCGGCCGCCGGAGCCGCGTACGGCGGGCGCTTCCGCCGTCACCGTCGCCTCGCCGTCGGACGGGGTCCCGAATGTCGGGCCCCAGCCGGCGTATCCGCCGGACACCTCACTCGGGGGCCCGTCCCCGTCCCGGGCCGTCGCCGTGCCCTGGCAGAGCAGGGCGAGCAGCGCGCCCGCCGCCGTGACGGCCGCACCAGGTCTGTTCATCACCTCGAAAGTCCTCCCTCGGATGCGGTACGGCGTCGACGGGCCCAGAACCAGGCGCCGCCGCCGGCCGCGACCAGGCCTGCCGCGGTGAGGCCGAGCGGTACGGCGGCGCTGCCGGTGCTGGCCAGCGGGTCGTCGGACGTGGCCGTGTCGCTGTCGGTGCCGCTCGTTCCGCCGGTGGTCGTCGACCCCGTCGACGCAGTCGATGTCGGGGTCGGGGTCGCCGTGCTGTCGTCGCCCGTGTCCTCGGCCCCGGCGAAGGTCACCGGGACGCGTACCGTCTGGCTCTGGTCACTGGACCGGGTGTGGTCGTTGCGGGTGATCACCGAGCAGGTCACACCGGACTTGGTGCAGTCGGTGTTGGCGTCCTTGGCCCGTACCTTGATCTGCGCCGAGAAGGTGCCCTTGTGCCCGCTGCCCTCGTACGGCTCGGCCAACCCCTCCCCGTAGGAGGGCGGGTTGGAGGAGATCCACACCGAGGCGCCGGACTCGCCCTCCATGTCGACCCCGCCGACACAGGGCGTCGGCGTTTTGCCCGCGCCGTTGTCCACACAGAAGGCGACGTAGATGCCCTTCTCCGTGTTGTAGCCGGTGCCGGAGACCGTGACCGTCTCGCCGTCCGGGTCGAGCCCGGAGGTTTTGGACACGGTGAGTTTCTGACCCTCGGGGCCGGTGGCGGAGTCGGCGGCCGCCGCCGAGTGCGCCGGGGCGAGGATCAGGGCTCCCGCGACGGCGATCGAGGCCGGGACGGCTCTCAGGGTGCGCGGGGCTCGTAGGACTCGTCGGGCTCGTAGGGCACATCTGTGCATCGGTGTCAGCACTCCCACCGTAGGAAACTCAGGTAAGGCTAACCTAAAGTAACGAACAACTGTTGGGAACGGTAGACATGGAAGGCGGTTCGATGCGTACGAACGGAAGACCTCAACCCTCCTTTGCGCGAAGGGGAGTTGCCGCCGTCGCCGTCGCTCTCGCCGTGCTCGTCACCGGATGCGCAGGCAGTGGCGGTGACGGGGGATCAGAAAGTGCCGATGCCTCGCCGGCGTCCGCGAGCGCCCGCGCCGCGGCGGCGCTGAAGCAGTTGAGGACGAATTCGCTCGTCCCGCTCGAAGGGGAGGCGCCCACTCCGGAACTGCCGGTCACCGTCGACTCGTCCGACGGGAAGAAGGTCACCGTCGAGGACGCCTCGCGGATTCTTCCGCTCAACGGGGGCATCGCGGAGATCGTGTTCACGCTGGGGCTCGGTGACAACGTCGTCGGGCGGGACATCACGGCCACGTTCAAGGAGGCCGAGGATCTTCCGCAGGTCACCAAGGCGCATGATGTGAGCGCCGAGAGTGTGCTGTCCCTCGATCCGACGGTCGTGCTCGCCGACACCGACACCGGGCCCGGTGAGGCGCTGGATCAGATCCGTGACGCCGGGATTCCCGTGGTCGTACTCGATCCGGCGACGGAACTGGCCGATGTGAGTACGCGGACGACGCGGGTGGCCGAGGCGTTGGGGGTGCCGTCGGCCGGTGAGGCCCTCAACGAGCGTATCGCCGGTGAGCTGAAGGCGGCTCGGGCGGCTGTGCCCGAGGGGAGCAGGCCGAAGGTGGCGTTCCTGTACATGCGGGGGTCGGCGGCCGTGTATCTCATCGGTGGGAAGGGGTCCGGGGCGGACTCGCTCATCGCGGCGGCCGGGGCGGAGGATGCCGGGGTGGTCGCCGGGCTGGACAAGCCGTTCACACCGATCACCAGTGAGGCGCTGGTCAAGGCCCAGCCCGAGGTGATCCTCATGATGACCAAGGGACTTGAGTCCGTGGGTGGTGTCGAGGGGCTCGTGGAGATTCCGGGGATCAAGGAGACGCCGGCCGGGATGGATCGGCGGGTGGTCGATCTGGAGGACGGGGTGCTGCTGAGTTATGGGCCGCGTACGCCGTTGGTGATCGATATTTTGGTGGAGCGGTTGCATCGGGGGTGACGGGGGCGGGGCGGGCCGAGGAGTTTCGCCCCCGCCGCCCCTACCCGTCCCATCCCTGGGGGCTGCGCCCCCGGACCCCCGCTTCGGCCTGAACGGCCTTGTCCTCAAACGCCGGACGGGCTGAGAGGGCCGGGGCGGGTGGAAGGCGGTGCAAGGCAGTGGAAGGCGCCCGGCGCATCCGCGTCAGCTGTCGTAGTCGACCGTCAGTTTCTCCGAGACCGGGTACGACTGGCACGTCAGGACGTAGCCCGCCTCTACCTCGGCCTCCTCCAGGGCGAAGTTGCGGCGCATGTCGGCCTCGCCGTCGGTGATCAGGGCCCGGCAGGTGCCGCAGACTCCGCCCTTGCAGGCGAACGGCAGGTCGGGGCGGGTGCGTTGGGCGCCGTCGAGGAGGGTTCGGTCGCGGGAGAGGGCCGCGGTGGTGGAGCGGCCGTCGAGGGTGACGGTGACCTCGCTGACCGGTCCCTCGGCGGCGGCCTCCTCGTGGCGCACCTCCCGTACGGGCTCGTCGTCGGCGTAGAACAGCTCCTGGTGCACTCGGTCCGTGGGTACCCCGAGTCCGGCCAGCACCCGTTGCGCGTCGACGACCATGCCGTGCGGGCCGCACAGCCACCAGTGGTCGGCGTGTTCCACATCGACCAGGGAGCCGATCAGCGCCGAGAGCCGTTCGGCGTCGAGACGGCCCGAGAGCAGCTCGGCCTCCCTGGGCTCACGGGACAGTACGTGGGCGAGTTGGAAACGGGCCGGGTACAGGTCTTTGAGGTCGGCCAGCTCGTCGGCGAACATCACCGTGCCGGTGCGGCGGTTGCCGTAGAAGAGGGTGACCGTCGAACGGTCGTCGGCGGCCAGGACCGACTCGGCGATCGACATCATGGGCGTGATGCCGGAGCCCGCCGCGATCAGGACGTGATGGCCGGGGGCTCCGAGGTCGGGCGTGAAGATGCCGGTGGGGCCCATGACGTCGACGGTGTCGCCGGGGCGTACGTCATGGACGAGCCAGGAGGAGAACAACCCGCCGGGCACCACCCGCACCCCGATCCGCGGCGCCGAACCGACGGGCGAACAGATCGAGTACGACCGCCGCTCGTCCCGCCCGTCCACCTCACGCCGCAACGTGAGCGACTGCCCCGGCGCGAACACGAACTCCTCCGCCAACTCCTCCGGGATCTCGAAGCCGACGGCGACGGCGTCCTCACAGAGGGGCCGCACGGCGGAGACACGGAGCGGGTGGAAGGCAGCGCGGCGGCGAACGCGCGGGCGAGCGGATGAGGTCGGGGCGACGGGGACCTCGGACGGGGAGATGGAGGAGATCGGCGCCGCAACGGGTTCGGATGAACCAGGCTCCACAGCGGAGGCGGTGGGCCGCCCGGTCGCCGGGGCGGAAGCGGCGGACCCCGCCGCCGAGCCGGAGACAGTCGGCCGGGTGACCGGAGCCGAAACGGCAGGCCCAGCCGCCGGGACGGAGCCGCTGGGCCGCGTCGGCGGAGCGGAGGAGGAGGCCGGCGTTACGGCGGGGGCAGACGAACCCCGCTCCGCGATGGAGGCAGTGGGCCCCATCGCCGAGGCGGAGACGGCGGACCTGGTTGCCGGGGCCGAAACGGTGGACCCGGTCGCAGGAGCATCGGCGGCGCCGGGCCGGGTCGCCGGGGCCGCCGAGGAGACCGGCCTCGCGCCGGGGGCAGACGAACCCAGCTCCGCGATAGAGGCAGTGGGCCCGGTCACCGATGCGGAGGCGCCGGGCCGGATCGCCGGAGCCGAAGCGACAGGCCCCGTCACCGGGCCGGAGTCGCCGGGCCGGGTCACCGGAGCCGAAGCGACAGGCCCCGTCACCGGGCCGGAGTCGCCGGGCCGGGTCACCGGAGCCGAAGCGACAGGCCCGGTCACCGGAGCCGAAGCGCTGGGCCGGGTCACCGGAGCCGAAGCGACAGGCCCGGTCACCGGAGCCGAGGCGCTGGGCCGGGTCACCGGAGCCGAAGCGACAGGCCCGGTCACCGGAGCCGAGGCGCTGGGCCGGGTCGTCGGGGCCGAGGTGGTGGGCCCAGGCGGCGGGGGCGCGGACGGGGTGAGGGTGGCGGTGAGCCTGTTGTCCTGTGGGCCTCCCGTCGGGTCTTGACTCAGGCCTTTCATCAGATCTCCTTGACGTGCTCGAACGGCTCGCGGCAGGTGTGGCAGCGGCGCAGGGACTTGCAGGATGTGGCGGCGAAGCGGGAGGTCTCCTCGGTGTCCGTCGAGCCGCAGTGGGGGCAGGCGACCGTTCGTCGGGTGGGCGACAGTGTCAGCGGGACCGGGCCTCGGGGGGCCGCGCCGGGTGGGGCGATGCCGTGTTCCGTGAGCTTGCGGCGACCGGCTTCGGTGATCCAGTCGGTCGTCCAGGGCGGGGTCAGCACCGTGCGGATCTCGACCCGTTCGAATCCGGCGGACCGCAGCCTCGCCGCGACATCGGCGCGCATCTCGGCCATGGCCGGGCAGCCCGAGTAGGTCGGGGTCAGGCTCGCGATCACCGTGCCGTCCTCGGTCAGCTCCACGTCCCTCAGGACGCCCAGGTCGGCCAGGGTCACCATGGGCAGCTCGGGGTCGGGCACCCGCTCGGCGATGTGCCGGGCGCGGCGCGCGTCGAGCGGCGTCGTCGTCACCATGTCGCCTCCGGGTGGGCTCGGGCCACGCTCTGCAACTCGGCGAGGAGGGGAACGAGATGCTCGGTGTGCTCGCCCGTGCGGCCGGCGCCCGCCAAGGGGCGGTACACCGGCATGGGGAGGCCGGCCGCCTCGGTCACCTGGCGGAGCACCGCGGCGACCTCCTCCCGTACGTCGTACGCCGTGAACAACTCCCCGAAGTACGGGGCGACTTGCTCCAGCGCTCTGCGCATCCTCCGGTGGGACTCCTCGGTGCCGTCGCCCAGCCGTACGGCCCATTCTGCCGCGTACTGCCGGTGGTACGTCAGTTCCTTGACGCCCTTCGCGGCGATCGCGGCGAGCACCGGGTCCGGGTGGTCGGCCAGCCGCTCGAAGTGGGCGAGGCGCCAGCTGGAGAGGACGAGGAGCCGGACGACGGAGAACGCGAAGTCGCCGTTCGGGAGTTCGGCGAGGCGCACGTTGTGGAAGTCGTCGGCGTCACGGAAGTAGGCGTACGCGTCCTCGTCGCGCCCGGTGCCGTCGACCTGGCCCGCGCGGGAGTACAGCAGCCGGGCCTGGCCGAGGAGGTCGAGGCCGATGTTGGCCAGCGCCACCTCCTCCTCCAGCTCGGGCGCGCGAGTCGTCCACTCGGCGAGGCGCTGGGCCGAGATCAGGGCGTCGTCGGCCAACGCCACACAGCCGGCGGCCAGTTCACGTACGTCGACGCCCTCGGGGACGGTCGTGTCGACGCCGTGCAGAGGGTCCTCGAAGCCGGTGCCGTAGGCCCAGCGGGCGTCGTCCTCGTGTCCCTCGGCGAGGGTCAGGTAGACATGGTCGTCGCTCATGACCCGGCTCCTCAGATGTGCGGGACGTCGTCGGGGATGTCGTAGAAGGTCGGGTGGCGGTACACCTTGTCGGCGCTGGGCTCGAAGAAGGGGTCCTTCTCGTCGCGGGTGGAGGCGGCGATGTGCTCGGAGCGCACGACCCAGATGGAGACGCCCTCGTTGCGCCGGGTGTAGAGGTCGCGGGCGTGGGTGAGGGCCATCTGGTCGTCGGCGGCGTGGAGGGAGCCGACGTGTACGTGGTTCAGGCCGCGCTTGCCGCGTACGAAGACCTCGTACAGCGGCCACTCGCCCTTGGCGGTGCCGGTGCTGTTGTCGGTCATGCCGCCGCCCCCTTCCCGTTCCGTGCTCGTTCGCTTCGCTTGGCCGCGTGGGCCGTGGCCGCCTCGCGTACCCAGGCGCCCTCCTCGTGGGCGGTCCGGCGTCGTTCCATCCGCTGGGCGTTGCAGGGGCCGTCGCCCTTGATGACCCGCGTCAGCTCGTCCCAGTCGGGGGTGCCGAAGTCGTGGTGGCCGCGCTCCTCGTTCCAGCGCAGCTCCGGGTCGGGGAGGGTGACACCGAGCTTGTCGGCCTGCGGGACGGTCATGTCGACGAAGCGCTGGCGCAGCTCGTCGTTGCTGTGCCGTTTGATCTTCCAGGCCATGGACCGCGCCGAGTTGGGCGAGGCGTCGTCCGGCGGCCCGAACATCATCAGCGACGGCCACCACCAGCGGTTCACTGCGTCCTGCACCATCTCGCGCTGCGCGGCCGTCCCCCGCATCATCGTCAACAGCAGCTCATAGCCCTGCCGTTGATGGAACGACTCCTCCTTGCAGATCCGCACCATCGCCCGCGCGTACGGCCCGTACGACGAGCGGCACAGCGGCACCTGGTTGCAGATCGCCGCGCCGTCGACGAACCAGCCGATGACGCCGACGTCGGCGAAGCTCATGGTCGGGTAGTTGAAGATCGACGAGTACTTCTGGCGGCCCGAGATCAGCCGGTCGGTCAGGTCCGCGCGGTCGGCGCCCAGTGTCTCCGCCGCCGAGTACAGATAGAGCCCGTGCCCGGCCTCGTCCTGGACCTTGGCGAAGAGGATCGCCTTGCGGCGCAGCGAGGGCGCCCGGGTGATCCACTCGCCCTCCGGCTGCATTCCGATGATCTCCGAGTGGGCGTGCTGGGCGATCTGCCGGACGAGGGTCTTGCGATAGGCGTCCGGCATCCAGTCACGCGGCTCGATCCGCTGGTCCCGCGCGATCGTCGCGTCGAAGTGCTCCTGGAGCGCGTCCGGAAACCCCGGAATTCCCGGGGTGTCCTGGGGCGGCCCCCCGGCCGAGTCTGGCGTCGTCATCGCAACCCGCTTCCCAACCGACCATTCGTTCGGTTCCCAGTGTGACGCGAGGAGCGCGAACGGGCAAGACCCAAGTGCACCCGCAACCAGCACCCGGCCCCGCCCCCACCCGTACTCCCACCCGTACCTCACCCGCACCTCACCGAAGGAGTCGCGATGAGCAGCCTGGGCGCACCGCTCCCCCACCATCTGCTGGACGACGGCGAGCGCCTTTCCAGGGCACAGCTGGAGCAGCTACAGCTGGACCGGCTGCGGGCGACGCTGCGGCACGCGTACGACAACGTCGAGGCGTACCGGAAGAAGTTCGACGCGGCCGGGGTCGCCCCCGACGACTGCCGCTCCCTGGCGGACCTGTCCCGCTTCCCCTTCACCACCAAGGCCGACCTGCGGGACACCTACCCCTTCGGCATGTTCGCCGTGCCGATGTCCGAGGTCCGCCGGGTCCATGCCTCCAGCGGTACCACCGGGCGCCCCACGGTCGTCGGATACACGGAGCGGGACCTGTCGATGTGGGCCGATGTGGTCGCCCGGTCGATCAGGGCCGCCGGGGGCCGCCCCGGGCACAAGGTGCACATCTCCTACGGGTACGGACTGTTCACCGGCGGTCTGGGCGCGCACTACGGGGCCGAGCGGGCCGGCTGCACGGTGATCCCGGTCTCCGGCGGCATGACCGCACGCCAGGTGCGGCTGATCCAGGACTTCCGGCCCGAGATCATCATGGTCACCCCCTCGTACATGCTCACGCTGCTCGACGAGTTCGAGAAGCAGGGCGTCGACCCGCGCTCCGGTTCCTTGCGGATCGGGATCTTCGGGGCCGAGCCGTGGACGGAGGAGATGCGCCGGGAGATCGAGGAGCGGGCGGGCCTGCACGCCGTCGACATATACGGACTGTCGGAGGTGATCGGCCCCGGGGTGGCGCAGGAGTGCGTGGAGACCAAGGACGGCCTCCACATCTGGGAGGACCATTTCCTCGCGGAAGTGGTGGACCCGCTCACGGACGAGGTCCTGCCCGACGGTGAGAAGGGCGAGATCGTCTTCACCTCGCTCACCAAGGAGGCCCTGCCGATCATCCGCTACCGCACGAGGGATCTGACCCGTCTCCTGCCCGGCACGGCCCGTCCCGCGTTCCGCCGAATGGAGAAGGTCACGGGCCGTAGCGACGACATGATCATCCTGCGGGGTGTGAATGTCTTCCCCACCCAGATCGAGGAGATCGTGCTGCGCACCCCGGCCGTGGCCCCGCACTTCCAGATCCGGCTGACGAAGCGGGGGCACATGGACCATATGACGGTCCTGGTGGAGGCCCGCCCCGACGCGGGCGCCGAGCAGAGGGGGACGGCGGGGAAGGCGATCGCCGAGGACGTGAAGGAGAGGGTGGGCGTCACGGTGGAGGTGACGGTGGTGGACCCGGAGACACTGGAGCGGTCGGTGGGCAAACTGAAGCGGGTGAAGGACCTGCGGGGCAAGGCGACTTGACGTTCCATCAGTTGCGGGCGACGCGCCTCCTCGGCTGCGGGCGACGCGGCCCGGCGAAACTCCGGTGCGCCGGGTCGTACACCTCTGCGATCATCCCCGAATGTCCAACAGTCTGGAATCGCTGGTCGTCCGGCACACCCGTCGTCTGCCCGCCCCCAAGGGGTCCGCGGGTGAAGGCGCCGTCGCCGCGCGGCGGTTCGACGTCGCTCTGATGTCCGTCGGGTTCAAGCTGTCGACGGAGCTGCTGGACAGCTTGTCGGGGCTGTCCGAGGCGGCCGTCGCGTACACCGCGAAGCGGACGCTGCGTACCGTGCGGGAGATGGTGGGCGACCACGTCCGGCACAACCCGTACTTCATCGACTTCCCGGCGAACGTGCCGGACACGGCCGAGTTCTGGATGAGCTGTGTCGAGCAGGCCCTCCGTGACGAGCGGACGCGGGCCGGGACGATCGCCCAGCTGGCGCGGGGCGTGGTGGATCTGCTGACCCTCCCGAAGTACGGCCGGTACCAGCACACGTACGCCGAGATGCTGGCCGCCCACGACGAGTTGATCGCGGGGGCCGGTGACCGGGTGACCCTGCTCCACCTCGGCGACGACCTGGAGGACGAGCTGACCGCCCTGTACCTGGCGCTGGCGAGCAGTACGACGCCGCTGGGCGAGGAGCGTCTGCGTGACCTCAAGGCCCTTGCCGGGCACTGCGCGGCCGGGCCGCAGCCCGAGGTGATACCGGTCCGGGAGAACCGGGCGGTGGTCAACGAGGCCCGTCTCATGGTCGGCGCCGAACCGCTGCTGGACACCGTCACCGATGTACTGCGCCTCGCGTGCGCGCTGTCCGGCGGTGATGTCACGCTTCAGGAGCCGACGCGGTTCCGGGCGCTGCCGCGGCCGGTGCGGCGGGCGCTGCTCGCGGGGCTGGACGCCGTCGTCGCGGCGAACCCGGCGAAGCTGACCGATGTGCGTTCCCACCGGGAGCCGTTCAAGCGGCTCGGTGAGCGGCTGCATCCGCATGAGTACCCGCGCTGGCCGCACGCCGCCGAGGTGTTCGCGGTCGCACGGGGTGAGAAGGAGGCGCGGTCGTTCGACGGCCGGGTCGAGGCGCTGCTCGACGACTTCGACGTCCCGGGTGCGGTGGCGCTGTTGAAGTCCGCGCCGGGCAAGCTGTTCCGCTCGCTGGACCTGCTGCTGCGTATCGCCGCCGATCAGGGCGAGCGGGACGGGGTGCTCGCCGCGGCCGAGGAGGCGGTGTCCGAGGTCTCCGGGCGGGTGGTGCTGTCGGTGCGCGAGCATCTTCACAATCGTGAACGGGAGTCGGGTGAGGACCGGATCTTCGTCAACCGGCGGGGCCGTGCCTGGGTGACCCCCGACCACCGGCCCGTCGTGCCGGCCGCCGACCGTGACCGGCTGATCGCCGTGCTCGACGCCGAGCTGCGGCGTCGGCTCCCGGCGCCCGGCCGGCTGCTGGTCGACGTCGATGTCCTCGACGTGGCGCTGCCGTTGAGCGGCAAGGCGACGGCGGCGGGGCTCGGGGTGCTGCCGAGGGGGTCGGTGTCGCCGGTCGACGGTGAGGTGCTGCGCTTCTTCACGTACTGGAAGGAGAGCGGTCGCACCACCGACTACGATCTGTCCGCGCTGCTGCTCAACTCCGACTACAGCACCGACACCTGGCTCTCCTACACATCCCTCCGCGCCGTCGGGGGCCGGCATTCCGGTGACATCACCGAAGCGCCGAACGGGGCCTCGGAGTTCATCGATCTGCGACTCGACCGGGTGCGCGGTGGGTTCATCGTGCCGCAGGTCAACATCTACGCGGGTGAGGGCTTCGAGGAGGTCGAGGAGTCGTTCTTCGGGTTCATGCTGCGCGACGGTGAGCGGAAGGGGCGGCCGTTCGAACCCCGTACCGTGCGGATGAAGTCGGATCTGCGGGGGCCGGGGCGGGTGGCGCTGCCGCTGGTGTTCCAGCGCGGGGACGACGGGCGGTGGCGTGCGAAGTGGCTGCATCTGTATCTGCGGGGCCTGTCCTCCGGGAACCAGGTCGAGGAGAACCAGGTGTCGGTGTCGAAGGTGGTCCGCGCGGTCGTGGAGCGTGAGCAGTTGACGGTGAACTACCTCGTCGGGCTGATGGCGGGCGGTGCCGACAGCACGCGTGTGGAGCCGTGGGACGGGACGTGCGTGCCGGACGAGCCGGTGACGTACATCGGTCTCGAACGGCCCGAGGGGCTGCACCCGGACTCCCGGATCATCACCCTCGAAAATCTGCGCGACCTGATCCCGGCCTGAGTGCTAGCGTTGCCCATGGCGAGGCCATGAAGGGGCTTCCTTCTCAACTTCCTTTCCTGAAACGAGTTCCTTCGCTTTCCTCGCCCTTGGCTTCCGAACCGGGAGGCGCCCACGCCGGCGCCTCCCGGTTCGTGTTTCGGCCCGACGGCCCGCCGGCCCGACGCCCAGTCGATCGCATGTCGGCCCGGCGGCCCGGCGGATCGTCGGCTCACCGCGCGAGTGCCGCCCGTGCCGCCCGCAGGGTCCGGTCCGCGTAGCCGCGGCCGAAGAGCACCACGTGCACCAGCAGGGGGAAGAGCTGGTGGAGGCCGACGCGGTCCGTCCAGCCCTCGGCCAGGGGTGAGACCTCCTCGTAGCCCTCCAGTACGTGTTCCAGGTGCGGGCAGCCGAAGAGGGACAGCATCGCGAGGTCGGTCTCGCGGTGGCCGCCGTGGGCCGCCGGGTCGATCAGCCAGACCTCGCCGTCGGCGCCCCACAGGACGTTGCCGTTCCACAGGTCGCCGTGGAGCCGGGCGGGTGGCTCGGCGGGGCCCGCGAGGTCGGGGAGCCGGGCGCACACCTCCTCGACGAGGGCGGCCTCGGCGGGGCTGATCGTGCCGACGTCGACCGCGTCGCGGAGATAGGGCAGCACCCGGTGCTCGGCATACCAGACGGGCCAGTCGGCGCCGTGGGCGTTGCGCATGGGGGCGCGGCCGATGTACGCCTCCTCGGGTCCGCCGGGCGGCGCGGCGCCGAAGGCGGGGGCTCCGGCGGTGTGCAGGGCGGCCAGGGCGCGGCCGAGGCGGACGGCGGCGCGTGGGCTCGGGGTGCCCTGGGGGACCCGGTCGAGGACCAGGTGGCGTTCGTCATGGCCGTAGACGCGCGGTATGTGTACCGTGCCCGTGTCGGCGAGCCAGCTGAGGCCCGCGGCCTCGGCCCGAGCCGCTCGGGGGCCGTCGCCGAGCTTGACGACGACCACCCGGCCGTCGTCGAGGGTGACCTCGGTGAGCATGTCGGAGAGCCGGCGCTCCCCGGTGGTCCGGCGGCCGGTGAGCCGGGCGGCCGAGGCGCCGGGCTCCGCGTGTTCGGTCATGGCGCCGGGCTCCGCGTGTTCGGTCATGGGCGAACCACCTCCGAGTCTCTGTCCCACGGACGCCGAACAGCTTCCCCCACAGCCCCGGCGCCAAGCCGGACCGCCCGCGTGTGACGCCGGTGAAATCTCCGACCCATGTATTGACATACGAATGAAACGCTCCGTAGCTTGGCCGATCATTTAGATCCATGAAGGCAGTTCATGGATGTGAACGAACACTGGAAATGAACCACTGGATCGGCCGGGCGTTCGCCCGGATGAACACCGATGAACAACGGAGTGTGCCCATGGGCGTTCGCCGACGAAGTCGCCGCCTGGCCGCCATGCTGACCGTCGCGGGTCTCGCGTTCGGTGCGGCGGCCTGCGGATCGGGGTCCGACAGCGCCAAGAGCGACGACCCGAACACCCTGGAGGTCTGGACCCGGAGCAACCCGGACCCGGCCGCCACCTATGAGCGGGTGTTCGCCGCCTTCACCAAAAAGACCGGCATCAAGATCGACTATCAGCCGGTCATCAACTTCGACCAGCAGCTCCAGAGCCGGGCCTCCACCAAGGACCTCCCGGACGTCATGATCAACGACACGGCGCTGATGGGCAGTTATCAGAGCCAGGGCCTGCTCAAGCCCATCACCCCCGACTCGATCGAGGGCCATGACCAGATCACCGACACGACCTGGTCCTCCACCGTGGGCATCGACGGCGAGCACTACGGCATCCCGTACTCCCGTCAGGCCCAGACCCTGATGATCCGCGAGGACTGGCTGAAGAAGCTCGGTCTGCGGGCGCCGGCCACCTGGGAGGAGATGCTCACCGTCGCCAAGGCCTTCGCCACCCGCGACCCGGACGGCAACGGCAAGGACGACACCTACGGCATGGTCGTCCCCGGCAGCGCCCAGAACGGCTATGCCGCCTGGTGGGGCGCGAGCTTCCTGTGGTCCGGCGGCGCCCAGATCATCAAGCGCGACGGAGACGGCTACACGCCCGCCATGGCCTCGGCCGCCGCCGTCCGCACGGTCACGTGGATGAAGGAGAACCTCTTCTGCGGCGACGACGGTGTCATCCAGCCGGGCGCCATCAACGCCATCACCGGCACCGCCACCAACTTCCAGGACGGCAACGCCGGGATGTATCTCACCGGCCCGTACAACATCGCCACGTACGACACCACGCCCGGCAAGGACACGTACGAGGTGGTCCCCTTCCCGGCGGGCCCGGCCGGGTCGACCGTGCTGGCCGACGGCGAGAACATCTACTTCGGCGCCAGGACCGGCAAGGACGAGCAGGAACGGGCCCTCGCCGCCTTCCTCATCTCCCCCGAGGGCCAGAAGCTGGCCATGACCGGCGAGAACCAGCCCGTGGTCCGCATCCCCGTGAACTCCACGCTGGACGCGGCCGAGGTGCGCGACGACCCGCGCTGGGGCGTGGTGCAGAAGGCGTACGAGGACGCCTCCGAGCAGTTCCCCAACGCGCCCGACTTCGCCCCGATCAAGCAGGACACCGCCGACGCGCTGAACGCGATCTTCACCTACTGCGGCAGTGACGTCAGCGCCGGCCTGAAGGAACTCAACGACACCCTCGCCGGTGACCTCAAGGACCAGGACCTGTACAAATGACCGCGACCACGATCGCGCCCGAGCGGCGCGGAGGGCTCGTCAAGCGGGTCCTCAAGCCGATGCTCAGCAAGAAGGCCGTCCTGCCCTGGCTGTTCCTCGCCCCGGGTCTGCTGCTCGCCCTCGTCTTCAAGTTCGTGCCGATGGGCAAGGGCATCTGGCTGAGCTTCTTCGACGTACGGCCGTTCCTCGGTGACAAGTGGATCGGCCTCGACAACTACACCCGGGTCCTGACCGACCACCGCTTCCAGGACGCGGTCGGCCACACCCTCCTCCTCGGCATCGGCCAGTCCCTCGGCGCGATAGCCGTCGGCTTTCTGCTGGCGCTGCTCCTCGAAGGCCAGGCCCGCTCGCTGAAGATCGTCCGCACGGCCGTCTTCCTGCCGGTCGTCACCGCGACCGCCGTGGTCGGCGAGCTGTGGCGGCTGCTGTACTACCCCACCTCCGACGGTGTCATCAACAGCGCGCTGGGCTTCCTCGGCCTCGGCCCGACGCCGTTCCTCGACAACCCGGACACCGCGCTCTGGGCCACCATGGCCATGGGCATCTGGATGACCGCCCCGTACAACATGGTGATCATCCTCGCGGGACTCGCGGGCGTGGACCGCACGCTGTACGAGGCCGCCGCGATGGACGGGGTCTCGCTGTGGCAGCGGCTGCGGTACGTGACGCTGCCGGCGATCCGCCCGGCCATCGGCATCGTGCTCACGCTGGCCGCCATCCGTGGGCTCAGGGTGTTCACGGAGGTGTACGTCCTCACGGGTGGCGGTCCGGCCGGGTCGACCGAGGTGTGGATGACCCGCGCCTACACCCTGGGCTTCACCCGTAACGACATCGGCGGCGCCTCGGCGGCCTCCGTCGTCCTCCTCGCGGTGACGCTGCTGCTCACCGTCACCGTCAACTACTTCCGCAAGAGGGGAGACGTGCGATGAGCGCACCCGCCCTCGACCCCGTCCGGACCCCGTCGTCCGACGAGGCCGCCGCATCGTCCAGAAGAGCGGGCAAGGCCCGTACGACCCCCGCCCGCTTCGACACCGCGCTCGGCTGGAACGACAGGCCCGGCGTCTCCTGGGCCCTGCGCATCCTGCTGTGCGCCATAGCCCTCGGCATCTTCGCCGCGCCCCTGATGACGATCGTCTCCGGCGCCCTCACCACCCACCCCAGCGGCTCGTCGCTGTCGTTGCTCCCGCACGACACCACCCTGACGAACTTCCGGGTGGCCGGGGAGCGCGGCATCTGGGACTACTTCACCAACTCGCTGGTCATCGCGGGCGGCGGACTGCTCCTCCAACTCGTGGTGTGCGTGCTGGCCGCGTACGCCCTCGCCCGGCACAGGTTCCGGGGCCAGGCGATCATCATGACCCTGTTCATGCTGACGATGATGCTGCCGGAGGAGGTCATCGCCATCCCCCTGTCGCTGGTCCTCGGGGATGTGCCGGTGGTCGGTATCGACCTCAAGGGCACCGTGTGGGGTGTGATCCTGCCGCTGGGCGCCTGGGGCTTCTCGGTGATGCTCCTGACGGAGTTCATGCGGGACATCCCCACCGAGATCGAGGAGGCCGCCCGCCTCGACGGCGTGGGTGAGCTGCGGATGCTGTGGCAGGTGATCCTGCCGCTGTGCAAGCCCGCGCTCGGTGTCGCCGGAGTCCTCGGCTTCATCATGATCTGGGACCAGTACCTGCTGCCGCTGATCGCCGCCAAGGACCCCACCGACTACACGGTCACCGTGGCCCTGTCCATCCTGCGCACCGACCCCGAGGTCGGCTCGGGCGTCGTCCTCGCCGGCGCGGTCATCGCCCTCGTCCCCAGCCTGGTCGTCTATCTGCTCCTCCAGCGCTCGCTGGTCGCCGGCATCGCCGCCGGCGCCACCAAGGGCTGAACCAAACCGACCCCCACGTTTGAGAGAGACATGAAGTTCCAAGGAGTGCTGTTCTTCCCGGTCACCCCGTTCGCCGCGGACGGTTCGCTGGACGAGGGACGGCTCGCGCAGCACATCGAGGCCGGGGTCGCGGCCGGTGCCGGGGGCGTGTTCGTCGCCTGCGGCACCGGGGAGTTCCACGCGCTGACCCCCGAGGAGATCGAACGGGCGACCCGGGTCGCCGTGTCGACGGTGGGCGGGCGCGTGCCCGTGTTCGCCGCCGCCGGCGGTCCGCCCCCGGTCGCCCGGGACCAGGCCGCCCGGGTCGAACGCGCCGGTGCCGACGGCATCCTGCTGCTGCCGCCGTATCTGGTGAGCGCCCCGCAGCAGGGGCTGGTCCGTTACGTCAAGGAGGTCACCGGGGCCACGAGCCTGCCCGTCGTCTTCTACCAGCGCGGCACGGCCCGGCTCACCGCCGCCACGGCCGCCGAGATCGCCGCCCTGCCCGGGGTCGTCGGCCTCAAGGACGGCATCGGCGACCTGGAGCGCATGCACCGCGTCGTGCGCGCGGTACGGGCCGTGCCGGGCACGGAGGGCTTCCAGTTCTTCAACGGGCTGCCCACCGCCGAGATGACCGCCCCCGCCTACCAGGGCATCGGCGTCGGCCTGTACTCCTCCGCCGTGTTCGCCTTCGCCCCCGAGATCGCGCTCGCCTTCCACCGGGCGCTCGCGGAGGGCGACGGGACGCTGGTCGACACGCTGCTCGACGAGTTCTACGGCCCCCTCGTGGAGCTGCGGGACGAGATGCCGGGCTACGCGGTGTCGCTGATCAAGGCCGGGGTGACCCTGCGGGGCCTGGACGTGGGCGGCGTACGGGCTCCGCTGCTGGACCCGACTCCGGAGCATGTGGCCCGGCTGGCCAAGCTGATCGAGCACGGTCTGGGGGTGGTGGGCGCGTGAGCCGTACGCCCGGTACCCGCATCCGGGAGCTGATCGTCACCCCGATCGCCTTCCGTGACCCCCCGCTGCTCAACTCGGGCGGCGTCCACGAGCCCCTCGCCCTCCGGGTCGTCCTCCAACTGGTCCTGGAGGACGGCACGGTGGGGCTCGGCGAGTCGACCGGCGGGACCGTGCGGCTGGAGCGGCTGGACATCGCCGCCGAGGCCGTGGTCGGGCTGGACGTCTTCGACACCACCACGGTCGCCGCCGCGATCGACCGCGCCCTGCTGCCGACCGTGCCCAGCTCCCACGAACGGGGCTGGACCACCTCGGCCGTCGAGGTCGCCTGCCTCGACGCCCAGGGCAAGCTGCTCGACCGCCCGGTCAGCGATCTGCTCGGCGGCACGGTCCGCGACTCCGTGCCCTTCGCCGCGTACCTCTTCTACAAGTGGGCCGAACACCCCGCTCTCGACGGCCGCCCGGCGGTCGGGGACGACTGGGGCGAGGCGCTGGACCCGGCCGGGGTCGTGGAGCAGGCCCGGCTGATGCGGGAGCGGTACGGTTTCCGCTCGTTCAAGCTGAAGGGCGGGGTGTTCCCGCCGGACGAGGAGATCGCCGCGATCAAGGCGCTCGCGGAGGCCTTCCCCGGCGAGCCGCTGCGGCTGGACCCCAACACGGCCTGGACGGTCGAGACCTCGACGTACGTCGCCCGTGAACTGGACGGCGTACTGGAGTACTTGGAGGACCCCACCAAGGGCATCGAGGGCATGGCGGAGGTGGCGAAGGAGTCGCCGATGCCGCTGGCCACCAATATGTGCGTGGTCGCCTGGGAGCATCTGAGGCCGGCGATCGAGCAGGACGCGATCCAGGTGCTGCTCACCGACCACCACTACTGGGGCGGACTGCGGCGCACCCGTGAACTGGCCGCCGTCTGCGAGGCGTTCGGGATCGCGCTGTCCATGCACTCCAACTCGCACCTCGGGATCAGCCTCGCCGCGATGACCCATGTGGCCGCCGCCATCCCGAACCTCGACCACTCCTGCGACACGCACTACCCGTGGAACTCGGCGGACGATGTGATCCTGCCGGGTGTGCTGGAGATCCGGGACGGGGAGGTCGCCGTCCCCACCGGGCCGGGCCTGGGTGTCGAGTTGGACCATGACGCCCTCGAACGGCTGCACAGGCTGTACATCGACTCGGGGATGCGGTCGCGGGACGACACCGGGTACATGCGCCGGATTCAGCCGGGGTACGAGCTGAGGCTGCCGCGCTGGTGAGCCGCCGGCACCGGTGAGCCACCGGCACCGCGCCGAGCCACTGTTGAACTGTTGAAGGGGTCGCTCTCGGGCGGCCCCTTCGGCGTTGTGCGCCCCCGCGAGCCGGGGGCCGGAGGCAGCGGACCGGCGCGGGTGCGCGGGGCGACGGGTCGTGTGCCTCAGTCGACGGTTTCCGCCCCTCCGGGATACGAAGACGCCCCGTTCACGCCGTGCCCGACCCGCCTCGTCACCTGTTTGGCTTTGTTCTGCGCGCCCGGCGCCCAGCAGTCCGCGCCGTCTCATCTCGCCGATCCGACACCCGTCATCCCGGACCGTCCGACATCCGTCATCTCGGAATCCGCCCCGGGCGGCGTCGCCCACGGCGGTTCGGCGCCCTCTCGCACGTCCAGACAACACCGCTCCACGCCCATGCACGCCCGCTCGCCCGCTCGCCCGCAGGGAGGCAATATGACCGCCCCAGTCCACTCATCCGAAAGCGCCCCCGAACCCCCCGACGAACAACGGCGGTTCACCAGCCTCAGCACTCAGGCGGCCCGTCAGCTCGCCACCACCACCAAGTCCGAACCCCAGATGCAGGCCATCACCTCACGGTGGCTGCTCAAGAATCTGCCCTGGGTGGATGTCCGGGGCGGCACCTACCGGGTCAACCGGCGGCTCCAGCTGCGGATCGGCCGGGGCCGGGTGCAGTTCGACCAGAACGGCGCCGACGACGTCCGGGTCATCCCGGAGACGCTCACCGAGCTGCCCGCGCTGCGCGGCTACACCGACATCCCGGCGCTCAGGGAGATCTCCGGCCGCTTCCGGGTGCGGGAGGTGCGGGCCGGGACCGTGCTGTTCGACGCCGGGCAGCCGGTGACCGAGGCGTATCTCGTGGTGCACGGCCGGTTCACCCGGTACACCACCGGCAAGTACGGCGAGGAGGAGGTCCTCGGGGTCGTCTCCGACGGCGACGGCATGGGCGACGAGGCCATCGGCCACGCCGATCCGCTGTGGTTCAGCTCGGTGCGGGCCGAGACCAACGCCGTGGTGCTGGTGCTCAACTGGGACACCCTGATGGCGTTCGTGGAGCGCACCCCGTCGCTGACGGCCCAGTTCGAGGCGTATGCCGCACGGCAGAGCCTGCCCATGAACCGCAAGGGCGAGGCCGATGTCCCGCTGGAGGCCGGGCATGTGGGCGAGCCGGCGCTCCCCGGCGGCTTCGTCGACTACGACCTCGCGCCACGCGAGTACGAACTCTCCCTCACCCAGACCGTGTTGCGCGTCCACACCCGGGTCGCCGACCTCTACAACCATCCGATGGACCAGACGGAACAGCAACTCCGGCTGACCATCGAGGAGATCCGCGAACGCCAGGAGTGGGAGCTGGTCAACAACCGCGAGTTCGGGCTGCTGCACAACATCGACTACGGGCAGCGCATCAGCACCTTCTCCGGCCCGCCCACACCCGACGACATGGACGAGCTGCTGTCGATGCGCCGCAAGACCCGGCTGTATCTGGCCCATCCGAAGGCGATCGCGGCCTTCTTCCGCCAGTGCAACCGGCGCGGTCTCGTCCCCGGCACGGTGAACGTCGACGGACACGAGGTGCCGGCCTGGCGGGGTGTGCCGCTCTTCCCGTGCAGCAAGATCCCGATCAGCCCGCAGCACACCACCAGCATCATCGCGCTGCGCACCGGAGAGAAGGACCAGGGCGTCGTCGGACTGCACCAGACGGGCCTCCCCGAGGAGTACGAGCCCTCCCTGAACGTACGGTTCATGGGCATCGACACCACCGCGATCATGAGCTATCTCGTGACCGCCTACTACTCGATGGCGATCCTGGTGCCGGACGCCGCCGGAATCCTGGAGAACGTACAGATCGGGTGGATGCCCGAATGAGCCTGCCCTCAGCACCTGTCGCCGTCACCGGAACCCCGTCGTCCGCGCCCGTCGCGGCGGTTCGGCCCCGGTTGCCGGGGCCGCCGAGCATCGTCCCCTCCCGGCAGGCCCGCCGGACCGGGGTGATCCCCGGGCTGCGTCACCGGCCCGCCGTGCCCGCCGAACCGGCGAAGGCGGCGGAGGTGGAGCGCAGGCTCGCGGAGTGGGCGGAGCGGCTGGAGCTGTTCCCCCGGGAGTGGAAGGGGCAGTTCGCGCGATTCGGGCTGGGCCGGGCGATCGTCCTCGCGCATCCCGGCGGGGCGAGCGTCGAACACCTCACCGCGGCGGGCAAGTTGCTGCTGGCCGAGCATCTCGTCGACAACGTGTACTGCGAGGTCGACGAGGGCAAGGGCGGCTCACCGCGCGGACTCGGCGGCCGGCTGCTCATGGCCCAGTCGGCGCTGGACCCCCTGCACGCCACCCCGGAGTCGGAGGAGCGGTGGGCGCGCGGGGTGAGGGCGGACGGGCCGCTGCGGTCGTACCACTTCGCGCTCAGGGACTACGCGGTCCTCGCCACGCCCAGCCAGACCGACCGGCTCGTCCACGATCTGGCCCGGCTGCACCTCGGATATCTCGGTGAGGCCGCCTGGTCCGAGACCCGGTACCTGCCCAGCGTGTGGGAGTACCTGACGATGCGGCAGTTCAACAACTTCCGGCCCTGTCTGGCGGTCGTGGACGCCGTGGACGGCTGGGAGCTGCCGGAGGCGGTGTACGCCCGAGCGGAGGTCCAGCGGATCACCGCGCTCGCGGGCAACGCGTCGACCCTCGTCAACGACCTGTACTCCTTCGCCAAGGAGATGGCGAGCGATCCCGAGCATCTGAATCTGCCGAAGGTGATCGCCGCGAATGAGCGGTGCGGGCTGAAGGCCGCCTTCCTGAGGGCCGTGGAGATCCACAACCGGATCATGGAGGCGTTCGAGGAGGAGTCCGCCGCCCTGTCCGCGACCTCACCGCTCATCGAGCGCTACGCCACCGGTCTGGCCGCCTGGGTGGCCGGCAACCACGAGTGGCACGCCACCAACACCGACCGCTACCACCTGCCCGACTACTGGTGACCGTGCCGCCACCACCTGCCCGCCTCCCGGTGGCCGTGCCGCTGTCACCGGTTCCGGCCGACGTCTCTTACGCGTCCATCGCAGCAGAGGAGCCTTCGTTGACCATCATCGACGCCGTCGCCACGCCCCCCGCCCCACTGCCGAGCCGGTCCCCCGCCCACTCCTCGTACCAGTCCCGGATCGCCGACTACTGGAACGCCGAGGAGAATCCGGTCAATCTCGAACTCGGCAGGATCGACGACCTGTACCACCACCACTACGGCATCGGTGACGCCGACTGGTCCGTCCTGGACGACGACCCCGATACGACCCGCCGCCGGGACCGCGTCACGGCCGAACTGCACCGCCTGGAACAGGCCCAGGCCGATCTCCTCGCCCATCACCTCGGCCCGCTCTCCCCCGCCGACCGGGTCTTCGACGCGGGCTGCGGACGCGGTGGCGGCAGTGTGGTGGCGCATCTGCGGTACGGGTGTGCCGTGGACGGGGTGACGATCTCCCGCAAGCAGGCCGACTTCGCGGGCGAACAGGCCCGTAAGCGGGACATCGAGGACCGGGTCCGCTTCCACCACGGCAATATGCTCGACACCGGGCTGCCGTCGGGCGCGTTCGCGGCGTCCTGGAACAACGAGTCCACGATGTACGTCGAGTTGGACCTGCTGTTCGCCGAGCACGCCCGGCTGCTGCGCCGGGGCGGACGGTATGTCACGATCACCGGCTGCTACAACGACCGCTACGGGCGGGCCTCCCGTGAGGTCTCCCTCATCAACGCCCACTACATCTGCGACATCCACTCCCGCTCGGAGTACTTCCGCGCGATGTCCCGCAACCGACTCGTGCCCGTCCATGTGCAGGACCTGACCGCCGCCGCGCTCCCCTACTGGGAACTGCGCAAGCAGGCCGACCACTTGGTGACGGGCATCGAGGACACCTTCATCACCGCCTACGAGAACGGCAGCTTCCAGTATCTGCTGATCGTGGCCGACCGGGTCTGACAGGCCGGGCGCACTGCGAGTGGGGCCTGTCCGGGGGTCGGCTGCCGCCGGACAGGCCCCACCTCATGCGGTCATGCCTTCATGGGGTCATGACTTCTTGAGCTTGTACGCCTTCTTCACCGTGACTTCGAAGGTGGAGGCGCGGTCGGAGCCCTTGACGCGCAGGCTGACATAGCCGTGGCCGTTGCGGTCGATGTGCTCGGCGGGGAGGGTGGCGAGTGCCGGGTGCGGGATCAGGGCGCGGTTCCCGGCCACCGGGACATGCTGCCAGGTCGTACCGCCGTCGAAGGACGCCTCGACGGTCAGCCCGCGCAGCCCGCCACGGGCGGCCTTGTCGCCGGTCCGCTCGACGGTGAACGGCACGGCCACCGTACGGTCGTCCTCCGCCCGTGACCACTCGTCGACCGGCGGCCGGAAGCGCACGCTGGTGAGCGGCAGCGCGGCCGTGTCGCCGTCGGCGGTCGGGCCGGAGGTGAAGGTCCACACACCCTCGACGGCGGTGCTCACGTTGTTCCACTGACTGCGGTCGGCGTGGGCCCTGAGGGTGTAGGTGCCGGTGTCGGACGGGACGTTCCAGGCGGCGAGCGCGGTGTTCCGGGGGAACTCGGCCGCGCCGTTACGGCTCTTGGTGAGCTGCTGACCGTCCCGGCTGAGGGTGTAGTCGTACCGGGCGTACACGTCGTCGCTGCTGAACAGATGCCGTCGCTCCGAGTCGCCGCCAAGCGGCAGGTCGACGGTGACGGTGTCCCCGGCGCGGGTGAACTGGCCGCCGTCCGGGTCGAGTACGGGGGCGCCCACCGGGTGGTTCCAGTACTCGGTGCGGGGGCCGGGCCGGAACGACTGGGGCTCGGTGTACAGCGCCCGGTACTTCAGCGGGTCGATGTTGTCGGCGTTCTGCCAGCTCCGGCGCAGTTCCTGGGACCAGGCGACGTCCTTGGACGGGGTGAAGTACTCCATGCGGCTGCTGGGCGAGGGCACGTTGAGGGGGCGTCCGGCGACCGGGATGCCCTTGATGGTGGCCGTGGCCAGTTTCGCCTTCAGCGGGAAGGACCGGTCGAAGCCGCCGACCTGCTCGGACGCCCCGTAGTACGCCTGGGTCCGGGCCAGTCGGGAGTCCCGGACCCGACCGGTGAACCCGGCCGGGACACGGCCCTCGTGGACGGAGGCCAGATAGTAGACCGGGCCGGTGGCGGTGGGGTACGAGTAGCCGTCGCTCGGGGCGCCGTCCGGGATCTTCCCGTACACATAGCCCTCGGCGAGATCCTCACGGAAGTACGCCGTGTACTGGTCGCCCTTGGCGCGGGTCGTGGACGGCACCGACCAGTACACCGGGGCCAGATGCTTGAACGACACATTGGTGTGGATGCCCAGCGGGCTGTCGGCCCCGGCCGGGGTGCGCTTCTGCCGCTGGGCGACACCGACCTGGCGGTAGACGTTCTCCGCCTTGTCGTTGTCCACGGTGTGGGCCAGTTTGCGGGCCGCCGTGCCGCCCAGCGTCAGTTCGGTCGCCTTGTCGATCCGGACGCGTGGCTCACCGGCGAGGATGATGTCGCTGTCGTACCAGTACGAGTCGTTCTCGTGCCGTCCGATGAACGCGGAGATGCCGTACGTCCCGGCGGGCGCCCGGACGGTGAGCTGCGAGGCGACGGTGGCGAGGTGGGGGCTCTCGAAGGGTTCGAGGGACCGGTCCAGCGGCAGGACGTCGATGATCGAGATGCCGTCGGCCGGTTCGCCCAGGTGGTCGCGGAGGTTGAGGGTGAGGTCGTAGGCCTCGGGTTCGAGGCTGAGGCCTACGGGGACGCGTACGGCCGTCGTACCGCCGGTCGCGGTGAGCAGGGCGGAGAGGGTGCCGCCGGTTCGGATGCCGGTGTCGCGGAACTCGACGGCGACGGACGCCGTGCCGTGCGCGGGGACCGTCACCTCGTCGTCGGCGAGGCCGAGGAGTCCGGTGGGCAGTTCGCCCCGGGTGGAGGTGACGTCGAGGGTGAGGTCCAGGGTGATGTCCTGGTCGGAGGCGTTGGTGAAGGCCACCTTGCGCCTGTTGTCGTCGGCGGTGCGCGGCCAGGTCAGCCGGCCGAAGTCCAGGGTGGACACCGTCGCCGTGACCGGCTGGTCCACCGCCCGCTCCACGTCGACCAGGCCCGATCCCTGGTCGTACACGGTCTCGTCGGTGCTTGGACGGGCGCTGGAGACCAGGGCCTGGGCCACCTGGCGGGGCGTCCAGTCGGGGTGGGCCTGCATCACCAGGGCGGCGGCACCGGCGACGGCGGGCGACGCCATCGACGTACCGGACAGGCGGGTGTAGTTGTCGTCGACCGGGCCGACCGGGCCCTCAGGGTCGACATCGCCGATGGCGGTGCCCTGGGCGCGGGCGGCCGTCACGGCGACTCCGGGGGCCTTGATGTTGGGCTTGACGCTGTAGTCGCCGTAGAGCGGGCCCCGGCTGGAGAAGCTCGCGATCGTGTCGTCGCCGCCGGCCGCGCCCACGGCCAGCGCGCCTTCGGCGGCCGACGGAGGGGAGACGGTGAAGGGGTCCGAGCCGCTGTTGCCGGCCGACACGACGGGGAGGACGCCCCGTTCCAGCAGGGCGTCGGTGGCCAGGGACCAGGGGTCGGTGCCGTCGCTCAACGCGCTGGAGCCGAGGGACATGTTGACGATGTCGACGCCCTCGTCGGCCGCCCACTCCATGCCGTTGATGATGTGGGAGAGCGAGCCGAGGGGGCCGGACAGCACGCGTGCGCTGAGGATCTCGGCGCCGGGGGCGACACCCGTGTACCGGCCGTCGGACGCGGCGCCCGTACCGGCGATGATCCCGGCGACGTGGGTGCCGTGGCCGTCGATGTCGCCGGTCTCGTTGTCCCAGGTGATGAAGTTCTCGGACTTCGAGACCTGTTCCTTGAGGTCGGGGTGGGTGGCGCGGACGCCGGTGTCGATGACGGCGACCCGGACACCGCTGCCGTCGAGACCGCGCTCCCGGACGCCCTTGGCGTTGATCTGTCCGACGAGGTCGGAGACGGCGACGTCGCCCTCCGGGGTGGTCTCGGGTTCGTCGGCCGTGTCGGCCCGGCCGCCGTTGTCCGTGAGTTCGACGGGGGTGTCCAGCCATACGGTCCCGATGGCGGGCCGGAGTTCGGCGTCGGCGCCCTTCTCGGAGGTGGTGAGCGTCCGCCAGAGAGCGCCGCCGTCGTCCTTGGGCAGGGTGACGGCGGTGGCGTCGATCGACTCCAGCGTCACCGTCTCCCCGGGGGTGCCCTCGGCGCGGGTGGCGGCGGGGAGGCGGGTGCCGGTGTGCCGGATGATCAGGGGGAGCCCTCGGTCGTCACCGGCGCCGTCCGCGGTGCCATCGTTGTCAGAGCGGTCGGCGCCGTCGTCGTAGCCGAAGCGCTCCAGGGCGCTGAGGTTGAAGAGCTGGTCGTCGACCTTGCCGGTGGCGACCAGCGGGGCCACGTCCATGGGGATGACGTTGAGCTCGGAGCCGCCGCCCTGCTGGACGAAGCCGATGCCCTCGCGTCCCTTGCCTGGCTCGATGTCGACCCTGGGCTCGCCCTTCTCCGTGCCGACGGTGACGACATCGCCGGTGACGAGGGTGAATCGCTTGCCCTTGAGGGCGGTGAGGGAGGTGGAGGGGGACTCGGTCGTCGTAGAGGGGGTGGTGGCGGTGGCGGTGGCGGTGGCCGCGGTGGATAAGCCGGTCGGGGTGGTGGCCAGCAGAAGTGCGGCGAGTGCGCTGCCCGTCCAGGTGCGGACGCGAGGTCTCTTCACGCGAACTCCGTTCAAAGCGGGGGGTGTTGACAGTGATGTCAGACGCGAACGAAGGAGCGCGTGTAAAGATATCGAAAGGGTGATCGCTTTCTAAGGCCGCCAATGCGCCTCTGTCACACGGGTATCAGCCACCCGGTCGGGGACGCCGAAGGCCGCCACCTCTCGGTGACGGCCGGTGGCGACGCGGACCGATCCGCTCAACCCGCTCCCGGCATCGTCCCGTTCCCCTTCAGCCGTTCCAGATCGGACGGCCGTACCTGGATGGCGAGGAGGGCGATGAGGGCGGCGATCACGGTGAAGATGGCGGCCATGACGAAGGCGGCCGACACACCGGCGGTGAGGATCTCGTCGGCGTACGGCTTCGGGAGTTGCCCGGTGCGTTGGAACTGGAGTCGCTCGACCGGTGTCGCCTCGGACAGGAAGCGGGAGACCTGCTCGTCCGCCTCGTTGCTGCTGGCCGTGCCGTACATGGTGACCAGGATGGACAGGCCGAGTGACCCGCCCACCTGCTGGGTGGCGTTGAGGAGTCCGGAGGCCGCGCCGGTCTCCGCGGTGGTGACGTCGGAGAGCGCCATCAGGGTCAGCGAGACGAACTCCATGCCCATGCCCAGGCTGAAGACGAGCATCGGCCCGAGCACACTGCCGGCATAGGTGGAGTGGACGTCGGTCAGGGTCAGCCAGCCCAGGCCGGCCGCCGCGAGGATCGCGCCCCCCACCATGAAGGGTTTGGGCCCGTACACGGGCAGGAACCGCGAGGCCAGCCCGGCGCCGATCGCGATCACCGCGCTGACCGGCAGGAACGCGAACCCGGTGGCCAGTGGGCTGAAGTCCAGCACGTTCTGGGTGAAGAGCGTCAGGAAGAAGAACATGCCGAAGATCGCGGCGGCGAGGCAGAGCATGATGCCGTAGGTGCCCGCACGGTTGCGGTCGGCGAACATGTGCAGCGGCGTGATCGGCTGCCGGGAACGCTTCTCCACCAGGATGAACAGCACCAGCAGGACGGCGGCTCCGGCGAACGAGGCCAGGGTCAGCGCGTCCCTCCAGCCGTCCTGGGCGGCCCTGATGAACCCGTACACCAGCAGGACCATGCCCGCGGTGGAGGTGAGGGCGCCGGTGATGTCGAAATGGCCCGGGTGGCGTTCGGACTCCCTGATCCAGCGGGGTGTGGCGAGGACGATCAGCAGGCCGATCGGTACGTTGACGAAGAGCACCCAGCGCCAGTCGAGCCACTCGACGAGGACGCCGCCCATGAGCAGGCCGATGGCGCCGCCGCCCGCAGATACCGCGGCGAACACACCGAACGCCCGGTTGCGTTCGGGTCCTTCGCGGAAGGTGGTGCTGATCAGCGCGAGGGAGGTCGGGGACGCGATGGCGCCGCCGACGCCCTGGAGGGCGCGGGCGGCGAGGAGTTGAGCGGAGTTCTGGGCGAGCCCGCCGAGGAGCGAGGCCACGACGAACAGCAGCACACCGAAGATGAAGACCCGCCGCCGCCCGAGAATGTCACCGGCCCTGCCGCCGAGCAGCAGCAGACCGCCGAAGGTGAGGGTGTAGGCGTTGACCACCCACGCCAGGCTGGTGGTGGAGAAGTCCAGCGACCGCTGGATGTCCGGCAGCGCGATATTCACGATGGTGATGTCCAGCACCACCATCAGCTGACACGACGCGATGACGAACAACGCCATCGCGCTTCCGCCACCACCCGTTTCCCGGGTGGTGGTCCCCACTGCGGAAGTCGGCTGCGGGCTGTCGCTCATAGCACATCGCTCGACACAGATCGGAATCTCCGCAGGCTGAGTGGACGGTCCCGTCCACGCCTACGTCCGTTGTACGACCGTACGCCCGCGCCGCTCGGGCCACCACTCGAACGGGTGCGGTCGGCAGGCCGGTCATCGGGAGCGAAAAACAAGTGTGCGAGGGTGTGGCGGGAGTATTACCATCGCCGCGATGACTACTCACTCCATCAGCAGATCGGGGGTACCGTCCGCGCAAGGTGAGTGCTGATGGGCACTCATGTCGTGGACGGGGATTCCCGGCTTTCCTTCTGGGCGCGCGTGCGGGAGTTCGCCGTGCCGCCCTCGATGATCGACACCGCCACAGCCCGACGTGAGGTCGGCGACTGGGCGGGAGCCTGTGCCGCGGCGGGGTTCGACGTCGATCTGAATGTGCGTGCCGTGGCGCGTACCCATGGGCAGAGTCTCGCGGTCCGACTCCGGGGCGACCTACGGCATTTGGCGCCGGATCTGCTGCGCTGGCACATGCCGAGGGTCGCTCCCGATGGGCTGTTGCGCCCGGCGTTGACCGTTCCTCTGGCCCGGTACGACACCGAGGGGTCCCGAGGGCCGGACTCGGTGTGGCTCGTCGTACGGACTCCGCCCGCCTGGGCGGACGGTGGGCAGCGGATCAGCCTTGCCCTGTGGGACGGACGCCGCTCGATAGGCGCTGTCTCCCGGCATCCGCATCCCCTGCCCAGCCGTCGGTTCCGTTTCGATCTGCATCGGCATCTGTGGGACGCGCGCAGGGCGGATGAGCTGCGGATGCGGTGCGGGGCGGAGGGGCCGCCGGTCCGCGCTCCGGAGCCGGCGGGGGTCGTACCGCCAGAGCCACCGCCCGAGCCCGGCTGCGCCGTCCATCGGTGGGCGGACGAGGCGGCGATCCTGCTGCGTGCCGAGGGGCGGTCCGCCGGGTCCGGGTCGGTGCTCGTACGGCTCGGGGGTGGACGTCGGCTGGTACTGAACCTGCGCCGGGACGCGGACGCCGACCGCCGCTCCGGGGCGAGTTCCACGTGCGCGCTCGCCGCCCCGGGCTCGGTGCCTGACCTCGGCTCATTGCCACTGCTTCCCGACGCCGCCACCTGGACGCCGCCGGACCTGGCGTTGATGCGGGCCGGTGCGATCGACGTCGATCGGCTGCATCCGTTGGTCGCCTCGGCGTTGGTGCCGGGGCATGTTCCGGCGGGGCCGTCCCCGGCGGCGGACATCGCGGGGGCACCCCGGATCGTGGAGTGCCGAGGGGCCCGGCATCGAATCGGGCTGGTCGACGGGGTGCTGGTGCCCCTGGACCATGGCCCCGACGAGATCCGGCGGGAGGAACTGCTGGTCGCGCTGGCCGGTACCCCGCTCCCCTGTCTGCGGGCCATCGACGAGGCACACCGCCGGCCGCACTGTCTGTCCGGTGTGCGCGAGCGTCTCGACCATGGCGACACCGCCGGTGCGCTGGCCGTCGTGGAGGGGTTGCTGGGCCCTGACGCGGTGCTGCGCGACGGCGCGTTGCGGGACGAGCTGGAGGACGCGGCGCGACGCCGGATCACCTACGGGTTGTACCGGGCGGGGCTGCTCCAGGACGGCTCGAACCATGTCCGTCACGTCGGCGACCGCCGCCGACGGCGCACGCGCCGCTCCCGCGACGCGCTCTTCTACTGACCCCCTGCCCTCCCCGTCGCATACCCATCTCCGGGCTCCGCCCAGGTAACCACTCGCTTTACTACACACAAAAGGTGATCACATATGCCCATTTGCACTCCGCCCGTCACGCCCGAGAACCCTGCCTCCTCCCCCTCCACCACCTCCCAACTCGACATCGCCGGTGACCTGTTGGCCCTCCTCCGCCAGACCACGACCGAGCCTCGTCCCGACTCCCAGTTGGAGGCGCTGACGCTGGCCGTGGCCGCCGATCTGCCCGTGCTGCTGTGGGGTGAGCCGGGGATCGGGAAGTCCGCGGCGTTGACACAGCTCGCCGAGGAGCTGGAGCTGCCGTTGACGACGGTGATCGCGAGTGTGCATGAGCCGTCGGACTTCTCGGGGCTGCCGATCGTGGGTGACGACCCGGCGACGCAGGGCGTTCCGATGGCGCCGCCGGACTGGGCGGTGCGGCTGGTGCGGGCCGGTAAGGGGCTGCTGTTCCTCGACGAGTTGTCGACGGCGCCGCCCGCCGTGCAGGCGGCCCTGCTGCGGCTGGTACTGGAGCGTCGTATCGGCGCGCTCCAACTGCCGCCCGACGTACGGATCGTGGCCGCCGCCAACCCTCGGTCCTCGGCGGCGGACGGCTGGGAGCTGAGCCCGCCGCTCGCCAACCGGTTCGTGCATCTGAAGTGGGCGCACGACCACGAGGTCGTCGTACGGGGTCTGGGTGGGACCTGGCCCAGGGCCACGCTGCCCCGGCTGGAGCCGGAAGGGCTGGCGGAGGCCGTGGACTTCGCCCGGCGTGCGGTGTGCGGGCTGCTCGCGGCCCGGCCCAAGCTGGTGCATCAGCTGCCGAGCAGCGAGAGTCGTCGGGGCGGGGCCTGGCCGTCGCCCCGGAGCTGGGACATGACGTTGCGTCTGGTGGCCTTCGCCACCGCCTCCGGGGTGTCGCGCGAGGTGCTGTCGCTGCTGGTGCGCGGGACCGTGGGGGACGGGCCGGGGCTGGAGTTGCTGGCGAGTCTGGACCGGATGGATCTTCCCGATCCCGAGACGCTGTTGGCCGATCCGGCGGGGGCCGTGCTGCCCGAGCGCGGGGATCTGCGGCAGGCCGCGTTGGACGGTGTGGTCGCGGCGGTCCGGGCCCGGCCGGAGCGGGCGCGGTGGGACGCGGCGTGGGCGCTGCTGGTGCGGGCGATCGAGACGGGAGCGCCGGATCTGGTCGTGGTGCCCGCGACCACGCTCGCCTCCCTGCGCCGCGACGGCTGGGACGTCCCGCCGACGATCGAGAAGCTGGCCGGGGTGGTGTCGCTGTCCCGGCGGGCGGACGAGGCCGCGGACCGGGCGACCCGGGCGGAGGCCCTGGCCAAGGCCCGGAACCGGGTGGGCCTGTGAGCACCGGCAGGGACGTGCCGCGCCCCCTGGACCTCGACAAGCTCTTCACCGCCCGGCTGCAGGCGGCGCGGGCCCGGCCCTATCTGGCCACGGCCCTGTTCGCGCTGCATGTCGTCGAGTCCCGGCAGGTGCCCACCATGGGAGTCGACCGGTACTGGCGGTGCTATGTCTCACCGGGTTTCGTGGACCGGATGCCGGTCGAGGAGTTGGCGGGCGTCTGGGTGCACGAGGTGTCGCATCTGCTGCGCGACCATCACGGGCGCAGTGACCGGGTCGCCCGGGAGCGTGAACTGACCGGCCCCGGCGAACGGTTGCGGATGAACATCGCCGCCGACTGCGAGATCAACGACGACGTGTACGGGGACGGCCTGCTCAAGCCGGAGGGCGTCGTCGAGCCCCGGACGCTGCGGCTGCCCGAGGGGCAGCTGATGGAGGAGTATCTGCGCCGGTTCACCCTCGGGCCGCTGACGTACGACTTCTCCTGGCTGGACTGCGGCAGCGGCGCCGACGGTCTCGAACGGGAGTGGGACCTCGGGCCCGAGGGGGCGAACGGACTGAACGGCCAGGAGATCGACGCGGTGCGGTTCCGGGTGGCGCGCGGTATCAAGGCCCGTCCGGGGGATGCACCGGAGGGGTGGCGTCGCTGGGCGGAGGAGGCGTTCCATCCGCCGCAGCCGTGGCGGGAGTTGCTGGGGTCGGCGATCCGGTCGGCGGCGGCCGGCGCGGGCGAGGACTACACGTACGGTCGGCCGTCGCGCCGCTCGGCGGGCCTGCCGGGGATCGTGCTGCCGGCTCTGCGGCGCCGGCCGCCCCGGGTGTCCGTGGTCATCGACACCTCGGGGTCGGTGAGCGACGCCGAACTGGGCAGTGCGCTGCTGGAGGTGGCCGCGATCGGCCGTGCGCTGGGCGGGCGGCGGGATCTGGTCACCGTGGTGCCGTGCGACGCGGCCGCCCGTATCGCTCACCCGCTGTGCCGGGGTGAGGGCATCCCGCTGGTCGGCGGCGGGGGCACGGATCTGCGGACGGGGTTCGCCACGGCGCTGCGTACCCGGCCCGATGTCGTCGTGGCCCTCACCGACGGCCAGACCCCCTGGCCTTCCCGACGGCCATCGTGTCGCACGGTGGTGGGTCTGTTCCCCCGCCCGGACTCGAATGGTTCCTGGATCGAGGAGGACCCCGACTACGTCCCGGACACCCCTCCCGACTGGGCCCGGGTGGTCGAGATCGGCTGAGCCGCGCTCTTCATCGGGGCCGCCCCTCCGCTCCATGGCCGGTCCGATTCCCCCCTTCTCGTCGCCTTTACTTCTCCCACCCACCTGACAATGAAAATGATTATCGATAAGGTGCGCATGTCAAGCCGGTCGCCGCCTCACGGGGGCTTCGTCGGGCTGCCCGGATGTCTGAACCGCACCGCACGAAAAGGGGAGCCGTGGCTCATCTGTTGGTGGTCGAGAGCTGGGTCGGATCGATGAGCAGGCTGCTGCCAAGGGCGATCCGGGAGGGCGGACACGAGTTCACGTTCCTCACCCGCGATCTGCACCACTACCTGCGCTCGGCCCCCGAGGGCACCTCGCACCCCTTGCTCGGCGCACGCAACGTCATCACGGCCGACACCAATGACATCGAGACCCTGCTGCCGGAAGTCGCCCGGCTGCACTCGGTGTTCGGCTTCGACGGGGTGATCTCGTCCTGTGACTACTACCTGCCGACGGTGGCGTGGATCGCCGGGCACCTCGGGCTGCCCGGCCCGGGTCCGAAGGCGGTCGGCGACGCCTGCCGCAAGGACGCCACCCGCCGCGTCCTCGCCGACGCGGGCGTGCCGGGCCCTCGTTTCGCCGTGCACGAGGAGTGGGCCGATCTGGCACGGGCGGCGCGGGAGATCGGCTATCCGCTGGTGGTGAAGCCCGTCGACCTGTGCGCCGGGATGTATGTACGGCGCGTGGACGACGAGGCCGAACTCGCGGCGGCCGTACGGGCGTTGACGGGCTTCCCGATGAACGCGCGTGGGCAGCGGCGTACACCCGCCGTGCTGCTCGAAGAGCTGCTGACCGGGCCCGAGGTGAGCGTCGAGACCGTGTCGTACGCGGGTGCGGTCGACGTCGTCGGGGTGACCGACAAGAGCATCGGCGGGGCGCCCGCGTTCATCGAGACCGGCCATATGTTCCCCGCCGACCTGTCCGCCGCCGACGCGGAGGAGGCCGAGCGGACCGCGATGGACGCGCTCAAGGCGCTGGGGCTGACCGACGGGGTCGTGGCGCACACCGAGATCAAGCTGACGTCCGACGGTCCCCGGCTCGTCGAGGTCAACCCCCGGCCCGCCGGGAACCGCATCACCGAGCTGGTCCGCCATGTCACCGGTATCGATCTGGCGGCTGCCGCCGTGGACGTCGCCCTCGGCCGCGCACCCGATCTGCGGCGCCGCGAGACCGGGCTGCGCAGCGCGGCCGTCGGCTTCCTCGTGCCGGAGACGTCGGGCACCCTCGAAGCGCTGGATGCCCGTCGACTCGCGAGCGCCCACGGTGTGTTGGAGGCTCAGCTCGCCGAGCCGGGCAGGCAGGTCAAGGCGGCCGGCAGCAACAACGAGTACCTCGGGCATGTGATGGTCGGCGACGCCGAGGGGCTGGGCGCGCGGAGGCATGTCGAGGCGCTGTTGGGTGAGGTGCGTTCCGGGCTGGTGATCCGGTGACCGCCGTCGCGTCGATGGCCCGCGCGGCCACGTACGAGGAGTTGGTGGAGCGGGTACGGGCCGGTGAGCTGGGTCCGGACCCCCGGTCGCTGCGGATGGCGGTGGCCTTCGCGACCCGGCAGGCCGTGCGGCACGACGGCCGGGGCACCGGCTACCGCAACGAGGTGCTGAGCCTGCGGCTCGCCGGGGCCGTGGGGTCCTGCGCGGTGGAGCCTGGCGCGCTGCCCGACGCGGCGATCGACGACTGCGTGGGCGCCGATGTGGCCCGGCTGCTGGACCATCCGCTGCTCCCGGTGCGGGTGGCCGCGCTGGACGCCTACCTGATGCATGTGACCCCGCACGCCGTCGAGAACGGGGCGCGTCCGTTCCCGCTGTCTGCCGGGACTTCGCTGGAGAAGTCCCGCGCGCGGGCGCACGCCGTGGTCGAGTTGCTGGATGTGCCGCCGGGGGCACGTGTGCTCGTGGTCGGTGTCGTCAACTCCCTTCTGGAGGCGCTGCGTTCACGGGGGCTCGGCTATCTGCCGTGCGATCTCAAGGGCGGGGTCACGGAGTGGGGCGAGGAGGTCGTCACCGACGCACTCGACGCGGCGGAAGCCTGTGACGCGCTGCTCGTGTCCGGGATGACGCTGGGCAACGGCACGTTCGAGCCGCTGCGGCGGCACGCGCTGCGGCACGGCAAGCAGCTGGTGATGTTCGCCCAGACCGGCAGCGCGGTGCTCCCCCGCTTCCTCGGCCACGGAGTGAGCGCGGTGTGCGCGGAGCCGTACCCGTTCTTCTGGCTGGACGCGGGCGAGGGCACCCTGCACCGCTATCGCGCGGACACCTCCGGCGACCGTCACGACCTCGGCTGTCGCCCTTCGGGAGGCGCCCGATGACCTCCTCGACCGCCCTCCGTGCCGTCGCCCGCCCCGAGCTGCTGTCCCTCCTCGGGCGTACGCCGCTGGCGCGGATCACCGCCGAACTGCCCCGCCCCCAGCCCGGTTTCTGGGCCAAGCTCGAAGGGCTCGCGGCGGGCGGGATGAAGGCGCGGGCCGCCGTGTCGATGCTGATGGGTGCCCGGGAGCGCGGGGAACTGCGGCCCGGCGCCCCGGTGGTGGAGTCGACGTCCGGGACGCTGGGCATCGGTCTGGCGTTCGCGGGGCAGGCGCTCGGCCATCCCGTCGTCCTGGTCGGCGACGCCGAACTGGAGCCGTCCATGCGGCAGTTGCTCCGCTCCCACGGCGTACGGCTGGAGCTGGTGGACCGTCCGGCGGCCCGGGGCGGCTGGCAGGCGGCACGCCTCGCCCGGCTGCGGGAGCTGCTCGCCGTACTGCCGGACGCGTACTGGCCGGACCAGTACAACAACCCCGACAACACCGCCGGTTACGCCTCGCTCGCCGCCGAACTCGCCGTCCAGCTGGACCACTTGGACATCCTGGTGTGCAGTGTGGGCACCGGCGGGCACAGCGCGGGCATCATCGGTCCGCTGCGGCGGCACTGGCCGGGGCTGCGGCTGATCGGCGTCGACTCCATCGGCTCCACGATCTTCGGCCAGCCGGCCCGGCCGAGGCTGATGCGCGGCCTCGGCAGCAGCATCCATCCGCGCAATGTCGCCTACGACGCCTTCGACGAGGTCCACTGGGTCGGTCCGGTGGAGGCGGTCGACAGCTGTCGGCGTCTCGCGCGCGGCAGTTTCGTCAGCGGCGGCTGGAGCACCGGCGCGGTCGCGCTCGTCGCCGCGTGGGCGGCCCGCGTGCATCCCGGCGCCGTCGTCGCCACCGTCTTCCCGGACGGCCCGCACCGCTACCTCGGCAGTGTCTACGACGACGACTTCACCACCGCGCACGGTCTCGACCCGGCCACCGCCGTCGTCCGCCCCGTCGAGATCCCGCACCCCGGCGCCGCCGAGGCCGTCGGCTGGGTCCGCTGCGGCAGGGTCACCGACCCGCTCGCGGTGCCCGCCGCCGGTTCCCTCGAAGTCGCCGCCCCGCCCGGCCGGTCCGCCGCTGTTCCGTTCGGCGCCCCCGCCGCCGTTCCACCCGTTTCGGAAGAGAGTCAGTGAAGGTCACCCAGCGCACCGTACGCCTCGAACTCACCGAGCCGCTGCGCATATCCCGCTCCACCATGTCCGCCCGCGACGCCGTGTGGCTGACCGTCGAGCACGACGGGGAGTACGGCCATGGCGAGGCCGTCACCAGCGTGTACTACGGCCTCGACGCCGACACCTTGGGGCGGCACTTCGCCTCCGTCGCCACGGATCTCGTACGTTTCCGCGATCCCGAGGGCGCCCTGGATGCCTTGCGGGACGGCGAGTTGGCGACCGCCGCCGAGTTTCCGCCCGCCGTGACCGCCGCCCTGGACGCCGCGCTGCTGGACCTTGTCGGGAAGCGGGCGGGCCATCCCGTCCACCGGCTGCTGGGGGCGCCGTCGGCCCCGGTCGCCGCCACCGCGCGGACCATCGGCATCACCCCGCCGGCCCAGGCCGGGGCCGAGGCCCGCCGGCTCGCCGCGAACGGCTTCGAGGTCGTCAAGGTCAAGGCCGGGGCGCCCGATCCGGAGGACGACATCGAGCGCGTCCGGGTCGTCCGCGACGCCGCACCCGGCGTACGCGTCCTCCTGGACCCCAACGGCGCCTGGACGCCGGCCCAGGCCGACGCCCTCCTCCCCCGCTTCGCCGACCTGGGCGTGGAAGCCGTCGAACAGCCCCTCGCCCCCGGTGACCCGGAGGCCCTGGCCGCCCTCGCCGAGCGCTCGCCGCTGCCCGTCATCGCCGACGAGGACGCCGTGAGCCTCGACGACGTACGACGTCTCGCGGGGCGCGTCCACGGGGTCAACGTCAAGCTCGCCAAGTGCGGCGGTGTCCACGCGGCCCTGCGGATCGCCGAGGAGATCGAGGGCAGCGGCACCGAGTTGATGCTCGGCTGCCTCACCGCCAGCACCCTCGGCCTCGCCCCCGCCGTCCATCTCGCCGACCGCGCCCGCTGGGTCGACCTCGACGGGCATCTGCTGCTCGCCCACGACCCGTGGACCGGCATCGGCGGCGAGGACGGCCGGGTAAGGACAACCGACCTGCCGGGGCTGGGAGTCGGGCTGCGGGAGGTGACGTCCCGTGAAGACGTGGCATGAGATACGCCGCTTCCCCTTCGCCGTACGCCTCCTGCTGGTCAATCAGCTCGGCGTCAACATCGGCTTCTACCTCCTGATCCCCTACCTCGCCACCCACCTCACCGAGAACCTGGGCATGTCGGCGGCGATCGTCGGGGTCGTGCTCGGGGTGCGGAATCTGAGCCAGCAGGGCCTGTTCATCATCGGCGGCTCGGCATCCGACCGGCTGGGCGCGCGGGGCGTGATCATCGCCGGGTGTGCGCTCAGGACCGTCGGGTTCGGGCTGTTCGCGCTGGGCGACGGGCTGGTCGTGCTGCTCGCCGCATCGGTGCTGAGCGGCCTGGCGGGTGCGCTCTTCAACCCCGCCGTCCGGGCGTATCTGGCGCAGGAGGCCGGGGAGCGCAGGGCGGAGGCGTTCGCGCTGTTCAATGTGTTCGCGACGACGGGGGCACTGATCGGTCCGCTGCTGGGCAGTGTGCTGCTGCTCGTGGACTTCCGGACGTCCGCGCTGACCGCCGCCGGGATCTTCGCGGTCCTCACCGTGGCCCAGGCCCTCGTGCTGCCCGCGCGGCGGGTCGAGCCGAGCGGTGGCGGGGTCCTCGGCGACTGGCGTGAGGTGCTCGGCAACCGTGCCTTCCTCGCCTTCGCGCTCGCCATGGTCGGAATGTTCACGCTGGAGAACCAGCTGTATCTGCTGCTGCCGGCCGGGGCCCGCCAGGCCACCGGCTGGGACGGCGCGGCCGGTCTGGTCTTCCTCGTCGGCACCCTCGCCAACCTCGCGCTCCAGCTGCGGATCACCACCGCGCTCAAGGCCCGTGGGGACAGGGCGCGTTGGATCGCCCTCGGGCTCAGCGTCACGGGGCTGGCCTTCCTGCCGCCGGCGCTGGTGTCGGGGTCCGGACTCGGGCTCGGGTTCGGTTCCGGGGGCTGGCTGGATGCCGTGCCCGTGCTGCTCGGCGCGCTGCTCCTCTACCTCGGGCTCATGATCGCCTCACCGTTCGTGATGGAGCTGATCCCCCGCTTCGGACGCCCCGAGCTGACCGGCACCTACTTCGGGATCTTCTACGTCGTCTCGGGCATCGCGGCGGCTGTCGGGAACGCCGTCGTGGGCTGGGCCATGGACGCGGGCGCGGACGGCGGTCACGCGTGGCTGCCGTGGGTGTGCTGCGCCCTGTTCGGCCTGGTCTCGGCGGGAGGGGTGGCCTGGCTGTACCGGCGTGGGGCGCTGCCCGCCGATCCTGCGCCGGTCTCCCCCGCTCCGGCCGGTGAGAGGAGCAGCGCATGACCGGCGGCAACCTCCTCACCGACAACCCCGAGCTGTACGAGGCCCGCTTCCCCGACCCCGAGCGGCTGGCCGGGCGCTGGGCCGAGGACTGTCTGCGCCGCCACGGGGCCGGGCCGCGCGTCCTGGACCTGGGCTGCGGCACCGGCCGCGACGCCGCCCATCTGCACGGCGTGGGCCGTACGGTGACCGGCGCCGACCTGTCCGAGGCGATGCTGGCCCACGCCCGCGCCCACCACCCCGGGCCGGAGTACCTACGGGCCGACCTGCACGGCTTCGACCTGGGCCGGGCCGCCTTCGACGCGGTCGTCTGCCTGGACAGCTCCCTGCTGTACTGCCACACCAACGACCAACTCGACGGCTTCCTCGCCTCCTGCCGCCGGGCGCTCGCGCCCGGCGGGCTGCTGGTCGCGGAGATGCGCAACGGCGCCTACTTCCTGGGCCGCACCGACCTCCTCGACACCCCCACCGTCAACTCCTTCATCTGGCGGGGCACCGCCCACCGCTCCACCACCACCCTGACCGTCGACCGCACGGCCCAGCTCCTGCGCCGTAAACGGGTCTGGACGTCGGACGACGGGACACCGCCCGTCGAACAGCACTCCGCCTGGCGGCTGTTGTTCCCCCAGGAGCTGCGGCACCTCCTCGACGCACACGGCTTCGAGGTCCTGGAACTGCACGACGGCCCCGGACCGCGTACCGAACCGCCTTGGCGGGAGGGCCAGTTGCCCGGCAACGCAACCGATGACGACCGTCTGCACCTCGTCGCGCGTGTGCGCCCGGGGGCCCGCCGCGCGGCGCCACGCACCACCCACTGATCCACCACACCCCAAGGGACTGTCATGTACGACGAACGCTTTTCCGGGCTGCGCCGACGCGGCTTCCTCGCCGCCACCACCGGGGCCGCCGCCCTCGCCCTCGCCGGATGCGGCGGCGGCACCGAGAACACGGCCGACCAGAGCGGCGACGGCAAGCCCCGGCGAGGTGGACGGCTGCGGGCCGCGTTCGCGGGCGGCGGTGCCAGCGAGACCCTCGATCCGCATCTGGCCAACCTGTTCGCCGATGTCGCCCGCGCCAAGGCGCTGTTCGACAAGCTGGCCGACTACGGCGCCGATCTGTCCGCCCAGCCCCGCCTCGCCGCGAAATGGGAGTCGAACAAGGGCCTGGACCGCTGGCAGGTCACCCTCCGCGAGGCCACCTTCCACGACGGCAAGCCGGTCACCGCCGACGACGTCCTCTACAGCTACCGCAGGATCGCCGACCCGGAGAAGGCGTTCCGCGCGAAGGCGTCCCTGGAGCCCATCGACCTCGACGCCAGCCGCGCCACCGGCGAGCGGAGCATCGAGTTCGTGCTGAAGCGGCCGACCGCCGAGTTCCCCAACGTCCTGGCCGCGTTCGGCGCGTACATCGTCCCGGAGAACGCGGGGAAGAACGCCGGCGACTTCGACAAGAAGCCCATCGGCTCCGGCCCCTTCCGCTTCGTGTCCTTCGCCCCCGGCCGTTCGGCCGTCCTCCGCCGCTTCGACGACTACTGGGAGGGCGCCCCGTACCTCGACGAACTCGAATTCGTCGTCGCCAACGAGGAGTCGGCCCGCGTCAACGCCCTCCTCGGCGGCCAGGTCGAGTACGCCCACGAACTGAACCCCACCACCGCCCGCGCCCACGAGGGCAAGGGGCAGATCGAGATCGTCCGGCTCCAGGGCAGCGCCATGCAGGCGTTCTGCATGAAGACCGACCGGGCGCCCTTCGACGACAAGCGGGTGCGGGAGGCGTTCTTCCTCATCGCCGACCGGCAGGAACTCGTCGACGGGGCGCTGTCCGGCGCGGGCGTGATCGGCAACGACCTCTTCGGCAAGGGGTACGAGTACTACGCCGCCGATCTCCCCCAGCGGGAGCAGGACCTGGACCGGGCGCGGGCCCTGCTGAAGCAGGCCGGTGCCGAGAATCTGAAGGTCACGCTGGACACCTCGGCCGTGGCCGCCGGGTTCACCGAGGCGGCCAGCATCTTCCGCGACCAGGCCGCCGAGGCGGGCGTCACCATCGAGGTGAAGATGGGCAGCAAGGACTCCTACTGGAGCGACATCCTCGACTCCGGCACGCTGGCCTGCTACCGCTCGGGCGCCATGCCCATCGAGGCGCACATCTCCCAGCGGCTGCTCTCCGACTCGACCACCAACGCCACCAAGTGGCGGCACAAGGACTTCGACGCGCTGTACCAACAGGCCCAGTCCACCCGCGACAAGACCGAGCGGACGGCCGTGTACGAGCGGATGCAGCGCCGCCTGTACACCGAGGGCGGCTTCCTGATCTGGGGATTCGCCGACTGGATTCTCGGAACGGCCCGCACTGTGAGGGGGGTTGAGACCAAGGCCCCCGCCAACACCCTCGACTGGGCACGCTTCGACAAGGTGTGGATGGCGTGACACCCAGGCAGACCGAGCGACATCCCCTAGGGTTCGACAGCGCCCCAAAGGGGCGCGGGGCCCTATCGATATGCGGCTCCGCCGCGGGGCGCGACCAGCCACGACGGCGCCGCACTGGCACGACACCCCATCTCCGTGCTTCCCGCGGAGCGCTCGGCGGAGGCGGTCTGCGGTCGTTCGTCGTCCGACGGCTGCTCCTCGGTGTCGCGCAGACCGTGGCCGTCGTGCTGCTGGTCTTCGCGCTCACCGAGGCGCTGCCGGGCGACGCGGCGGTGGCCCTGGCCGGGGACCAGCCCGACCCGGCCCGGATCGCCGCCATCCGCGAGGCGATGCATCTGGACCGGCCGGTGCACGAACGGCTGGTCGGCTGGGCGGCGGGGCTGCTCCACGGCGACCTCGGCACCTCCCTCGCCTCGGGGCGCCCGGTGGCCCAGTACATCGCCGACGGCTTCGGCCCGACGCTGCTGCTGGCCGCGCTCACCGTGGCCCTGCTCGTACCGGTCGGCTTCGGGCTGGGGGTGCTGGCCGCACGCCATGAGGGCGGCCTCGTCGACCGGCTGGTCAGCTCGGTCACCCTCGCCGTGTACGCGGTCCCCGAGTTCGCGCTCGGGGTGCTGCTGGTGACCGTGTTCGCGCTGAGGCTGGGCTGGCTGCCGCCGACCGCCGTCGGCTACGGCACCGATCTGCTCGCCCACCCGGCCGCGCTGGTCCTGCCCGTCGTGGTCCTGCTCTCCCGGCCGGTCTGCTCCCTGGTCCGTCTGGTGCGCGCCGGCATGATCGACGCGCTCGCCTCCCCGTATGTCGCCCACGCCCGCAGATACGGCGTGCCGGGCGCCCGTGTCCGCTACGTCCACGCCCTGCCGAACGCCCTGGCCCCGGCCGCGCAGCAACTCGCCCGCACCGTCGACTGGTTGCTGTGCGGTGTCATCGTCGTGGAGGCCCTCTTCGTGATCCCCGGACTGGGCACGGTCCTCCTCAACACCGTCGCCGAACGCGATGTGCCCGTCGTCCAGGGCCTCGCCGTGGTCTTCGGCGTCCTCACCGTCGTCCTCAACCTGGGCGCCGATGTGATCGCCCGACGGTTCGCACCGAGGGCGGGGGTGATCGTATGACCTCCGCGACGGGCTCGCGGCGGCGTACGAGGCGGTTCGCGCTCGGGGTCTCCGTCGTCGCCGTACCGCTGCTCCTCGCCCTGCTGGGGCCGGTGTTCGCGGGTGAACCGGGGCCGCGGTCCCCGTCGTTCATCCTCGGCGACGGGCACTGGCTCGGCACGGACTTCGTGGGCCGGGACGTCTGGCAGCAGATCCTGCACGGCGGGCGACCGGTGGTCCTGACGGCGCTCGGCGCCGGTGTCCTGGCCTATCTGGTGGCGCTGCCGGTCGGCCTGTTCTCCGCGCTGACCCATCGGCGGTGGCTGGAGGAGCTGCTGATGCGGCCCCTGGACGTCCTGATCGCCGTGCCGTCGCTGCTGCTGATCCTGCTGGTCGCCTCGGTGTTCTCGCCGGGCGCCCTGGGACTCGCCCTGCTGGTGGCGCTGGTCAATGTGCCGGACGCGGCCCGGCTCGTCCGCGCCGCCGCCACGGAGGCCGCCGCCCGGCCCGTCGTGGAGGCGCTACGGCTCCAGGGTGAGACCTGGTGGCGTACCGCCGTCGGCTATGTCGGCCGCGCCATCCTGCGCACCCTGGTCGCCGACGCCGGCACCCGGCTCACCGGAGTGCTCTATCTGGTCGCCACGGCCGCGTTCCTCGGCGTCGGGGTTGCTCCCGACGCCGCCGACTGGGCGGTGATGGTCGACCGCAACCGCACGGGCCTGTTCGTCCAGCCCTGGGCGGTGGTCGTCCCCGCACTGCTGATCGTCGGCCTGACCACCGGGACGAATCTGCTGTTCGACGCGGCGCTGGAGAAGCCGGGTCGGCGGCAGCGCGGAAAGGAGCACCAGCCGTGAGGCGGTACGACGACGGCGACGAGCGGGGTGCCGTGGACCCCCTGGCGGAAGCCGTGGCAGGCCCCTTGCCGGAGCCCCTCGCCACGATCGAGGATCTCCGGGTCGAGGTGGGCGGGAAGGCCATCGTCGACGGGGTGAGTCTGCGGGTGCCGCCCGGCCGGGTCATCGCGCTGGTCGGGGCCTCGGGCAGTGGCAAGACGACCACGGGGCTGGCGTTGCTCGGCGAGTTCCCGGCGGGCGCGCGGGTCTCCGGTGAGGTCCGGCGGTCGGGCGAGGGCCTGATCGGTTACGTCCCCCAGCATCCGGCGACCGTCCTCAACCCGGCCCGCAGGGTCGCCGCGCTGCTGAACGACATCGCCCGCCGACAGGTACGGCACCTGCCCCGCGCCCACCGCCGGACGGCGGCCCGCGAGAACATTCTGCGGGCCCTCACCGAGGCTCAACTCCCCGACGGCGAGAGCCTGTTGCGCCGCTATCCGCATCAGCTCTCCGGCGGTCAGCAACAGCGGATCGTCCTCGCCCAGGCCCTCCTCCTCGGTGCCCGGATCATCGTGGCCGACGAACCGACCACCGGCCAGGACGCCCTGACGAAGAGCCGTGTGGTCGACCAGTTGGCGGCGGTCGTGGCACGCGGCATCGGAGTCGTCCTGCTCAGCCATGACCTCGATGTCGTCCGCGCCCTCGCCGACGACATCCATGTGATGCGGGACGGACGGGTCGTGGAAGCGGGCCCCGCGGACCGGGTGTGGGCGGCGCCGGCACATGAGTGGACCCGCCGACTCATCGACGCGCGGAGGCCGTTCGCGGGAGAGGAAAGGGGAGGAGGAACGGGCGACGGCGGTGGCCCGGAGCCGTCGGAGGCCCTGCGGCCACCCGTAGTGCGCGTACGCGGCCTGACCGCCCGTCACCGTGACGGCGCCCGGGGTACGACCGTCGCCGTGCGCGTACCCGAACTCTCCCTGAAAGCTGGGGAGTTCGCGGCCGTCGTCGGCCGTTCGGGAAGCGGGAAGACCACCCTGGCCCGCTGTCTGGCGGGACTTCACCGTGATCTCGACGGCGAGGTGCTCCTCGACGGCACTCCTCTGCCGCGCAGTCTGCGGGACCGTGACCGGGGGCAGCTCGCGGCCGTGCAGTATGTCTTCCAGGACGCCCGCGCCGCGTTCGACGAGCACCGTCCGGTACTGGACCAGGTCGCCCGAACGGCCGTCCGGCTGCGCGGTGTCGACGCCGGTGCCGCCGAGGCCGAGGCGCTGAGCACCCTGGCCCGGCTGGGTCTCCCGGCGGAACTGGTCCACCGCCGCCCGGGACAGCTCTCCGGCGGTGAACTCCAGCGCTCCGCCCTGGCGCGCGCCCTGCTCGCCCGGCCCCGGCTGCTCATCTGCGACGAGATCACCTCCGGACTCGACACGGTCACCCGGCAGGGCATCCTGGACGTCCTCGCCGGGCTGCGCGGCAGCGGAACCGGCCCCCGCACCGGAGCACACGCGTCCGGCGCCCTCTCCCTCGTCCTGATCACCCATGACCTGGAGACCGCCGCCGTCGCCGACCGCATCGCCGTCCTGGACGCCGGGGAACTCGTCGAGGAGGGGCCCGCCCGGCAGATCCTCACGGCACCGAAGCACCCGTTCACCGCCTCGCTCATGGCGACCACGGCACGCCTGGGCGCCGGTACGACTTCCTGAAGCGAGAGACGGGCCGGGTGGCTGAAGTGGCCGCTCAGGGCGAGGTGTCCGGCCAGTCGGCCTCGTCCTCCATCAGGTCGAGGTCCGGCGGCACCAGGGTCGTGGACTCCACCAGGCCCCTGAGGAGGTTGTGCAGGAACCTGTTGTCGGAGGGGCGGCTCTCGGAGTCGTCGTGGATCAGCGGGTACCGGAAGCCGGTCGGGTGCAGGCGCCGCCGTACGGCCTCGATCCGATGCTCGATCTTGCGCGAGGTCCACTTGGCGTCCGGGCGCAGATAGGCGAGTTGCTTGGCCGCCATGGCGTAGGTCAGGGGCCGGGGGCTCTCCTCGTAGAGCAGATAGCGCTGGCCGAGGACGACGAGCAGCAGCCGTTCGTCGTCGTCGAGCGGCCAGATCTCCGGGCGTACGGTCGCGGCGCGGCGGCGGGAGACCGGCCCCTCGTCGTCGTGGCCCGCCACATACAACTCGACCAGGTGCTCGCGATAGCCGGAGCCGCGTACGAACAGCGGGGTGTAGCCGGTGTCGAGGGGGATCGGCTCGGTGCTGAGATGCATCATCTGGCCGCGCGGCAGCCGTACGAGTTGCTGTCCGACGTTGCGCAGCCACCAGTGGCCGTGCCGGAACGTCAACTCGCCGTGCCGTCGGCTCACCCCCAGATCGTCGACACCGACGCCGAGGTCCACCTCGGGTTCCTCACCGCGTCCGAAGCGGACCGTCAGGCCGGCGCGGGGCGGTGCGCTGAGGTCGCCGGTGACCGTGCGGGCGTGCAGCGTACCGGGCGCTGCGGGCGCGACACCTCGCGCGAGGCTGGTGGAGAGGGGCATCGCTGGACTCCCTGTTCTCGTCGGTTCTCGGCGTTGCTCGGCCCGCGACACGGCCACGCGGTACGGCATCTGTCACCAGGGTCCACGCCCGTGCCGGGACCCCTCCCCACATGGTGCCCGTATAAAGGGACGTGCCCCGGCGTCGGGGCTCGGCCACGTCCAAAGGCGTACGAGTTGAGTCGAGTTGGGTTGAGGGGTTGGCGGATGAGCACGGGCAGGGGCCGGGTCGGTGTCGCGGTGGCGCTGGCCGTGGCGATGGCTCTCACCGGCTGCGGCGGGGATGACGGTCGGGACGACGGTTCCGCGGAGGGGACGGAACCGTCGTCGACCGCCTCGCGTACGCCCACGGGGGCGGACGGGGGCGGGAGCCGAGGCGGGGGCGCGGGCGCCGACCGTACGGGGTCGCCGTCGGGCGGCGAGGAACAGCCGCCCTCCCCGACGCCCGCACCCGACGAGACCGGCACCGGAACGGGAACCGGCGGCGGCGAAAGCGACAGCGACGCATCGGCCTCCGATGTCGAAGCCTGCTTCGACGGGCGCTGCGACCTCACCGTCTCCGAGCCCATGACCGTCAGGATGGACGGCCGGCTCGGGGTCAGCGACCTGCGGATCACGAAGATCACTGAGGACACCGTCGTCCTCCAGTCCTCGGGCGCCGGTACGTTCCTGAGCAGCTCGGTCGGCGAGGGCTCCACCGGCGGTCTCAACGGCCTCGGCTTCCGTGTGAAGTCCCTGAGGGGCGGCACGGCGGTGCTGGAGTTCTTCCCCCGCGCCTGATGGCTGTTCCGGCGCGGCCCACTGTGTGCCGGCGAACCAATACGGCGTTCCGGCGCGGCCTGCGGTGTGCCGGGGACGCCTACGGTGTGCCGGGGACGCCTACGGTGTGCCCGGGAGCCGGACCGTGACGAGGAGGCCGCCGGTGGGGCGGGGGGCGAGGTCGAGGGTCCCGTCGTGGGCGCGGACGACGCTGTGCGCGATGGCGAGGCCCAGGCCGACGCCGGCGTGCTCGTCGGTGCGTACGCGTTCCGTTCCGCGCTGGAAGGGTTCGGTGAGGGTCGGTACCAGTTCCGGTGGGAGCGGGCGGCCCGAGTTCTCGACCCGCAGCACGCTCGTGTCGCCGTGGGCCTCGGTGTGGACCGTCACGGTGCCGTCGGCGGGGAGGTTGTGGACGATGGCGTTCTGGACGAGGTTCGTCACCATCCGCAGCAGGAGTTCCGGGGAGCCGCCGGTCCGGGCCGCCGTGCCGGTGACGTCGAGGGTGATGCGGCGCTGTTCGGCGAGGGGAAGCAGCGTTTCGGCGGCTTCTTCGGCGAGGAGGGAGAGGTCGACGCTCTCGCGGGTGAAGTCCGCGCGGTCGCCGTGGCTGAGCAGCAGAAGGGCCTCGGTGAGGTCGATCGCCCGTGTATTGACCGCGTGCAGGCGTTCGATGAGTTCGAGGAGTTCGGCCCGGTCCCGTGCGGGGTCCTTGCGGGCGACGTCGAGGAGCGTTCGCGAGATCGCCAGCGGGGTGCGCAGTTCATGGGAGGCGTTCGCGGCGAACCTCCGCTGCTCGGCGACGTGGGACTCCAGTTGTTCGAGCATCGAGTCGAACGCGTCGGAGAGTTCGCGGAATTCGTCCTGGCGGTCCTCCATCCGGATGCGGTGGGACAGCGACCCGTTCCCGGCCATGCGTGCCGCGTGGGCGATCCGGGTGAGGGGGGCGAGCATCCGGCCGGCGAGAATCCAGCCGCCCAGGAGGCCGAACGCGAGGAGGAAGGCCAGTGCCGTGGCCGCGGCGGGGGCGAAGCCGCGCAGGAGGTCGGAGCGGCTGGGCCCGGTGATGATCACGGCGCCGAAGGTGTTCTGGAGGGCTCTGGGATCGTTGTCCGGTACCCAGCGCAGCGCGAAGACCCACATCACGGCCAGCAGGAGGGTGCCGGCGAGGAGGAGGAATCCGGCGTAGCTGAGGGTGAGTTTCAGTCGGGCGCTGAGGCTCGGGTGTCTACGCACGGGCGCCGCCGGGGTCGGTGGTGTCGTCCCTGCCGGTGTGCGTACCCGTGTCCGTATCGGTATGCGTACCGGTGTCGATGCGGTAGCCGACGCCTGGCACCGTGGCGATGATCCAGGGTTCGCCGAGCCGTTTGCGCAGTGCGGAGACGGTGATGCGCACGGCGTTGGTGAAGGGGTCGGCGTTCTCGTCCCAGGCCCGTTCCAGCAGCTCTTCGGCGCTGACGACCCCGCCCTCGGCGGCGACGAGGACTTCGAGCACGGCGAACTGCTTACGGGTGAGCGCGACATAGCGTCCGTCGCGGAAGACCTCCCGGCGGAAGGGGTCCAGCCGCAGGCCCGCGATCTCGCGGACCGGAGGCCGGGCGTAGGCGCGTCTGCGGTCGAGAGCCCTCAGCCGCAGGACGAGTTCCCGCAGTTCGAACGGTTTGGTGAGGTAGTCGTCGGCGCCCAGCTCGAACCCGGAGGCCTTGTCGTCGATGCGGTCGGCGGCGGTGAGCATGAGGATCGGGATACCGCTGCCGGAGGCGACGATGCGCCGGGCGACCTCGTCGCCGGAGGGGCCGGGGATGTCGCGGTCGAGGACCGCGAGGTCGTAGGAGTTGACGCTGAGCAGTTCCAGGGCGGAGTCGCCGTCCCCGGCGATGTCGGCGGCGATCGCCTCCAGCCGCAGACCGTCACGGACGGCCTCGGCGAGATAGGGCTCGTCCTCCACGATCAGTACGCGCATGTCGGAAGCCTAGGCAGCACCGCATATCGCCGGCGTATGCGACGGCGCCTCCGTCGTGGTGCGCCACCAGCGGCGCGAGGCAAGCGCGGCCAGCACGGCGCCGGTGGCGTTGACCAGGACGTCGTCCACGGAGGACACCCGGTCCAGCGCCAGGACGTACTGGGCGGTCTCGACCAGGACCGAGCAGCCCGCCCCGAGCGCCAGGACCCTCGGCACGGACGCCAGTGCCGCGAACCGCATCGGGGCGAAGAACCCCAGGGACGCGAAGACCAGCAGATTGCCGACGATCCCGAGCGACCCCATCGTGACCAGGTCCCGCAGCGGTACCAGGCTCACCCGGGCGGGGACGACACCGGCCCCGGCGCCCGGCATCATGGTCAGCCAGACGAACGGCACCGTCCCGTGGACCATGCCCACCTCGGCCAGCGACCACCGCCACGCCGACAGGACACCGGCCGCACGCCGACGGTACGCCAGAGCCCACGCCACCAGCACGGCCAACGGCAGTGTCACCAACGTCATGAGCACCACACCGTTGAACGTGTCGAAGCAGCCGTGCCAGCGCCCGGCCACGCACCTCGGTGCGGACATCATGAGCGGGCCGCGCACGGCGAACAGGGCGCCCGCCGCTCCGAGGGCCGCCAGGGCGGTGAGCACGATCCCGCGCATGCGGTGGGGCGCCGGCGCCGACAGGGATGCGTCGGGGTTGATGGGCCCGGCGGAGTCGTGGTTCATGAGGCCAGGGGCGTCGTGGTTCATGGCCCCCATTGGAGACGGGGAGCCGTTGCGGTGCCGTATCCGTTTTTCGATACGCCCGCGATACACGGCCCCCCGTCGGTGTGTCAGACGATCTCGACGAGCAGATCGCCGCCTTCCACCTGCTGGATCTTGTTGATGGCGAGCCGGGAGACACGGCCCGACGTGGCGGCGGTGATGGCGGCCTCCATCTTCATCGCCTCGATGGTGGCGACCGTGGCACCGGCGTCGACCTCGTCGCCCTCGGCGACCGCCAGCGTCACCACTCCGGCGAACGGGGCGGCGACATGGCCGGAGTTGGAGCGGTCGGCCTTCTCCGTGACGGGGATGTCGGAGGAGGCGGCGGCATCACGGACCTGGATGGGCCGGAGCTGCCCGTTGAGGGTGGCCATCACCGTGCGCATACCGCGCTCGTCGGCCTCGCCCACCGCCTCCAGGCCGATGAGGAGACGGACACCGGGTTCGAGGTCGACGGTGTACTCGGTGCCCGGGCGCAGACCGTAGAAGAAGTCCTTGCTGGCCAGCACGCTGGTGTCGCCGTACGACTGGCGGTGGGCCTCGAACTCGCGGGTCGGGGCGGGGAAGAGCAGCCGGTTGAGGGTGGCGCGACGGTCCTTCTCCAGGCCGTCGCGGTCCTCGGCGGCGAGGTCCTGGACGGGCTTGGCCTCGCCACGCCCCTGGAGGGCCTTGGTGCGGAAGGGCTCGGGCCAGCCGCCGGGCGGGGTGCCGAGTTCACCGCGCAGGAAGCCGATCACGGAGTCCGGGATGTCGAACTTGTCCGGGGTGGACTCGAAGTCGGCGGGGGCCACTCCGGCGCCCACGAGGTGGAGGGCGAGGTCGCCGACGACCTTGGACGACGGGGTGACCTTGACGAGTCGGCCGAGGATGCGGTCGGCGGCGGTGTACATCGCCTCGATGTCCTCGAACCGGTCGCCGAGGCCGAGCGCGACGGCCTGGGTGCGCAGGTTGGAGAGCTGCCCGCCGGGGATCTCATGGTCGTAGACGCGGCCGGTCGGGGAGGCGAGGCCGGCCTCGAAGGGGGCGTAGATCCGGCGGACGCTCTCCCAGTAGGGCTCCAGGTCGCCGACGGCCCGCAGGTCGAGGCCGGTGGGCCGGTCGGAGTGGTCGGTGGCGGCGACGATCGCGGAGAGCGACGGCTGCGAGGTCGTACCGGCCATGGAGGCCACGGCCCCGTCGACGGCGTCGGCGCCGGCCTGGATCGCGGCGAGGTACGTGGCGAGCTGGCCGCCCGTCGTGTCATGGGTGTGGATGTGCACCGGCAGGTCGAACTCGCGGCGCAGCGCCGAGACCAGCTTGGTGGCGGCGGGGGCGCGGAGCAGGCCCGCCATGTCCTTCACGGCCAGGACATGGGCCCCGGCCTCGACGATCTGCTCGGCGAGGCGGAGGTAGTAGTCGAGGGTGTAGAGCTTCTCCGCCGGGTCGGACAGGTCGGAGGTGTAGCAGAGGGCGACCTCGGCGACGGCGGTGCCGGTGGCGCGTACGGCTTCGATGGCGGGGCGCATCTGGCCGACGTCGTTGAGGGCGTCGAAGATGCGGAAGATGTCGATGCCGGTGTCGGTGGCCTCCTGGACGAAAGCGTCGGTGACCTCGGTCGGGTACGGGGTGTAGCCCACGGTGTTGCGTCCGCGCAGCAGCATCTGCAGGCAGATGTTCGGCGCGGCGTCGCGGAACGCGGCCAGCCTCTCCCAGGGGTCCTCGGCGAGGAAGCGCAGGGCCACGTCGTACGTCGCGCCGCCCCAGCATTCCAGGGAGAGCAGCTGCGGCAGGGTGCGGGCCACCACGGGGGCGATGGCGAGCATGTCCTTCGTGCGGACCCGGGTGGCGAGCAGCGACTGGTGGGCGTCGCGGAACGTGGTGTCGGTGACGCCGATGGTCGGCGACTCGCGCAGCCAGCGGGCGAAGCCCTCCGGGCCCAGCTCGACGAGCTTCTGCTTGGACCCTGCGGGCGGTACGGGGACGTCGACGGCCGGGATCTTGGTGGCGGGGTCGCTGAGCGCGGGCCGTTCGCCGTGCGGCTTGTTCACCGTCACGTCGGCCAGATAGGTGAGCAGCTTGGTGCCCCGGTCGGCGGAGTGCCGGGCGGTCAGCAGATGCGGGCGCCGCTCGATGAACGAGGTGGTGACCTGGCCCGTCTGGAAGTCGGTGTCGTCCAACACCGCCTGGAGGAAGGGGATGTTGGTGGCCACGCCTCGGATACGGAACTCGGCGACCGCGCGCCGGGCGCGGTTGACGGCGGTGGTGAAGTCCCGGCCCCGGCAGGTGAGCTTGACCAGCATCGAGTCGAAGTGCGCGCTGATCTCCGTACCGGCGTGGGTCGTACCGCCGTCGAGACGGATACCGGAGCCGCCGGGCGAGCGGTAGGCACTGATCCGGCCGGTGTCCGGGCGGAAGCCGTTCGCCGGGTCCTCGGTGGTGATACGGCACTGGAGGGCCGCCCCGTGCAGGGTGACGGTCTCCTGGGAGAGGCCGAGGTCGGCGAGGGTGGCCCCGGCGGCGATCCGCAGCTGGGACTGGACGAGGTCGACGTCGGTGACCTCCTCGGTGACCGTGTGCTCGACCTGGATACGGGGGTTCATCTCGATGAAGACGTGGTTGCCGTCGCGGTCGAGGAGGAACTCGACGGTGCCCGCGTTGCGGTAGCCGATCTCCCGGGCGAACCGTACGGCGTCGGCGCAGATCCGCATCCGCAGGGCCGGGTCGAGGTTCGGGGCTGGGGCCAGCTCGATGACCTTCTGGTGGCGGCGCTGGACGGAACAGTCGCGTTCGAAGAGGTGGATGACATTGCCGTGCCCGTCGGCGAGGATCTGCACTTCGATGTGGCGGGGCTCGACAACGGCCTTCTCCAGGAAGACGGTCGGGTCGCCGAACGCGGACGCGGCCTCGCGGGACGCCGCCTCGATGGACTCCCGCAGCGCGGCGGGGTCCTCGACCCGGCGCATACCGCGCCCGCCACCACCGGCGACGGCCTTCACGAACACGGGGAAGCCGATCTCGTCGGCGGCGCGCACGAGTTCGTCCACGTCGGTGGACGGCTCGGACGACCCCAGCACGGGTACGCCCGCGGCGCGGGCGGCGGCCACCGCGCGCGCCTTGTTGCCGGTCAGCTCCAGGATGTCGGCGCTCGGTCCGACGAAGGTGATGCCCGCCTCCTCGCAGGCCCGCGCCAGCTCCGGGTTCTCGGAGAGGAACCCATATCCCGGATAGACGGCGTCGGCGCCTGCCTGACGAGCGGCGCGCATGATCTCGTCCACGGAGAGGTAGGCCCGCACGGGATGCCCCGGCTCACCGATCTCATAGGCCTCGTCGGCCTTCAGCCGGTGCAGCGAGTTCCGGTCCTCGTGCGGGAAAACGGCGACCGTACGCGCGCCCACCTCGTACCCGGCGCGGAAAGCGCGGATCGCGATCTCGCCACGGTTGGCGACCAGTACCTTGCGGAGCATCCCTGATCCCTTCGACCTGCCATGAGGAAACCATGGTCCCGGCAATGATGCCGCCGCACCACAAGAATCGTGTCACTGAGTGCCATGTGAGGCCGCTCACTTCGGGCAACCCCAGCTGCGGGCAGGGGCAGCCGTCACCAGGAGCTGCCAGCAGGACGATCGTCGTTCGTAGCTGCGGGCAATCGTGCCGCTGGGGCGGCACCCATCCCAAAGAGAGCGGCACCCGGCAAGCGCCGGAGAGCACCATCTCCGAAACCCGAGCTGCAGCCCCGGCTCACGCCCCACGTGACCCTCAGTGCCACCCCGGCCTGAGTCAAACGCCGGGCCCACCCGTAGTCCCCCGCACCACCAGCCGCGGCGTGAGCACCACCTCACGAGGCTCCGTACGCCCCTGATCCAGCCGCTCCACAGCCGCTGTCACCGCGTGCCGCGCCTGCTCCCTCGCCCCCTGACTGACAGTGGTCAGATTGAAGCAGCTCAACCGGGACAGCGTGTCATCGTCATACCCGGCGACAGACACCCGCCCGGGTACGGAAACCCCGGCCCGCCCCAGCGCGGCCAGCACCCCGATCGCGCACTGATCGTTGAAGGCGACGACAGCCGTGGGCAGCCTCCCACCCCCGTCGAGGAGATGCCGAGCCGCCCGCTCCCCCGCCGCCTCTGTGTTGTCGCCGTGCAGCACACGAATGTGCGCGTCCAGCCCATGCCGACGCATGGCCGCCCGATAACCACGCCGCCGATCGGTGGCGATGACCCCCTTGCCGCCGTCCACATGAACGATGTCGCGATGCCCCAACCGCACGAGGTGGTCCACGACCTGCCCCACCCCGTCGTCGTCGGCGGTGCGTACGACATCCAGTTCGGCGTCGTCGATGCGTCGGCCTACGGCGATCACAGGCGCCTTGTTGTCGAGGGAGGCGAGCGTGTCGGCGGGAGCGGTCGGCCCGAGAAGGATCAGCGCCTCGCTTCGGAAGGCCAGCAGCGTGTCCACGGCGGTGGACTCGTCACGTGTACGGGTGAGGGTGCTCAGGACGAGGTCGTAGCCCACGTCCTCGGCGGCGGTGTGCAGATGCTCGACCAGTTCGGCGTGGAACGGGCTGTGGATGTCGACCATGACGCCGAGCAGCCGGGTCCGCCTGCTGGCCAGCAGACTCGCCGTACGGTCCACCTGGTAGCCGAGGTCGGCCGCCGCCTTCAGCACACGCTGCCGGGTCCGGTCACTGGGGCCGGGGGCGCCGCGCAGCACCAGGGAGACCGACGCGGTGGACAGCCCCACCCGGGCGGCCACGTCCTCCAGCCGGGGGCGCTTGGCCGCGCCGTTCCGGTGACCTGCGGTACCGCCTTCGCCCACCGGGCCCTCCCCTCGCTCGATCTCCTCGCGCAAACGCCCTTGACACCCTCGTGAAACAAGCCGATAGTACCAGGACTTAAAGCGCTTTAAATTGTCCTGTTGTTCCAATGAACCCCAGCACAGGGCTCCGCCGAAAGCCGAGGGACCACCCGTCCCCGAGTCACAGGAGCGAGCCGGACCCATCGGATGCGCTCAAGGGCGTGCGTCCGGTCGAGGTCACCCCACGGGCGATGCCACCGCTCGCCGAGACCGGCCGATCCCGGTCCCCCCTCCCCCCACAGTCCCCAACTCGGTTCCCAACTCAGTTCCCGCCCAGTTGCACAGTGAGGTGCACGCACTATGAACCGCACAGCTCTCGCCCGTTCCCGCAGACTCGCCACGGCCGTGGCGGTAACCGCCGCGGCCGCCCTGGTCGTCGCGGGCTGTTCCAGCAGCTCCGGCGGGAAGAAGTCCGAGGAAGGCGACACGTCCGCAGAGGCCGGCAAGGCCGACACCCCGCAGATGACCATCGCGATGGTCACCCACGCACCCTCCGGCGACACCTTCTGGGACATCATCCGCAAGGGCGCCGAGGCGGCCGCCGCCAAGGACAACGTCAAGCTGATCTACTCCAACGACGAGAGCGCGAGCGGCCAGGCGACGTTGATCCAGAACGCGATCGACCAGAAGGTCGACGGCATCGCGGTCACCCTCGCCAAGCCGGACGCCCTCAAGGACGCCATCGCCAAGGCCGAGAAGGCCGGTATCCCCGTCGTCGGCTTCAACTCCGGTATGGAGGTGTGGAAGGAGCAGGGCCTGCTGTCCTTCTTCGGCCAGGACGAGTCGGTCTCCGGACAGGCGTTCGGCGAGAAGCTCAATGAGACGGGCGCCAAGAAGGCCCTCTGTGTCGTCCAGGTCCAAGGCCATGTCGGTCTCGAAGCCCGCTGCGCCGGTGTGAAGAAGACGTTCAAGGGCGAGACCGAGAACCTCTACGTCAACGGCAACGACATGCCGGCCACCAAGTCGACCATCTCCGCCAAGCTCAATCAGGACTCGTCCATCGACCAGGTCGTCACGCTGGGCGCCCCGTTCGCGCTCACGGCGGTGCAGTCGGTGGACGACGCGGGCAGTAAGGCCAAGGTCGCGACCTTCGACCTCAACAAGGAGCTGACGGACGCCATCAAGGCGGGCGACATCGAGTTCGCCGTGGACCAGCAGCCGTATCTGCAGGGCTACTTGGCCGTGGACTCGCTGTGGCTCTACAAGAACAACGGCAACTACATGGGGGGCGGCGAGGCTCCCGTGCTGACCGGCCCCGCCTTCGTCGACAAGAGCAACGTCGACCAGATCGCCTCGTTCGCCGCCAAGGGCACCCGGTGATCCGACGATGGCCCAAGCAACGGCACCGGCGGCGAACTCCTCGCCGTCGGCTCCGCCGACCGCCCGGAAGGACGGCCGGACCGTACGAACTGGCCCAGGTCCAGGGCGTCGACGTCGAGGAACTCCCCGAGGAAAAGGACCTCACCGCACCCGTGGCGAGCACATCCGACCGCAGCGGCTGAACCGGCCCCACGCCCGCCGTCCCCCCATTCACACCCGGAAGGCATCCCCCGTGAAGATCGCCCTCGACCCGTACATGATCCGCCATGTCCCCTTGCTCGAACTACCGGCCGTGGTAGCCGAGTTGGGCTATGAATGGATCGAGCTCTCCCCTCGGGAGGACTTCATCCCGTTCTTCCGTCACCCGCGTGTGGACGACGGGACGGTACGGAAGTTCCGCAAGGCCCTGGACGCGGCGGGCGTCGGCGTCTCCTCCGTACTGCCTCTGTTCCGCTGGTCCGGGCCGGACGAGGACGCCCGGCAGGCGGCCGTACGCTACTGGAAGCGGGCCATCCGTATCACCGCCGACCTCGGTGTGGACAGCATGATCTCCGAGTTCAACGGGCGACCGGAGGAACCCGACTGCAGCGAGGCGCAGTTCTGGAAGTCGATGGAGGAACTCCTTCCGCTCTTCGAGCAGGAGGGCATCAAACTCGCCCTTGAGCCCCACCCGGACGATTTCATCGAGAACGGCTACGACGCGGTCAACCTGATCCGTGGGATCAACCATCCCAACGTCAGCTTCCTGTACTGCGCCCCGCACACCTTCCACATCGGCAACGACGCCCCCGGGATCATCCAATACGCGGGGGACCTGCTCACCCACGTCCACCTGGCCGATGTCCTCGACCACACGGCGTCGTCGGGCAACCGTTACATCCTCAACCCGCCCGGCACCACGGCCCGTGTCCACCAACATCTCGACATCGGCCAGGGCGAGGTCGACTTCGACGAACTGTTCCGCGAGCTGAAGGCCAACGAGTTCGACGGGACCCTCACGTCCTGTGTGTTCGCCTGGGAGGACCGCGCCAAGGAGTCGTCCGTGTTCATGCGGAAGAAGATCGACGAGTATCTGGCGACTTGGTGACTCAGGGGGCTGGGTGCTTGGTGACTTGGTGCCTGGTGACCTGGTGACCCGGCCGACATGATCGGCATCAACGTGCCGGTGCCCGTCCCCATGGCCTACTACTCCTTCGGCGGATGGAAGGACTCCCTCATCGGCGACAACCCCATCCACGGCCTTGAAGGCATCCGCTTCCACACCCGCCCCAAGGTCGTCACCACCCGCTGGCCCCAGCAGGCCCAGCACGTCACCGCCGGGTTCAACTTCCCCACCTCCAACTGACACCGCCACGTGTCCTTTTGAAAGGCACCCTCATGACAACGTCAAAGCCTCTCTCCGTCGCGGTGATCGGAGCCGGTATGGCCGGTCGCAGTCACGCCGCCGGATATCGCAACGTCAACACGGTGTTCGGGGCCGGGCTGCCGCCGGTGCGGCTGGCGGCGATCGCCGATGCCAATGTCGCGCTCGGCGAGGACGCCGCCCGCCGGTACGGCTTCGAGGAGGCGCTCCCGAGTTGGGAGGCCGTGGCCGAGGACCCGACGATCGACGCGGTCAGCATCGTCGTGGGAAACGCCCTGCACCGTCCGATCGCGGAGGCGCTGGTCGCGGCGGGCAAGCATGTGCTGTGTGAGAAGCCGCTTGCCGGATCGCTCGAAGACGCGCGTGCGATGGCCGAGTTGGAGCGGACGGCGGAGGTGGTGACGGCGGTCGGGTACACCTTCCGTCGGGCGCCCGGTATCGCCGCGATCCGTGAGCATGTCCAGCGGGGTGAGCTGGGTGATCTGACGTTGTTCAGCGGGCGGTACTGGTGTGACTACGCGACCGACCCGAACGGGCCGCTGAGCTGGCGGTTCAAGGGGGGCGCCGGTTCCGGTGCGCTCGGGGACATCGGGTCGCACATCATCGACGCCGCCGAGTATGTCGCCGGACCGATCGCGTCCGTCTCCGGTGCCTCGCTGTCGACGCGGATCACCAAGCGTCCGCTGCCGCTGGGGGCGGTCGTCGGGCACAACGCCGCGCCCGTGTCGGACGAGTTCGGCGAGGTGGAGAACGAGGACACGGCGTCCTTCACCGCCCGCTTCGAGTCGGGGCTCGTCGGCACCTTCTCGGTGACGCGCACCGGTTTCGGTCTGCCCAACGGGCTCGCCTTCGATGTGCTGGGCCTCGGCGGCCGGGCCGCGTTCGACCAGCACCGGCCCGCCGAGTACCTCTTCGACGACGCCCAGCCCAACGCCCGTACGCGCGGCGCCCGGCAGATCATCGCCGGGCCGAACCTGCCCTACTTCGCGGGCGGGGTTCCGATGGAGGCGCCGGGTGTGGGCGCGAGCAACGGTGACAACTTCACCTACCAGGCCCGCGCGTTCCTCGACCAGGTCGCCGGGGTCGCCGAGGCCCTGCCGGCATGCGCCACCTTCGCCGACGCGCTGCGGACCATGGAGATCATCCGGGCCGTCGTCGACTCCGCCCGCGACGAGGGTGCGGCCGTCGCCGTTCCCCCTGTCGCCGCTCCGCCCGCCGTCTGATCTCCCTCCCGCTCGCTCCCCGCCGACTCCCTGCTCACTCACCCATCACCCCCGATCACCTCCCGATCACTCACTGATCTGTCACCGATCGCCCGCCCACCGAAGGACACGATCCATGGCTCTCAAGCTCGGCGCGTACACCGCCTGTCTGCACGACCGGACGTTGACCGAGGCCCTCGACATCCTCAAGGAGAACGGTCTGACCTCCGTGGAGGTCAACACCGGTGGCTTCATCCCCTCGCCGCACTGCCCCGTCGATCTGCTTCTCTCCTCCGCCAAGGCCCGCGAGGAATACCTCGCCGTCTTCGCCGAGCGCGGGATGGAACTGACGGGCCTCAACTGCAACGGCAACCCGCTCAACCCGCTCCCCGGCGTCGGCCCCAAGCACGCCGACGATCTGCGCCGCACCATCCGTCTCGCGGGGCTCCTCGGTGTCAGGCATGTGGTCACCATGTCGGGGACCCCGGGTTCCGACCCGGACGCCAAGTACCCCTCCTGGGTGGTGAACCCCTGGGACGGCGTCTACATGGACGTACTCGACTACCAGTGGGGCGTGGCCGTCGAGTTCTGGAAGGAGATCGACGCCCTCGCCCGGGAGAACGACGTCCGGGTCGCCATCGAGATGCACCCGCACAACGTCGTCTTCTCCCCCGTCACGCTCAAGCGGCTCGTCGACGAGGGCGCTCTGACCAACGTGGGCGCGGAGATGGACCCCTCCCATCTGATGTGGCAGGGCATGGACGTCATCGCCTCCGTCAAGTGGCTCGGCCCGCTCGTCTTCCACGCCGCCGCGAAGGACGCGACGCTCTGTCCGGGCGCCGACATCCGGGGCGTCCTGGACACGTCCTTCACCCGTGTCCCCGCCGACGCCCCGGGCAAGGTGCCGACCGGCTACGGCTTCTGGTGCAACGCCTGGCCCGAGAACCCCGCCTGGAAGTTCGTCGCCGTCGGCCTCGGCAACGACGTCCCCTTCTGGACCGAGTTCCTGCGCGCCCTCGCCGAGATCGACCCCGACATGGCCGTCAACATCGAGCACGAGGACGCCGCCTACTCCCAGACCGAGGGCCTGGCCCTGGCCGCGAAGAACCTCCACGGCGCGGCCTCCGCGCTCTGAGCCGCACCGCTCCAATCGGCCGGCCGGCCAGTCGGCCGCCGCCCCGTGCCGACCTGTCCGTCCGGTGGGTACGGGGCGGCGGTCAGCTCTGTATGGGACTGCGGTCAGCTCTGTACCGCGAACTGGCTGCCCGTCTTCTCCCCGTCCTCCGTCCGGGCCGCCGCGACACAGCGGACGACCCGCAGCCCATCGGCCCATTCCGCAGAGCTCGGCGGAATGATGTCGACGCTCCACTTCTTGGCGACCTCGCGGCCGCCGGGGACCATCGACGCGGACCTGACCTTCTGGGAGCAGAGCTTCTTGATGTCCGGGTGCTTGATCAGATCACGGGCGTTGTTCGTCTGGCCGTCCTTCGGCAGCGGTGCGTCGCGAAGGTCTCCCAGACGTGCTTGGCCTGGCAGTCGGCGCGGCTGACCGTGATGATGCCGGAGATGTCGGTGATCCCGCTCCAGCACTCGGGGGTCTCGACGCACCGGCCGCCGACTCCCTCGACGCTCGTCGCGGCGCAGTTCTCCGTCACCGTCGCCACGCCGAAGCCCGACTCTCCGTCCTCGCCGCCCTTGTCGTCCTCGGCGGTCGCACCGGCGGACGGCGACGCGGCCGACGAGGTGTCCCCTCCCCCGTCGTCGTACGAACCGCCCTGGTACACCAAGACGGTGACCGACAGGCTCACGGACACGGCCACCGCCGCCAGCGCGAGGACCAGCGGGCGTCGGCCTCGCGTCGCCTTCCGCCCACGGTCGTCATCACCGCCGCCGTCACCGCCCCGCCCGGGAACGACCGTCGTACGACCGGTACCGCCCGGCCCGGGGGCCACGGTCGTACCGCCCGCTCCACCCGGCCGTCCCGGAGTCACCGTGGTGGAGGGGGCCACCGGAGCGGTCGGGGGCGTGCCGCCGTACGGGTCGGTCGTGGCGTAGGTCCCGGGGTACGAGGAGGGCGGGGCGTCCCGGTACCGCGGGACCGTGGTCGTGCTGGGCGCCGGGCCGAAGCCCCCGCCCCCGGTCGGCCCGAGGTCGATGGTGTCGAGGTCGACGGCGGCGAGGGCGTCACGGAACGCGCCCGCGTCGGAGAGGCGCCCGGCCGGGTCGGCGGCGAGGGCGTAGCGCAGGGTGTCGTTGAGGGCGGCGGGGACCTGGCCGAGGTCGGGGTAGGGCCAGGTGTGGCGGACGATCAGTTCGGCGAGGCTGAGCTGGGTGCCGTCCTCCGGGTAGTGGGGCGGGAGGCCGCGCAGCAGGGCGTAGACGGTGGCGGCGAGGGAGTACACGTCGCCCGCGGGGGTGGGGTCGGCCATGTGGAAGGCCTCGGGCGGGGCGTACGCGGGGGTCAACGCCTCGCGGGTGACGGAGAGTTCGCGGCCGGGGCGGGGCATGGCGGCGAGGCCGAAGTCGGTGAGGGCGATGCCGCCGTAGCGGTTGACCATGACGTTGCCGGGTTTGATGTCGCGGTGGAGTACGCCTGCGGCGTGGGCGGCGGCCACCGCGTCGGCGAGGCCCACGCCGATGTCGCGGGCCTCCTTCAGGGGTAGGGGGCCCTGTCGGTGGAGGCGGTCGCCGAGCGAGCCGCCGGGGCACAACTCCAGGACCATGTAGGGGCGGTTGTCGGGGAGCACCCCGGCGTCGTAGACGGGCACGACGTGCGGGTGGCCGGACAGTTGCCCGGCGGCCGTGACCTCGCGCATGAACCGCTGCTGGTCGCGCGGTGTGGACAGCAGTCTGCTGTCCACCTTGAGCGCGACCTCCCGGCCCACGGCGAGTTGCCGGGCCCGGTACACCGTGGCGAATCCGCCCTGGCCGAGGACCTCGTGGATCTCGTAGCCGGGCAGTCGCATTCCTTCGGGCCCCATGTCCGCCGTTACCCCCAGCGCGCAACCCCGGACAGGAGGTCCATCCGGGGACGAGGCGAGACTCTAGCGGAGGGTTCGGACATCAGTACGCCGAGTCGGTGTGCGCCGTCGGCCACCCCAGCGGGCCGAGGTCGCCTTCGAGGACGGTCCGGGGGATCGGGGGGCGGTCCCAGAGGGCGAGGATCTCGTTGGCGAGGTCGACGATCGGGTGCACGGGGCGGTCGTTGCGCACCTCGATGAAGGCGGAGAGCAGGGTGCGCGGGACGGCTTCGGCGTCGAGGAGGATTCGCCAGTCCTCGGGCGGGAGTTCGAGGAACTCCAGGCCGTTGAGCCGGGTGATCTCCAGGGGGTCGGCGAGGGTGCCGGGGTAGGCGCAGAGGGTGCGCAGCCGGGCCAGGTCGACGACGGGGGCGAGGCTGAAGGGTTCGCCCTCCCACACGCCGATGCTCAGGACTTCCAGACCGGGGTGGGCGGCGGCCTCGACGCTGCGCACACTGGCGTGGTTGACCCAGACCACCGGCGGCGCCTCGTCGTTCCGGCGACGGCCGCCGGAGTGTTTCTTGCGCCCGTGCAGCACGAGGTCGGTGAGGGAGTCGGCGACCAGGCCGGCGCCGACGTGCTCCTCGTGGCTGAGGATGACGATCTGTCCCACGTGTCCGCGCGGGCCGGGGGTCAGGTCGACGGCGAGCCGGTCGCCGCCGCCGTTGTCGCCGAAGGCGATCCAGCCGGGAGAGCCGACCAGGCCCTGCACGGCGGCGTCGGGCGGTGTCACGACCGCGTCCTTCGCCCCGAACCGCCACAGGGCCGGGCGGGACGGCGCGTCCGCGACGTACACCTTGTCCAGGGGCAGCAGTTCGCAGCCGACCGCCTTGTACTGGGCCTCGGCCGCCTCGTAGCCGCCGCCCCCGTCCTGCCAGCGCGCCCGTGTCACCCGGTAGAGCACCTTGAGTTCGTCGGGCAGGGGGACGCCCAAGCGCTCCTCGGTGGCGGCGATCTCCTCGTCGGTGGCGCCGACGGCGTCGGGCAGCCGTTCGCGCAGGGTCCGCTCCAGCAGGGTGAGGTCCCTGGTCGGGGCGGGGACGGCGTCGGGCGTCGGTTCGGGCAGACGGCGCCATGGCTCGGGGACGGCGCCCTCGACCAGGATCAGCGAGCCGGGGTGCGGCCCGCCGACGCCGTACTCCACGGCGGGGTTCGGACCGATCAGGGTCAGCCGGGCCCGCCCGTCGGGTATCGCCTCCAGCGTGAACGAGACGCCCTCGACGTCGGCCTCCATGAGCGCGTTGCGCACCAGTTCCACCGCGTCCCACTCGGTCTTCATGTCGTCGGCCTGAGGCCTCGGCCGTGCCCGGGTCAGGGGCACGCTCCACGAGTGGACGTTGATCTGCCCCGCCACCTGGCCGCCCGGGGCGGCGAGCGGCTCCGCCTTGTCGGCCCACAGGAGCCTCAACAGCGGCTCCCAGGTGGCGAAGTCATGGAGTGCGGACACGGTGTCCTCCGGTGGTTCCGGCGAGCGGGGCGAGGCGATTATCACGGACGTGGGTGTCCTGGCCGGGCCCGGCCCCCTGTCCGCGGAGCCGGTTAAATCGTTTCATTCCTCATGAGGTCGATTTCGCATCACCCATTGACCGAATTCGTCGCGGAACCCTAACCTCCGGGCAATCGCATTGAAACCTTTCACCACCCCCTCACGCTCTCCACCCATCATCGATCGAACCGAAGGTGCACCATGGCGCGGGATCTCTCACGGCGAAGACTTCTCCGGCTCGGCGGCGCCGCGGCCGCCTCCGTCGTCCTGTCGGGCGGTACGCAAGCCTTTGCCGCGCCCGGCCCGAGGGCCGCCGTTCCGACGGGCGCGCTCGCCGCCGGGAAGCCGCCCGCGCCGAGCGGGATGCTCACCGATCTGCTGCCGCGGGCCCTCGCGACGAGCGCCGGGGAACGCCCCCGGTTCAGCTGGCGGATGCCCGACTTCGGCGCGGGAACGGTCCAGCGCGCCTACCAGCTCCAGGTGGCGGCCACTCCGGGTGGTTTCGACTCCGACGAGCTGGTCTGGGACTCCGGGAAGCGGACGTCCGCCGACTCCACCGCCGTACCGTACGGCGGGCCCGCGCTGGAGCCTCGTACCGCGTACTGGTGGCGGGTGAGCAGCTGGGGTGAGCAGCGGTCGGCGTGGTCGGAGCCCTCGCTGCTGGCGACCTCGGTCGAGGACGAGTGGGAGGCGGAGCCGATCTGGGTGCCGGCCGGGCCGGTGATGACCGACGGCACCTTCACCGTCCGGCTGAAGATCACGGCAGTGGCGGCAGGGCTGTGGTTCCGGGCCACGAACACCGCCAACAACTACATGTGGCAGTTGCGCGCGGGCAGCCCCGGTGTGCTGCGCAAGCACGTCTGTGTGAACGGGACGTACAGCGTGCTCGGCGAGGTCAAGCTGCCGTTCGCCGTGACCACCGGGGAGTGGCTGGACCTCTCCGTCACGATGACCGGCGCCACCTTCACCACCTCCGTCAACGGCACCGTCGTGGACACGACCACCGACAGCCGCTACGCCTCCGGGAACGTCGGCCTGCGCAACGGCCTCAGCGAGTCGCAGATCTACGACCGGGTCACGTTCACCGCCGTCGACGGCACGGTCCTGCTGGACGACGACTTCGCCTCCGACAAGGGCACCTTCGCCACCGGCACCGTCTCGGGCGGCACGCTCACCTTCCCCACGGGCGCCTCCTCGCTGTCCTCCTACGGGGCCGACGACACCTGGGCGCTACTGCGCCACGAGTACGAGACGAAGGCCGGCAAGGAGATAGCCGCCGCGATCCTCTACGTCGCCGCCACTTCGCCCGATCCGGCCCGGCAGTACGTCGCGAAGGTGTGGAGCAACGGCAGCACGGTCGGCTACGCCTCCGTCCGCTCCGGCTCCGGCACCGCCTACCAGGCGTTCGACATCACCTCCACGCTGCGGGCCGACGGCAAGGCCAACGCGCTGGCGGCGCTGTGCTGGACGACCTCGCAGCAGAAGTTCCTGGCCCAGCTGGAGATCACGTACGCGGACGGCAGCCGGACCACCGTCGCGTCCGGCGACCATTGGAAGGCGCGCCGTCAGGCCGGGTTGCTGCCGTCGAAGGGCAGTGCGGGCAGCAGCTACTTCACCGTCCCGCAGGAGTACTGGGATCTGCGGCGCGAGCCGGTCGGCTGGACGAAGCCCGGCTTCGACGACGGCGACTGGCTCGCCCCGGTCGTCCGGACCGCGATCGACGCCCTCGTACCGGCGCCGATCGAGGCGGTACGGCCGCACGACGTCACCCCCGCCTCCGTCACCAAGGTCGCGGACGGCCGCTGGCTGGTCGACCTCGGGCGGGAGATCGTCGGCGGGCTGGCCCTGGAGATCTCCGGCGGCGCGGGCGACACCGTCGAGGTGCGGCTCGGCGAGGAGCTGAACTCCGACGGCACGGTCAAGTACCAGCTCCGCGCCACCAACACCTACCGCGAGGTGTGGACGCTGCGCGACGGCGAGCAGCGCTTCGAGCACTGGGGCTACCGGGGCTTCCGCTGGGCCGAGCTGCGCACCTCCCTCGACCTGTCGACGGCGGTCGTCACCGGCCGCGCCTGGAAACTCGACTGGGACGACTCCCACGCCTCGTTCCGCAGCTCGAACGCCGACCTGGACCGGGTGTGGGAACTGTGCCGGTACTCCATCGAGGCCACCCGCGGCGACCTCTACACCGACACCCCGACCCGCGAACGCGGCCCGTACGAGGGCGACGCGCTGATCAACCAGCTCTCCGAGTACGGCGTCCAGCGGTCGTACGCCCTCGCGCGCTGGTCCAACGACTATCTGGTCCGCAAGGGCACCTGGCCCACCGAGTACCGGCTGATGTGCGCGATCTCCGCGTGGGAGGACTATCTCGCCACCGGGGACGACCGGCAGCTCGCCAAGGACTACGACCTGCTCACGGCCAAGAACCTCACCTCCTATCTGGACACCGACGGTCTGGTCCGCAAGGCGCCCGGCAACACCAGCCAGAACCTGGGCGACCTGGTCGACTGGCCGGCCGCCAGCCGCGACGGGTATGTCTTCACCAACGTCAACACGGTGGTCAACGCCTTCCAGTACGCGGCGTTCGAAGCCCTCGCCAAGTGCGCCGAGGTCCTTGGCAAGGACGACGACGCGGCCACGCTGCACGACCGGGCCGACACCCTCGCCAAGGCCATGCGCACCACGCTCCTCGACTCCTCGGCCGGGCGGTTCGTCGACGGCATCGGCACCACCCACAGCGCCCAGCACGCCACCGCGTTCCCCGTGGCCCTCGGTGTCGCCGACGGGCTGGACGAGGACGTCCTGGCCAAACTGGGCGACACCCTCGCGGGCGGCGGGATGAAGGTGAGCGTCTACGGGTCGCAGTTCCTGCTGGACGCGCTCTTCCGGCTCGGCCGCTCCGACGCGGCGCTGGCCCTGCTGACCTCCACGGCCACCAACTCGTGGCTGCACATGCTGGACGCGCTCAAGGCGACCATCGTCACGGAGGCGTGGGACCCCGCGCTGAAGTCCAATATGACGCTCTCCCACGCCTGGGCGTCCGCGCCCGCGAACGCTGTGGCCCGGCACATCCTCGGCGTGCAGGTCAGCGAGCCGGGCGCGGCCGGGTTCCTGATCCGGCCCAGGACGGGGGCGCTGACGGAGGCCGAGGGGACGGTTCCCTCGGTGCGCGGGCCGGTCTCCGTACGGGTGCGCCGCTCCGGCGACGCGCACTCGACGCGGGTGACCGTGCCGCCGAACTCCCGTGCGGTGCTGGAGGTGGAGATCGGGGAGGCCGATCCGGCGGCGTACGACGTGACCGGGACGGCGGCCGACGGTCGGGGGTCGGTGAAGGTCGAGTCGTTCACCGACCTCACGGGCACCGTGCTGCGGATCGGTCCGGTCGGCTCGGGCGTCACGGAGGTGGTACGGAAGTGACGGAAACCCGGAACCCCGGCCCCGGCTGAGCTAATGTCAACACCCTTGGGGGCGAACTGACGTACGGGGAAAGTCACTTCGGGGGTGTTGTGTCAGACCAGCGGCCGGTGCCACCACATCGAGCGGCAGACGGGGTTCCGGCGCGTCGGGCGGCTGAGGGGGTGCCGACGCGGGGAGCGTCGGACCGGGTTCCGGCGCCGGAGGCGCTGAAACGGTCCGGCGCTCTGCCGTTGCGCCCCGGCGACCCGGATCGTGTCGGTCCGTATGTGTCGCTGGGGCTGCTCGGCAGTGGTGGCATGGGGCGCGTCTATGTGGCGCGTCCGATGGACGGCAGCCCCGAGTTGGTCGCGGTGAAGGTGATCCGGCCGGAGTACGCGGAGGATGTGCGGTTCCGGCGCCGGTTCGAGCGCGAGGCGTCGGTCCATGAGCGGGTCCGTACGCCGAACATGCCGAGGCTGTGCGGTACGGGCTTCGACGACGAACTGCTGTGGATGGCCACCGAGTATCTGCCGGGACTCGATCTCTCGGTCGCCGTCCAGGAGGGCGGTGCCCTGGGCGCGGCGACCGTGTGGCGGCTGGTGGCGGAGCTGGGGCGGACCCTCGCCGATCTCTCCGCCGCCGGGATCGTGCACCGGGACCTCAAGCCGTCGAACGTCCTGCTGTCCGTGCGGGGCGCGCATGTCATCGACTTCGGTATCGCCAAGGCCGCCGACGCCAGCGCCATCACCGGCACCGGAAACCGGGTGGGCACCCCGGCGTACATGTCGCCGGAGTATCTGCGGACCGGTGAGTGCGACACCGCGTCGGATGTGTTCTCCCTCGCCTGCACTTTGGTCTACGCGGTCACCGGCAGCGCCCCGTTCGGTGACGGCACCGGTGTCGATGTGATGCACCGGGTGGCGTTCGAGGAGCCGAACGCGAAGGTCATCGGGGAGATCGCGGCGGCCGACGCCACGCTCGCCGCGTTATTGACCGCTTGTCTGGCCAAGGAGCCCGGTCAGCGGCCGACCCCGCAGGACCTCGTCGAGGCGGCCCGGCCGCACGCCGGTGCGCGTGGCGGGGCCGGGGCCGCGGGTGCCTCAGATGCGCTCGGCGGGGCCAAGGTCGCGGGTGCCTCCGGGGCCGCGGCTGCCATGGGCGCCGTCGACTGGTCGGAGCCGCTCGGCGGCCGGGTGCGCGCCCGGCAGCGGGCGTACGAGGAGCTGCGCGTGCTCCCCCTCGAACAGGTCCGCCGTGGCCCGTCCGAGAGCGAACGGTCGGCGGCGGGCGCGGCTGCCGCCTCGGCCGGAGGCGCGGCTCGGGACGAGGGCGCCGCCCAGGACAAGCGCGAGACCCCGGGTGGCGAGGGCGCCCGGCCGGGAGCGGCGGCGGTGGAGGAGAAGGCGTCCCGGTCCGCCGCGTCGAAGTCCCGTACGCGGACGCGGCGCAAGCAGGTGTCGGTCGTCGCCGCCTCCGTCGCCCTGTGCGCGGTGGCCGCCGGCACCTATGTGCTCACCCGCCCCGACGCGTCCACGACCGAGGCGCGGGAGCCGGGGAGGTCGACGGCCGTGGACGGCGTCCCCGGTGACGACGACGCCTCCTCGACGGCGTCCGGGCCCTCCGCGGACGGCGTTCCCGTGGCGGACGGCGGGGCCTCCGTGTCGGAGGTGTCCGGCGAGGGCGGCAAGGGCGGTGACGGCTCGGGCGTCGAGGACGGCACCGCCGACGTCGACGCCCCCGGCTCCTCCCCCACCGGCGAGGACGGGGGCACCGAGCCGTCCACGCCCGGCACCACGACCGACGGGCCCGCCGAACCCACGCCGACCCAGAGCAGTTCACCCCCCACGTCGGGGGACCCGGCCTGGGTCTCGGACTGCACCTACTACAACGGCAACGGCAACACCAAGCCCGGCCAGAGCGGCAATCGTGTGGTCCAGGTGCAGTGCATCCTCATCAAACGCGGCTACGACGTGGGCTCCGACGGCATGGACGGCTACTTCGGCGAGGGAACGGAGGCCGCGGTGATCGCCTTCCAGACCGACCACGGCCTCGACGCCGACGGAGTCGTCCGCCCCAGCGTGTGGCCGGTGCTGCGCGGTTCGGAGTGACGGAGGCCCGAAGGCCGGTCAGCCGGCGAGACCTGCCTTCGTCAGCCACTCCTCGGCGACGGTGTCCGCGTCCTCCTTGTCGTTGACGAGCTTCTTCATCATCTCCAGCAGGTCCTCGGTGGTGAGCTTCGCCGATACGGCGTTGAGCGCCGACCTGGCGGTGTCGTTCACCGCGTCCTTGTAGACGAGCGGGGTGACGTTCTGCGAGGAGAACAGGTTCTGCGGGTCCTCCAGGACGACCAGCTTGTCGGCGACGATGGCCGGGTCGGTGGTGTAGAGGTTGGCGGCCTGGATCTCGTTGGACTTCAGCAGCTTCACCAGGGTGGTCTGGGCGCCCGCGTCGAGTGGCTGGAACTTGCCGAACTCCACGCCGTAGACCTTCTCCAGCCCGACCAGGCCCTGGGTGCGGGTCTTGAACTCGGAGCTGGCGCCGATGGTCAGGTCCTTCGCGACCGGCTTGAGGTCGGCGAGGGTCGTGAGGTCGTACTTGGCGGCGGTCTCGGCGGTGACGGTGACGGAGTCCTTGTCCTCGGCCGGGGAGGAGTCGAGGATCTCGACCGACTTCGGGAGTTTCTCCTTCAGTTCGGCGTTGACGTCCTCGGTGGTGGTGGCGGTGCTGTTCTTGTCGACGGCCACGGACAGCAGGGCGCCGTTGTACTCGGGGAAGACTCCGATGCCGCCCTTGACGACCTGGTCGTAGTAGACCTCGCGGGCCCCGATGTCGAACTTGCGGGTCACCTTCAGGCCCTTGTCCTCCAGGGCCTGGGCGTAGATCTCGGCGAGGAGCTGGTTCTCGGGGAAGTTGGCCGAGCCGACGACTATGGACGTACCGTCGCCCTCGTCTCCGCCGGTCAGGGGGTTGTCGTCGCTGTCGCCGCCCCCGCCGCAGGCGGTGAGCGTGAGGGTGAGCGCGGTGATCAGACCGAACGCCGTGCCTCTGTACATGCCTCGCATGGGTGTTTCCTTTCTGGGAGCCCTCGTTGGCCGGGGCGGAGGAAGTTCAGGACTTGGACGCCGAGGCCCTCAGGCCCGGGGAGACGGCGACGCGCCGCAGCGCGGTGAAGGCGAGCTGGACGACCAGGGCGAGGGCGACGACGACGGTGGAGCCGCCGATGACCAACTCGTAGTCGTTGCGGGAGAGTCCGTCGACGATGAACCGGCCGAGTCCACCGAGCCCGGGGTAGGCGGCGACGGTCGCGGTGGCGACCACCTGGATCGCGGCGACCCGCAGCCCGAGCAGGATCAGCGGCAGCGCCATCGGCACCTCGACCTTGGTGAGGATCTCCCACTCGGTCATCCCGATCCCGCGCGCCGCGTCGCGGGTGTCGGGGTCCACTCCCCGTACGCCCTCGAAGGTGTTGATGAGGATCGGCGGGACCGCGAGCGCCACCAGGGCGACCAGGACGGGCGCGGTGCTGAGGCCGGCGAGGGTGACGACGAGGACGACCAGGCCGAAGGTGGGGATCGCGCGGGCGAGGTTCGCGACGCTGGCCACGGCGAACGCGCCCCGGCCGGTGTGCCCGACGAGCAGCCCGAACGTCAGCCCGATCAGCGCGGCGAAGAGCAGGGACAGTCCGCTGTAGGTGAGGTGTTCCAGGAGGCGCTGGGGGATGCCGTCGTCGCCGTGCCACTGCGCGGAGGACGTCAGCCAGTCGGCGACCAGCTCGATCTGGTTGAGGAAGTCGTTCATGCCGCCGTCACCTTGCTTCGGGACCAGGGGGTGAGCAGTCGCTGTGCCAGGACCAGCAGGGCGTCGGTGGCGAGGGCGAGCAGCATGATCAGGGCGATCGCGGTGACGATCGGGGTGGGGAAGTCGAGTTGGAGACCCCGGGTGATGTAGTAGCCGAGGCCGCCCTGCCCGATCAGCTGGCCCACGGCGACCAGGCTGATCGACGACACGGCGGCGACCCGTACGCCGGCGATGACGACCGGTACGGCGATGGGCAGTTCGACCTGGACGACCCTTCGAACGGCGCCGAATCCCATCGCGGTGGCCGCGAGCCGGACCGGTTCGGGCACCGAGGCGAGACCGTCCACGACATTGGGCACCAGCACGGACAGGGTGTAGAGGGTCAGCGGGATCATCACCGTCTGCTCGGTCAGCCCCGTGTACCGCACGAAGATCATGAACAGGGCCAGCGACGGGATCGCGTACAGGATGTTCGCCAGGGTCGACACCGGCGGATACAGCCAGCGCCAGCGATGGCACAGCATGCCGAGCGGCACCGAGATGATCAGCCCGAACAGCACCGGGAGCAGTCCGAGTCTGAGATGGACGCCGGTGTAGTCGGCGAGTTCACCGGCGTGATCGGCGATCCACCCCCACCGGACGAGCGGTTCGTCCTCGTTCACTCGTGGTCACCGCCCGCACTGTCGGTGATCTCGTGCACATCCGCGACGCCGACGACCGCGCCGTCCGCATCCACGCCCACTGCCAGCCTCGCCGGTGAGAGCAGCGCCGAGTCAAGGGCGGCCCGCGCCGAGTCGCCGACGAGGCTGAAGGTGTGGCCGAGGGAGGCGAGTCGAACGTCGGCGAGGGTGCCGCTCTCGGGGAGGTCGGGGACGGCGGCCCAGCCGAGGGGGTGTCGGTCGTCGTCGACGACGAGGACCCAGGGTTCGTCGGTCTTACGGGCCTGTGCCACGGGGGCTGACGCGGGCAGGATCGTTCCCTCGCGCAGGGGTACATCGGCCGCGCGTACGAAGGAGAGTCGGCGGATGCCCCGGTCGTGGCCCACGAAATCGGCCACGAAGTCGTCGGCGGGCCGGGACAGCAGCCGCTCGGGGGTGTCGAACTGGGCGAGCTTTCCGCCCGTTCGGAACACGGCGATGTTGTCACCGAGTTTGATCGCCTCGTCGATGTCATGGGTGACGAAGACGATCGTCTTGTGCAGTTCCTTCTGCAGCCGGATGAACTCGCCCTGCAGTTCGGCCCGGACGATCGGGTCGACCGCGCTGAACGGCTCGTCCATCAGCAGCACCGGCGGGTCGGCGCCCAACGCCCTGGCCACCCCGACACGCTGCTGCTGGCCACCGGACAGCTGATGCGGGTACCGCTTGGCGAACTCGGCGGGCAGGCCCACCAGTTCGAGCAGTTCGGCGGCCCTGGCCCGGGCCTTCTTGCGGGGCCGGCCGAGGAGCAGGGGCACGGTGGCTATGTTGTCGAGGACGGTGCGGTGCGGGAACAGTCCGGCGTGCTGGATCACATATCCGATGCCGCGCCGCAGTTCGGGGGCGTTGACCTCACGGATGTCCCGGCCGCGCAGGCTCACCGTGCCGCTGGTCGGCTCCACCATGCGGTTGATCATGCGCAGGGTCGTGGTCTTGCCGCAGCCGGAGGGCCCGACCAGGACCGTGATGCCGCCCTCCGCCAGCTCCAGGGACAGTTCGTCCACCGCCGTGGTGCCGTTCGGATACCTCTTGCTCACCGCATCGAATCTGATCAAGGCTGCCCCTCACCCGACTGCATATGACTATTCAGCGTTGTCTGTGACTGAATGGCAGTCAATGGTCTGGCGTGAACGGCACGTAAACGTTCACATGTCACGGGGGCCTACTGCCCGGATTGGCGATGTTCATACAGCCGTACGAGATAGCTGTACGACACCGAGGCCGCTCCGGATGTCAGGTCAGCGGCCGGGCGGCGGTCAGGGCGAGCCAGCGGCCGAGGGCCCAGTGGGGGAAGTACTGCGGGTAGAGGCGGTAGCCGAGGATTCCGCTGCCGTTGAAGGCGCCGACGGCGGTGGTCTGCCGCCAGGTGCCGTCGGGTCGCTGTCGCTCGGTGAGCAGACGGATGCCGTCGAGGACCGCCGGGTGGTCGGGACCGGTGATCTCCATCAGGGTGAGCAGGGCCCAGGCCGTCATCACGGGCTGGCTCTCGGCATGGGGGACGTAACGCTGTTCGAGGAAGCCCTGATAGTGCTCGCCCCAGCCGCCATCGGGCAGTTGGACGGACTGGAGCCAGGCGGCGGTGCGGCGCAGCCGGGGGTGGTTGTGCGGACAGCCGGTGGCGAGCAGGCCGCGTACGGCGAAGAAGGTGCCGTAGAGGCGGTTGACTCCCCACGCGGCGGACCAGGAGCCGTCACCGTGCTGACGGCGCAGGAGGAAGCGCACGCCCCGGCGCAGGGCGGCGTGCAGTCGGGCGCGCTCTGTTGCCGGTGCGCGGGCGGTGAGCGGGGCGAGGGCGAGGAGGGCCGAACCGGTGCACTCGACGTAGGAGTGCTCGACCATGCACTGGGTGAACAGCTCGGAGGGGTTGAGGAGTTCGAGGAATCGGCTGCCGCGCCGCGCCTCCCAGGCGCCGAAGCCGCCGTCGCGGTTCTGCCGGTCCAGCAGGAAGGCGGCCGTCCGGCCGAGGAGGTGCTCCGACGGCGGGTGCCCCGCGTGCAGCAGGGCGACCACCGCTTCGGCCGTGCAGTCGCTGACCGGCCAGTGCGCCGAACCGTCGGAGAAGGACCAGCCGCCCACGACCGGACTCCGGGCGCTGAGCGCGGGGTTCGCGATCTCCTCGGTCTCCTGGGCGTCCAGGAGGAAGTGACAGGCGCGGCGCAGGGCCTTGCGGATGTCGGGGGTGCCGGGAGTGCCTTGGCTCCCGGAGGTAATAGGAGCGCTGGGAGCGTCGGCGGCTTCGGTGGGGTGGGCGAGGAGGGCCTCCACGGCGAACGCCGTGTCCCAGGTGGCCGAGCGGTTGCCGACGAAGCGCGTGCCCTCCTCCTCGTCGTGCCACCTCCAGTACTCCAGGCCCTTGAGGGCCCGGTCGACGGTGTCGGGTGCGGCGCCGGAGGCGTGCAGGACGAGGACGTTGAGCAGATTGGCGATGGACGACAGCGCCGCCTGCCCGGTGACCCGCTGCTCGTGCTGGACCCGCGCCAGACAGGCGCCGAGCGCGCGCTCCCGCAGGGCGCCGGCCGGGCGCCGCTCGTACCAGGACAGCGCGGTGTGGCCGAGGCGCAGGACGGGTGACGGCGGCCGGAGGGTGTCGATGCCGAGGAGGGTGCGGTCGGCCGGGCGTGGGGGACGGTCGGCGAAGAGGTCGCGTCGGAGTTCGGCGGTGACGGGTCCGAGGTCGCCGTGGTAGCGGGTGCCGTACAGCCAGGCCATGGCCTGATAGACGACGCGGGCGTTGTTGTAGAGCCGGTCCGGGTGGAAGGGGGAGAGGCGCGGCATGACAAACGCCTCGGGTGGGAGGGGGTTGATGGCCCGGTAGTCGTACAGTCCGCATGCCGCCAGCCAGATCCTCCCCCATGCCGGCACGGCCGCGGCGCCTCCGGGCTGGGCCCGCACCCAGGCCGCGGCGCGCGCGGGCAGCGGATCGTCGGCGGGCAGCCCCAACAACCGCAGGGCGACATGGGCGAGCACGGTGCAGTGCGACGACGGCCCGGCCTCCCGATCGGGGATGATCCGCCAACCGCCCTCCGGGGTGACCGTGGCCCGATAGTGCCGGATCATCGCCGCCCGCGATGCCTCGGGCACCGGCCGCCCGACGAGTTGACGCACGATCACGTACTGGGACAGCGGCGTGTTGTTCATCACCAACTCCCCCTCCCAACTCCCGTTCTCACACTGAAGAGAGAGCAGCCGCCGAGTGGCGAGCGCATGGGCGGAGCGCACGGCTGAGCGGGTCACGAATGCCTCCGGTGGAGCGGCGATCTGGGAGTGGAGCGGGGGTCTGGAAGCAGAGGGGCGATCCGGCGGTGGACCGGTGCTCTCACAACCGGCCGACGGGCCGGCGGCGGAGCGCCGCTCTCGCAAGTGAGCGGCGGCCCGACGGCGGAGCGGTCCCCCTCAAGGCGGCTCCCCGGCAGCCCGCGCGCCCGTGCGCGAGCCCGTTCGCCGTTCGGTCACCTTCAGTCGCGACTCAATCACTGTTTGAAGTTACCCCAGTTGAGGGAGGTCAAGGCTGTTGGATTCGTGGGGCGGAGTGGTGAGGGCAGGGGCGCGATGCGGAGTGTGGACGTTCTGATCGCGGGGGCCGGACCGGCCGGTTGTGCGACCGCGCTGGCGTTGGCGGGGAGCGGAGCCGAGGTCGAACTCGTCGACCCGGTCGCCGAACCCGGGCACGCGCTGTCGGGCGAGTGGCTGCACCCGGCCGGTGTGCTGGCGCTCGGCCGACTGGGCATCCCGCTGCGCGGCGCGGAGTTCACGCGCAACCACGGTTTCGTACTGCATCCGGACGACGAGGGCCCGCCCATCCCCTGTCCCTATCCCGAGGGCACGGCCGTGAGCATGCACCACCACACCCTCGTCGGCCGGCTACGACAAGCGGTGCGGGAGACACCCGGGATGACGCTCCGCCAGGGCGACCGGGTCGTGGCGACCTCCCCGGAGGGGCGGGTCCGCACGGGCTGCGGGGAGTTCCGGGCACGGTATGTCATCGGTGCCGACGGGCGGGCGTCGGCCGTCCGTCGCTCGCTCTTACCCGGCGAGCCGTCCCCCCGGCTGCTCTCCCGCACCGCGGGCCTGCTGCTGCCGGACGCCTCGCTGCCCAGGGAGGGCTACGGCCATGTGTTCCTCGGCGGCCCGGGCCCGGTGCTGGCCTACCGGCTCTCCCCCGCCCTGATCCGGCTCTGTGCCGACGTGCCCCTCTCGGCACCCGGGGCCACCGGCATTCGGGGCTACCTCCACCAGGGCTACGCGCATGTGCTGCCCGCCGGGTTGCGGGGGCCGTTCCTGGGCGCGTTGGCCGACGGGCGTATCCAGTGGGCGGGGGCGAAGTTCCGGCGGCGGGTGTTCTACGGCCGTCATCGCTGTGCCCTGGTCGGGGACGCCGTCGGGCACGGCCATCCGCTGGCGGCGCTCGGCATGGCCCTGGGCATCCTGGACGCGGAGTGCCTGGCCCGTTGCCTGACCGACGACAGGACGCTCGCCTCGTACACCGGGGAACGCAGTCGCCGTTCCTGGGCGGGTGAACGGCTCGCGGCCGCCATGCACCGGACGCTCACCGGGCAGGACGATCCGAGCGTGCTGCTGCGCCGGGCCGCGTTCGATCTGTGGCGCCGCGACATCCGTGAACGTCACCGGGTTCTGGGGCTGCTCGGCATACAGGACACCCGCCGGGACACCTTCGCCCTCCTGGTGGCGCGGCTGGTGGTCAACGCGCTCGACCACGTCACCCGTGAGGCCGTGGTCTCCCACGACATCGCCGATACCACCCGACGTCTCGCCGGACTCGCCGACTGGCTGCTCTGGCTGGGCGGCCCGTCCGTCGGTCTTCCCCCGAGATCGGCCGGATGACGCGGGGAGCCGCACGGCCACGCGGCTGAACGGTCCCCGGGGGCGGGGTCAACGCCCGGTTCGGATCAGCCCCGTCAAATAGCGCCACAGCGACGAGCGTTGGCGTGCGGACGCGTCCGGCGTCACCACCTCGGCCGACCCCGCCGCCGAACCCGCTCCCGTCCCCGGCCCGGACTCCGCTCCTGGCCCGGTTTCGGCTCCCGTCCCCGGGCCCGCTCCCGGCTCGGTCTCCGCAGCCGAATCCACCGACGTTCCCGACACCCCCGGCACGACCGCATCCGTCCCCGGTGCCAACCCCTCGGGTCTCGCGGCCAGTTCGTAGCGCACCGGCAGCGACCGCAGGCCTCGCATGAACGGCGAGGAGCGCCAGGGGAGTTGGTCGACGGGCAGGGCCAGGTCGAGGTGGGAGAAGCGTTCGAAGAGGCGGTCGACCCCGACCGCGGCGACCGTGGAGGCCAGTTCGCGGGCCGGGCACTGGCGGCGGCCCGCGCCCCAGGAGAGGTGGGCGCGGGTGCTGACCGTGGTGGTGCCGGTGGCGACGTGGTCGGCGAAGAGCGGGTCGGCGTGGGCGGCGGCGGAGGAGACCCAGACGGGGTCGCCCTTGTGGATCGTGTAGTCGCCGAGCCGGGTGTCCTCGGCGGCGAAGCGCGGCACGAAGTTCACCAGCGGCGGCTTGCGCATGACGACCCGGTTCATGGTCTCCCGGACCATCCCGGCGGACAGGCTGGCACGCACACTGCCCTCGCCGGAGAGGACTTCGACGACGGTGTTGGAGATGAGGATGCCGACGTGGTCGGAGGTCATGCCGAGCAGCATGAACAGCTCACGGGCCAGCTCGTCGAGGGTGAGCCCGGGGTGGGCGGCGAGGAGGTGGGAGGGGAAGTCGTCGGCGGGGTTCTTCATCTTCTGCCGCGCGAGGTCGGTGAGCGCGGCGAGCAGCCGGTCGAGGGCGGGTTCCGCGTCCGGGCCGGCGTCGAGGACGCGCCACATGTCCATCAGCGCGTCGTCGCCCTGGGAGCCGGGGAAGCCGAGGAGATGGCTGGCCACCATCAGCGGCAGGGGGCGGGAGAACTGGGCGGACAGGTCCGCGAGTCCGGTGCCTCCGGCCTGTCCGACCAGGGTGATCAGATCGTCGGCGTACGCGGTGACGGCGGCCTTGAGCCGTTTCGCCTGGGCGTGGCGCGGGTCCTGGAAGGGCTTGAGCGCGGCGTCCCAGGCCATGCGCAGCTCGGGATAGGCGGGTCCGCCCTGGATCAGGATGTGGTTGACCTCCAGGGAGGGGCCGAGCGGCCAGTCGGCGGGGACCCTGCCCTCGGTGCGGGCCCGCCAGTTCTCCAGGCCCTTGGGCCAGCCCTCGTCGTCCTGGAGGACCTGCAGTGCCTCGCGGTAGCCGAGGACCAGCCAGGCGGGTACGCCGAGCAGGTCCACCGGGGCGACCGCGCCGTGCCGTTGCCGCAGGCGTTCGTAGACGAGGGAGGGGCGCGTCTCGTAGTCCCGGGTCAGCAGCGGTTCGGGGGTCAGCGACTCCAACCGTGTGCCGTCCGCGTTCACGGACCCGCTCTCGCCCCACCGGGATTCCACTGCCATGCCTGCCGCCCTCCGACACTCCCCGTACCGACCCCCCTTCGGTCGGTAGCCGGAAACGCTGGGGACCCTACCCCAGGTCACACGTGGGGGTGAATCGTCGGGTGTCACTAGTGATGAAGTTGTGTTCAGCTGGGGCGGTGGGCGCGGATCTCCGTGTCCTCGGGGTGTTGCCGTTCGGTATCGGCCGACTCGGCCCGAGGGGGGCGACGGCGAAACGCGGCGGGCGGCCCGTCCCGGTCGACGGGATTCCGCTGCCGCCGACCGTGGCGGGGCTCAGTCTCCGGCGCGTGCCCGCTTCACGAACTCCGCGATCAGGGCCGGGTCCTTGACGCCCCGGCTGAGTTCCACTCCGCTGGACACGTCGACGCCCCAGGGCCGGGTGGCGGCGACGGCGTCCCTCACGTTCTCCGGGGAGAGGCCGCCGGCCAGTATCCACTTCTCGTCGGGGCCGACCACCGGCTTGCTGGACCAGTCCCAGGCCATGCCCGATCCCGGGACGGGCGCGTCCAGCAGCAGCATGTCCTCGCCGTACTCCCCGCAGCGCGGCACGGTGTCACCGAAGGCGGCGGCCCGGATCAGGGTCCAGCCGTCGGCCGCGAGGTCGGCGTAGTAGGCGTGGTCCTCCGGTCCGTGCAGTTGGACGGCCCGGATGCCGGAGTCGGTGGCGAAGGACCGTACGTCGGCCAGGGACTCGTTGCGGAAGACGCCGACGGTGAGGACGTGCTCCGGGACCCGGTCGCACAGCCGGGCGGCCGTGTCGGCGTCGATACGGCGGGGGCTGGCCGAGAAGACGAAGCCGATGGCGTCGGCGCCCGCCTCCACCGCCGTGTCCACGTCACGCTCGGTCTTCAGACCGCAGATCTTGACGAAGAGGGAGTCGTCGAAAGGAGAGTCATGGGAATCGCTCACCGACACAGCGTGCCTCATGAAGGGCCCGACGCGATATCGCGGCCCGCTCTCATTTCCATGCTCCCGAGAGCCTGCGGGCCACGACCGCGCTCAGGACGCGTACGCCGTGCGTCGAGCCGGGGTCGATGCCGGTCAGCTCGCGTACGCGGCGCAGGCGGTAGTCGAGGGTGCGGGTGTGGACGTTGAGGGCCGTGGCGGCGGTGCCTCGGTGCATGTCGTGGCGGTAGTAGACGTCGAGGGTGAGGAGGAGGTCGGGGCCGTCCTCCAGGCGGTGGGCCACCGTGCGGAGCCAGTCGTCGACGAAGGGGACGTCCGCGACGGCGAGTTCGACGAAGACGTCCGCCACGGTGTGCGCCCGCAATCGGGCGGACGGCCGGCTCAGCGGGGCGGCTCGGCTGACCCGGCGGGCGCGTTCGAGGGCGTCGGTGAGGTCGGAGAGGGGCGCGGTGGCGGTGCCGATGGCGCAGGGGCGGGCGAGAGCTTGGGCGAAATCCTGTACGAGTATGGATAAATCGGGCCCGCCGGGGAGCGGGGCCGGGGATTCGGAAGGGTCCGACAATAGGTCGGGCACGGCTTTCTCCGCGCCGGACGGACGGGGTACCAGGACCACCAGTTCGCCGCTCTCGTAACCGTTTTCCGGGGACCAGGTCACGGGTATCCGGTGGGTTTTCACCAGGGTCTCGATCTCGTTTTCCAGGACGGGATCGGCGAGGGCCGGAAGGTCCGGGACCCGGATCACGGTGACCGCGTAATAGTCGGACACTTCCATGTCCACCACGGCGGCCAGTTCGGTGGCCATGGAATCCCCGGTGAGCAATGAGCGGGCCAGCAGGGCGACCTGCTCGGCATACGGCAGCCGCCGCCGCAGTACCGTCACGAATCCCTGACTGTAGGCGCCGATGCCGCGCTCGCCCTGCGGGGCGAACCAGGTCATCATCCGCATCAGTTCGTCGACGCCGCCGCCGCGCTGGGCGTCGGTGGCCTCGTTGATCTCGCGCAGCATCAGCGCGGTGTGCAGCCGCAGGACCCGTTGTCGTGCGCCGAGCGACATTCCCGCCCCGGCGCGCAGCTCTCCCATCGAGGAGATGTAGCTCAGGTCATCGGCCCTCAACTCACCGTTGTCCGGCGACAGTTCGACGGTACGACGGCGGAACCACACCGCGTACTCCAGCATCTGAGCCATGGCGCGCGGATTCGCGTTCAGGACTCCGAACTCCGGAATCTCCCGTACATACGTCTCGACCTCCCTGCGGGCGTTGGTCGTCGCCCGGAGGGCCAGTTCGGCGAAGAGGCTCCCCATGTGCGGTGAGCATGCCATTCGGCCCGAACAGGTGCACAGACGAAATCCGGACGCCGTTCATCACTTCTCACAAAGCCCTGGAGAGCGTGTCGCCGACACTTTTGTCACTGTGCGCAAAATTCCCGGATCGGGGCGTTTCCGCCACCGGTTCCGCTTGTGGAGGAGGAGTGAAGTGGGCTTAATGGGAGCCATGTACCCGCCCGGTGGGGGAACACCGCGGCAATCATTCCGGCACGATTTTCGGCAGTCGGTACGGGCTGGGTACATCTATTTCTCATCCGCACGCCACTCGGCGGCGTGCGCCGAAACGGGAGGGAAATACCGATGAAAGCAGGCATGAGAAAGAGAATCGCGGCGGCGCTCGCGGTCATGGCCACGTCGACGGCGCTCATGGTGAGCGTCCCGGGCTCCGCCTCGGCCGCGCCCGCCGCCACCCCCAGCCTTCGTGCCTTCGGGATCACCGGTGACGGCACCCTGATGGCCACGTTCCTGACCGACCAGCCCAAGGTGCTCAACTGGGTCCGGCTCATCACCGGTCTCAGCGGCGACACGGCCCTGATCGGTATCGACTTCCGGGTGCAGGACGGCCTGATGTACGGCGTGGGCAACAAGGGCGGCATCTACACGATCAAGATCCCGACGGGCACCCAGGACGTCGTGGTCACCAAGGTGTCCCAGCTCCAGTACACGCTGAACGGGGCGAACTTCGGTGTCGACTTCAACCCGGCGGCCGACCGGCTGCGGGTGATCAGCGACAACGGCCAGAACCTGCGGCACAACCTGAACGACCACACGACCATCCAGGACCTGAACCTCACGACCCCGCCGATCGAGGGCACCACCAAGGGCGTCAGCGCCGCCGCGTACACGAACAACGACCTCAACTCGGCCACCGCGACGACGCTCTTCGACATCAACACCACCAGCGACCAGGTGGTCATCCAGTCCCCGGCGAACAACGGCACGCTCGCCGCGACCGGGAACCTCGGCATCGACACCGGTGTGAACTCCGGCATGGACATCTTCTCCACCCTGAGCAACGGCAAGACGGTCTCGAACACCGCCTTCGCCACGCTCACCCCGTACGGCGCCAGTCTGCCGTCGCTCTACAGCGTCAACCTCTTCACCGGCGAGGCGACCCTGGTCACCCCCGCCGCGGCGGACTCCCAGTTCCCGCTGAACATCACGGACCTCGCCATCTCGCTGACCGGCTACTGATCCCCTCCCGCACAGCGCCATCTCGCCGCGGCCGGGTCGCTCATACCCGGCGCGCGGCGAGATCCGGCCCGCGGCAAGGCGCACGACACCCGGCCCGCGGCGAGGTCACGACTCGCGGCTCGCCACGAGGTCCAGGGCGATGTCCACGATCATGTCCTCCTGGCCGCCGACCAGACCACGGCGGCCGACCTCCAGCAGCAGGGTGCGGGCGTCGACGCCGTAGCGCCCGGCGGCGATCTCCGCGTGCCGCAGGAACGACGAGTACACACCTCCGTAGCCGAGGGTCAGCGTCTCCCGGTCGACCTGCACCGGGCGGTCGCGGAGCGGGCGGACCAGATCGTCGGCGGCGTCCTGGAGGGCGAACAGATCGCAGCCGTGCTTCCACTCCCGCAGATCCGCGACGGCGACGAACGCCTCGATCGGGCAGTTCCCGGCGCCGGCGCCCTGCCCCGCGAGGGAGGCGTCGACACGAGTCACCCCCTCCTCCACGGCGACGACACTGTTGGCCACCGACAGGGAGAGGTTCTCGTGCGCGTGGATGCCGATCCCGGTCGCCGGGTCGAGCACCTCGCGGTAGGCGCGCACCCGGTCGCGTACGTCGTCCATGGTGAGCCGGCCGCCGGAGTCGGTGATGTACACGCAAGTAGCGCCGTACGACTCCATCAGCCGTGCCTGGGCGGCGAGTTCGGCGGGCGGGGCCATATGGCTCATCATCAGGAACCCGGCGACGTCCATGCCGAGTTCGCGGGCCTTGGCGATGTGCTGGGCGGCGATGTCGGCCTCGGTGCAGTGCGTGGCGACGCGCACCGAGCGGACGCCCAGCTTGTAGGCGTGTTCCAGCTCGGCGATGGTGCCGATGCCGGGCAGCAGGAGCGTGGTGAGGACGGCGTCGCTCACGGCGTCCGCCGCGGCCTCGATCCACTCCCAGTCGGTGTGGCTGCCGGGACCGTAGTTCAGCGAACCACCCGCCAGCCCGTCCCCGTGGGCCACCTCGATGGCGTCCACACCGGCCGCGTCCAGCGCCGCCGCGATCCGGGCCACGTCGGCGGGGTCGATGCGGTGCCGGATGGCGTGCATACCGTCCCGGAGGGTGACGTCCTGGATGTACAGGGTCCGGCCGACGTTCTCGCTGGTGTCGGTCATCGGGTCACCTCCGCGGGGGCCGTGCTGCGTCGGGCGATCGACTCGGCGACGCGCAGGGCGGCCGAGGTCATGATGTCGAGGTTTCCGGCGTAGGCCGGCAGGTAGTGGGCGGCGCCCTCGACTTCGAGGAACACCGAGATCCGGGTGGTCACCGGCCCGGCGCCGTCCGGCACGAGGGTGTGCACGGGCTCGTCGTCGGCGACGGGCGCGAACTGCACCTCCTGCTTGAGCCGATAGCCCGGCACATACTGGGCGACCCGCTCGGCCATCTCCTTCACCGAGGCGCGTACGGCGTCCTCGTCGACGTCTCCGGTGAGGCAGAAGACGGTGTCCCGCATGATCAACGGGGGCTCGGCGGGGTTGAGGATGATGATCGCCTTGCCGCGCGCGGCGCCGCCGACGGTCTCGATGGCGTGGGCGGTGGTCTCGGTGAACTCGTCGATGTTGGCGCGGGTACCGGGCCCGGCCGACTTCGACGCGATGGACGCCACGATCTCCGCGTAGTGCACCTCGGTCACCGCCGACACGGCCGCGACCATGGGGATCGTGGCCTGGCCTCCGCAGGTGACCATGTTGAGGTTGGCGGCCCCCGCGTCGAGATGGTCGTCGAGGTTGACCGGCGGCACCACGAACGGGCCGATGGCGGCCGGCGTGAGATCGATCAGCTTCTTGCCGTACGGCGCCAGCCTGCGGGCGTTGGCGACATGGGCCTTGGCGGAGGTGGCGTCGAAGACGATGTCGATGTCGTCGAAGTGCGGCAGGGCGATCAGCCCCTCGACGCCCTCATGGGTGGTGGGTACCTTGAGCCGGGCGGCGCGGGCGAGCCCGTCGGACTCCGGGTCGATACCGACCATCGCGGCGCACTCCAGGGTGTCCGACAGGCGCAGGATCTTGATCATCAGGTCGGTGCCGATGTTCCCCGACCCGATGATGGCGACCTTGGTCCTGGCCTCGGTCTTGGGGGAAGTCATGCGTCATCTCTTTCGGAGAACGTGGCCGTGACCTCGCCGAGCGAGCTGATCTCGGCGCGGACACGGGTGCCGGGCGGGGTGGGGACCATGGGGCCGAGCGCGCCGGAGAGGATCACCTGGCCCGCGCGCAGCGGCTCGCCGTACTCCCGTGCCGTACGGGCCAGCCAGGCCAGCGCGCCCAGCGGATCACCGAGACAGGCCGCGCCATTGCCCGACGAGACCAGCTGATCGCCGACGTACAACCGCATCGTGGCCTCGCGGGGCTCGAACTCGTCGAGACCGAGCCCGCGTTCGGCGAGGACGAAGAGGCCGCTGGAGGCGTTGTCGGCGACGGTGTCGGTGAGGGAGATGTCCCAGTCGGCGATCCGGCTGTCGACGATCTCCAGCGCGGCGACGGCGTAGTCCACGGCAGCCCGCACCTGCTCCGGACCGAGATCGCCCTCCGCCAGGTCCTCCTTCAGTACGAAGGCGATCTCGGCCTCCGCCTTCGGCTGGAGCAGCCTGCCGGAGGGCACCTCACGCTCGCCGGAGACATCCATGTCGGCGAAGAGCACCCCGAAGTCGGGCTGGTCGACGCCGAGTTGCTTCTGTACGGCCGGGGAGGTGAGGCCGATCTTGCGGCCGACGACCACCGCGCCCGCGTCCAGACGGCGACGGGTCAGCTCCCGCTGTACGGCGTAGGCGGCGGCGATGTCGTGCTCGCCCAGCAGATCCCGTACGGGTGCCACGGGCCGCCGCTCGTCCAGGGCGGTGACGATCCGGGCGACGGCTCCGGCCACGGCCTCGGCGTCAACTGATGTGTGGGGCATACCTGTTCCTGTTACGGCCTGTGCGTCATCGGATGTGTCGGATGTGTCTGCCATACCGGTCACCGTCCCTCGGCCGTGGCCACCGCGAACCCGGCGATCCAGGCGGGGATGGCCTCGTAGAAACGGGACGTCATCTCGTACGGTCCGGTGGCGGCGAGCGAGGCGAACGCGGCGATCCAGGCACGGACCTCATGGGCGGAGCCGCCGCCCTCCTTGGCCATGCCGTCCACGGTCCAGTGGTCGAACTCGGTGAGTTCGCCGTGCTGGAGGTGGTCGAGGAGCCGGTTGTCCCACTCGGGGTTGATGGGGATCATCGCGGACGATCCGGCGGCGTAGTCGCGGCCCGCCCGGACGACCCGCTGCTCGCCCTTGGCCCGCTGCTCGGGGGTCGGCGGGTGCCCTTCGATGAGGGCGTCGGCGACACGGGGCGGGGCCCCCTCCAGGACCGGTACGGGCGGGTCGTGGGAGAGGCCGCCGGAGGCGAGGAACAGCACCCGGCGGTCGAGTTCGGCGGCGGCCTGCCCGATCGCCGTGCCGAGCGCCCTGATGCGGCTGACCGGACAGAGCGGCGTGGCCACACCGTTGACGAAGACCGGGACGACGGGCACTTCGTCGATGCCGCCGAAGAGGACCTCCAGCGGCTGGGCGAAGCCATGGTCGACGGTCATCCGGGCGGAGACGGTGAGGTCGATGCCCCGGTCGAGCGTGCCCTGGGCCAGCGCCTTGGCGGCGGCCGTGTCCACCGACAGCGGTCCGGCCGTCGTACCGAAGTCACCGACCGCGTGCGCCTCGGTGGCCAGGCAGAACGGCGGCATCTCCTTGTAGAAGAAGCCGTTGTAGTGGTCGGGCGCGTAGAGCACGACCAGGTCCGGGTCATAGGCGCGGATGAAGCTCCGCGCGGTCTCGACGGCCGCGTCGACGCGGGCCAGGACCTCCGGTTCCGGGTCGTTCTTGCCGATGAGCGGCGAGTGGGACAACCCGACGGCTGCTGCGGGCATGGGGGTTCCTTACTGCAGTGGACTGCGCTGAGTACTGCGCTGTGGATTGGCCTGAGGCGGGGCCGGGGGCCGGGGTCCGGGCTACTGGGGGCCGGCATCCGACGGGTGGATGACGAGCTTTCCGGTGAGACCGCCGTCGATCATCAGCTGGAAGCCCTTGTGGATCTCCGTGAGCGGCAGGGTCCGGTCGATCACCGGGCGGACACCGGTCGCGTCCATCATCCGAAGCATCCCGACCAGTTCGGCTCGGGTGCAGCCGGTGGAGCCGAGGATGCGCTGCTGGAGGTAGAAGATCCGGCCGAGGTCGGCGGGCGGGTTGGCGCCGCTGGTGGCCCCGGCGATCACGACCGCGCCGCCGGGCCGCAGGCACTTCAGCGAGTGCGACCAGGTCGCCTCCCCCACCGTCTCGATCACCACGTCGACCTTCTCGGGCAACCGCTCCCCGGTCGGTACGGCCGCCCGGGCACCCCAGCTCACGGCCTCGGCCCGCTTGTCCTCGCTCCGGCTGGTCGCGTACACGACGGCACCCGCCGCCACCGCCAGCTTGATCGCGGCGGAGGCGACACCACCACCGGCACCCTGCACCAGCACCCGGTCACCGGCGGTGATCCGGGCCTGCGTGAACAGCATCCGGTACGCCGTCGTCCACGCCACCGGCAGACAGGCCGCCTCGTCGAACGACAGCCACGCGGGCTTGGGCACCAGATTGCGGGTCGGCACGATCAGCCACTCGGCGAACGACCCGTCGTGCTGCTCCGACAGCAGAGCGCGGTTCGGGTCCAGCGTCTCGTCGCCTCGGCCGGCGTCCGGGTCGCCCAGCACCGGGTGGACGATGACCTCGTTGCCGTCCTCGTCGTAGCCGGCGGCGTCACAGCCGAGGGTGATGGGCAGCCGCTCGGGCGGGTGGCCGACACCGCGGAGGGTCCACAGGTCGTGCATGTTCAGGGAGGACGCCACGACCCGGACCCTGGACCAGCCGGGTCGGGGTTCGGGCTGCGGGACGTCGCGCAGGACCAGGCCGGAGAGGGGGTCGGTCGCGCTCTGGGAGATGGCGATTGCGGCAAGCACGGTACTAATTTCGCCGGGTTCTGGTGTGGGCCCTAGTGATCGTGCCACTGGGCAGCACGTGTGGCCCCTGTTTCTGGGGCTGTGCCCCAGGCCCCCCTTCGCCCCAGGGGGTGCCGCGCGATGTTTGTGTGGCGGCTGCGGGTTGTTTGTGGCTGGTCGCGCCCAGGCGGCGGTAGCCGCAAATTCAACACAGCCCCGCGCCCCTAAAAGCCCCTCCCGGAGTCAGAGAAGCACGACCACGGCCGACGGGCAGGTTCTGGTACCTGGCCGTCGGCCGTGATGGTGGGGGTGGAACGGGCGTTCAGTGGGGCATGTCGTCCAATGCCGTCGGGAGGTCTGCCAGCCAGTGTGGCTCCGCTGTGAACAGGACCACGCTGCCGTGTGGCAGGTCCGCCTCCGTCACCCTTCTGAAGCCGCCCCTCTCGAAGACCTCCTGCGCCTTCGTGTCCTCCTCCGCCGGTGCCGCCACCACTCTGCGGCAGAGCGGGTCGGCGGTGAACAGTGCCGGGACCAGGGCGGTCAGCAGGTCGGGGGCGTCGGCCGACGCCAGCTCCACCGCGATGTCGTGGGCGCCGTAGGGATAACAGCCCCGCAGCGGATGGTGCTGGACTCGGTACAGGCGTAGCTGGAACGGCGTGCCGCCGCTGCCCGGGGTGACGGCGTACGCGTGGACGGCGTGCTCCTCGGTGGCCAGGGGGCGCAGGGTCCAGTCGGGGCCGAGGGCCGGGGTGGGCGGTGGTGGTACGACCAGCGGCGTGATCACGGTCGGCTCACACCGTGTCCGTGGCCGGTTCGGTCTCCGCCATGCGGCGCAGCTCCGCCTTGGCGAGTTTGCCGCTGGCGTTGCGGGGGAGTTCGGGGACGACCATCAGGCGGGTGGGGAGTTTGTAGCGGGCCAGATGGCCGCCGGCGTACTCGCGGACCTCCTCCAGGGTGAGGGTCCTGCCGGGGGCGCAGGTGAGGACGGCGAGGACGGTCTCGCCCCACTTGGGGTCGGGGACGCCGATGACGGCGGCCTCCAGGACTCCGGGGCAGGCGGCGAGGACGCGTTCGACCTCGGCGGGGTAGATGTTCTCGCCACCGCTGATGATCATGTCTTTGAGGCGGTCGACGATGTAGTAGAAGCCGTCCTTGTCGCGGTGGGCGATGTCGCCGGTGTGGAACCAGCCGGCGTCGTCGAAGGCTGCGGCGGTCGCGTCGGGGTTGTTCCAGTAGCCGGGGGTGACATTGGGGCCGCGTACGCAGATCTCGCCCCGGGTGTCGGGCTCGTCGATGCGGGCGCCGGTGCCGGGATGGGTGAGGCAGACCTCGGTGTAGGGCATGGGGGCGCCGGCCGAACCCACCTTGTCCAGGGTGAGGGGGGCCGGGAGGTGGGTGGCGAAGGGTGCCGTCTCGGTGAGGCCCCAGGCCTGCTGGAGGAGGATGCCGTGCTCGGCGTAGTCCTTGATCAGCTGGGGCGGTACGGGGGCGCCGGCGACGACGGCGGAGCGCAGGGCGCTCAGGTCGGCCTCGGCGAAACCGGGTACGCGGGCGACGGCGGCGCACATGGCGGGGACGGCGAAGAAGGACGTCACCCGGTGCCGGACGAGGTCGTCGAGGAACGCGGCGGGGTCGAAGGCCCGGCGGAGGATCACCGTGCCGCCGCGCACCAGGGTGCGCAGGGTGAGGGCGTTGAGGCCGCCGATGTGGAAGAGGGGGGCGACGGCGAGGTTCACGTCGTCGGAGCGGGTGTCGACCATGCTGTCGACATTGACGGCGTTCCACCACAGGTTGCCGTGGGTGAGCATGACGCCCTTGGGGCGGCCCGTGGTGCCCGAGGTGTACATCAGGGCGGCGAGGTCGTCGTCGTGGAGTCGTACGGGCTCGCGGGTGGGGCGGTGGTCGCCGAGGAGCCGTGAGAGCGGGGTCCATACGGGCGCCGGGGTCTCGGTGGCCGGGCAGGCGGGGTCGGTGTCGATGAGGAGGTGGCGGCGGGCCGGGACGGCGTCGAGGACGGACTCGACGGTCTCGCGGTGGCCCTCCTCGACGACCAGGGTGTGGGCGCCGCTGTCGACGAGGATGTGGCGTACCTCGTCGGGGGCGAGCCGGAAGTTGACCGGGACGAAGACGGCCCCGAGGTGGGAGGCGGCGAACAGCGTCTGGAGGAAGGTGACGCTGTTGAAGCCGAGGTAGGCGATCCGGTCGCCGCGGCGCAGCCCCTGCTCGGCGAGTCCGGCGGCCAGCTCGATCGCGGTGCGGCTGAGCTGTGCGGCGGAGTGCTCACGGCCCTCGTAGACGACGGCGGTGGGCGTGGGGTATTGGGCCCTTCTGTGCAGTGCGGCTGCGGGGCTGATGTCGACGGCGGCCATGGCGGCGGCTCCTTCTATGGCTGTCGTACGGAATGCGGAGCGTGGTTTGTCTACTACAGATCGGTGCCGCCGGCGGCGGAACGGAAGCCGCGTACGGCGATACCGCCGTCGGCGGGGAGGACCGCCCCGGTGACGGTGCCGCTGTTGGCGCGGGAGGCGAGCAGGACGTAGGGGCCGGTGAAATCCTCCGGCTCCACGCTGGAGTCGTACAGGGGGATGAGCGGGGGGCTCTTGGTGCCGGACGCCTCGTTCTTGGCGAAGGAGGCTTCCAGGGTGCGGTTCTGCAGGCCCAGGGTCTCGGGACCGCTGAGTTTGGTGCGCATACCGCCGACGGCGACGCCGTTGACGCGGACCTTCGGGGCGAGTTCGTAGGCGAACTGGCGGAGCAGACCGAGGCAGGCGTGTTTGCTGGCGGTGTAGAGGGAACCGCCGCCGTCGGTGTGGAAGGAGGCGTTGGAGAGGGTCATGACGATGCTTCCGCAGGTGGCGACCAGCTCGCGCCAGGCGGCCTCCACGGCGAGGACATAGCCCTTGACGTTGATGCCGAACAGTTCGTCGAAGGTCTCGGACAGCTCCTTGCCGGTGAGCCGGGTGACGCTGCGGTGGTAGTCCCAGATTCCTGCGTTCGGGACAAGGATGTCCAGTTTCCCGAACCGCTCCACGGTGGCCTCGACGGCCCGGTGCAGATCGTCCGGGGAGCGCACGTCACCGGGGACGGTCAGCACCCGCTCCCCCGCCTCCCCGGCGGCTTCGACGACCTCCTGGAGCTGTTCGATCTTCCGGCCCATGACGGCGACACTCGCGCCCTCGGCCAGATACCGCAGGGCGACCGCGCGGCCGATGCCGGAGCCGCCGCCGGTGATCAGGGCGACATCGCCCTGAAGCCAGCCGGCCATCACCGGACCCCGAGGAAGTCGGCGACCAGCCGCTCGAACTCGGCCTGCCGCTCCAGCTGCACCCAGTGCCCGCAGCCTCCGAACACATGCAACTGGACGTCGCGGATCTGCTTCAGCATGAGCTGGGCGCCGTCGAGGGTGATCGTACGGTCGTCACGCCCCCACAGCAGCAGGGTGGGCGCCTTGATCCGGTGGACGCGCTGCCAGAGCGGGTCCATGCCGTGGCGCTTGGCGAAGGCCGCGTTGTAGGCGTGGTAGAAGGCGATGTGGGACTCGTCGAGGGAGGCCTCGTAGCGGGCCTGAACGGTGTCCTCCCAGCGCCCCGGTTCGGCGGTCATAACACGGATGAAGTCCCGCATCTTCTTCACCGTGGGGCCTTCGCCGTTGTAGTAGCGGAACATCGCCTTCTGTCCCTCGGTGGGCGTCGGCCCGAAGGGGAGCCAGCCGCCGCCGGGGGCCATGAGCACCAACTTCTCGACGCGGTCCGGGACTTCGAGCGCGGTCGCGATGGCGGCGGCCCCGCCGAGGCTGTTGCCCAGCAGATGGAACCGTTCGATACCGAGGGCGTCCAGGGTCTGGATGAGCGCGTCGACGGTGATCTCGGTGATGCTGCGGGCGTCGAGGTCGGCCTCGGTGGGCCGGTAACTGCCGCCGAAGCCGGGCTGGTCGGGCAGGACGACCCGGAAGTGCGGGGTGAGGGCGGCCAGGTTCTGGCGGTAGTTGGCGACGGCACTCGCACCGGGCCCGCCGCCGTGCAGCATCACCAGCACCGGCCCGTCCCCCGCCTCGCTGACCGCGATCGGCCCGAGGGTGGTCTGCACGGTGTGCTCGACGAGCTTCACCTCTGTGGTCTCTTCACTGGTCACGAGCGGGCTCCGGTTCCTACAGAAAGGTGCTGATGTTCTTGGCGAGCAGGACGTTCTGGTCGAGGAGGATGGTGCGGCGGGCGATCAGCAGCCCGCCCTCCTCGGTGCGGCGCAGTACGTCACTGCGGCCGCCGGCGTAGATGTCGACCTCGCGCTCCAGCCGGTTGCGGTAGCAGAGGAAGGCGGACTCGGCGATGTACTCACCGTCCGTATCGCCTTCCCAGACAAGGACGTTGCTGATCAGATGCCGGGTACGGGACGGCGGGTCCTCGGCCCAGGCCATCCCCGAGTCGAACCGGCGGATGCGCCAGGCGAGGCTCGCCTTGGTCTCGTCGAAGATCGCCACCTCACCGGGCGAACCGTCGGCGAGCGCCTGCTGCCGCCGCAGCCGGTTGCTCCGCACCGGCGCCCAGTAGTGCAGATCCTCGGCGAACAGCTCCAGCCAGTCGGCATACCGATGCTGATCGAGCAACCGCGCCTCGACGGCGTACAGCCGCTGCACCTCGAAGTGCAGCCGCATGTCCTGGTCGACGACCGTTGCGATCGTCTCCGGCGGATGGGTACTCATGGATCTTTCCTCCAGCGGACCGCGCTCGGTGCAGTCATTCCAGCGCGGAGAGTTTCGTTTCAGGGAGCACGTGTGCCGGTGGATGGCACAGGGACACGTTCGACCGGGGCCGAGCCCCTTTAGGGGCGCGGGGAACTGCGCGACCAGCCACAAACCACCCGCACCCGCCCGAATACATCAGGTGGCTGCCCCTGTCGCGCAAGCGGTGGCGCAGCCAAGAGCGCGGCAACGGTCAGCGCCCGAGCAGCTTGCGCAAATCGACCCCCGCGTCGGCCAGACGCTCGACGTCGACCACAACCCCCCGGTCCACCATCCGCCGCGCCACCTTGATGTCCCGCCCCCGATCGATCCCGGCGGCAGCCACCACCCTCCCGTCACACAGCCCGAACACGGTGAACGCCCCGGAGTCCAGGTCACCCCGCACCACGACCCGCTCGGCGTCCGCCATCGTCCCCACCGCCTCCAACCGCGCCCCGTGCCGATCGGACCAGAACCACGACGCCCCGAACTCCGGCGCCGGCCGCCCGAGTACGCCGTACGCGGCGGCCTCACCGTCCCGTTGCGCGGCCTCCCAGTGCTCGTGCCGCACCCGGTGCCCGTCCCGTCGGGCCACATCGCCGACGGCGAAGACATGGGGGTGGGAGGACCGCTGCCCCTCCCCCACCACGACCCCGTTGTCCACGGTGAGCCCGGCGGTCTCGGCCAACTCCGTGGCGGGCCGGATGCCGATGCCCGCCACCACGGTGTCGACGGCCAACGGCCCCGCGCCCCCGGTGAGATGGACCAGCACTCCGGGTCCGTCCGCCAGGCGTTCGATCCGCTCGACCCCGGCGGTGATGACGCCGATCCCCTCGGCGGAGTGCCGCAGATGCAGCGCGCCGGCGATGTCCTCGCCGACGACGGCCGCCAGCGGTACGGGGACGGGGTCGATCAGGGTGACCCGGCAGCCCAGGGCGTGGGCGACGGCGGCGGTCTCGGCGCCGATCAGCCCGGCCCCGACGACGGCCACCCTGGCTCCCGGCAGCAGTCGCTCGCGCAGCCGCTCGGCGTCCTCCCAGGTCCGCAGGAGGTGTACGGCCCGGTCGTCGCCGCCGGGTACGGGCAGGGCGCGGGGGGTGCCACCGGTGGCGAGGACGACGCGGTCGGCCGACTCCACCGTGCCGTCGCCCAGTTCGAGTCCCCCCTCGTCCGGGCGGATCGCCCGGACCGGCGTTCCCTCGCGGAGCGACACCCGCTGGTCCTCGAACCACCGCTCGGGCCGCAGCAGCACGTCCTCGCGGCGGGCCTTGCCGAGCAGGACGTCCTTGCTGAGCGGGGGCCGGTCGTAGGGGAGCCCCGACTCGGCGGAGTACAGGACGAGTTGGCCGTCGTAGCCCTGGGCGCGGAGGGTGTCGCAGGTGGAGAGGGCGGCGAGGCCGGCGCCGACGAGGGCGATACGGCGGGGGGTGGTCATGCGGTGGCCTCTTCCCCGGGGTGCAGCCAGATGCCGCCGTCGCGGACCTCGACGCGATGGGTGCGGGCGGCGACGGTGGCGGGCATGCACTGCGGTTCGCCGGACTTGAGGCAGAAGCGGGCGCTGTGCAGGGGGCACTCGACCTCGCCGTCCTCGATCCAGCCCTCGGAGAGGGAGGCCTGGCCGTGGGAGCAGGTGTCGTCGAGGGCGTAGTAGGAGCCCGAGTCGTGGAAGACGGCGATGGCGTCGGCGTGGCCGGTGTCGTCGGCGGACACCTTGAGCGCCTCGCCCTCCTCGATGTCGCCCTCGTCGGCGACGCGGATGCCGGTGCTGGTGGTGCTCATGGGGTGTCCTTCTCGCTGTCGGTCTCCGGGCCCCGCTCCCGGTTCTTCTCGTGCCAGGCGGGGGTGTTCATCAGGTCGCGCCAGCGGGCGTAGAAGCCTCGGGCGGCGCCGTCGCTGTAGAGGCGGCCGGTGGTGCCGGGGTGGATGCCGTCCTCGGCTTCGAGGCCCAGGCCCATCTGGTAGTTGAGGGTCATGGAGCCGGCGACGAAGCCGTGGGCGGTGGCCTGGACCTCCGACCAGTTCTCGCCGTCGTCCTGCTCGAAGATGCCGGTGGGTCCGAACGTCCGCAGGTTGTAGATGCGTTGGGCGTCCCTGACCTCGTCCGGCATGGACTTGTCGACGAGGGTCCAGGCCCAGACCTCCATCCTGTCGGGGCCCTTGGGGTGCCAGACGCGGATGGAGCCGTTGACGGGGAGGTACGAGAAGTTGGGGAAGACCGTGCCGTGGCCGGTGGTCATGGGTCCCTCGACGCGTGCGTCGCCGAGCCGGTCGCGCAGCGCCTCGTAGTCGTACCAGTCGTGGACGATCCGGTCGTCGAAGCGGCTCTTGGGGTGGGTGGGGAAGCCATGGCCGTGGCCGAGGGAGTCGGAGTACTGGCGTCCGGGGGTCTGCACGATCTCCGACTTGGGGCCCTTGCCGGTGGGTGACATGACCATCAGCGCGGAGGCGTGCGAGATGTTGACGTGGTACCAGTCGGAGGCGAACTGCTCGGCGGCGAGCTTCCAGTTGCCCTCCAGGACCCACTTGTGGACCCCGCCGACGACCTCGGTGCCCTCCGGGTCGCGGTCCAGCATGGCGTCCAGGTACCAGCCGAGCCCGCCGAGCGCCTCGCGCAGCGGCGGTGCCTCGGGGTTCCAGGTGGCGAAGACCAGCCCCTTGTAGGTGTCGAGTTGGGCGACCTCGATGAGGCCCCATTCGTCCTGGTCGAAGTGGGCGGGGTAGTCCTCGCCGTTGGGCACGTTGATGAGCTTGCCGGAGGTGTCGTACGCCCAGCCGTGGTAGCTGCAGGTGAACGCCTTGGTGGCGCCGGCGTCGGCGCGGCAGACGCGCATGCCCCGGTGGCGGCAGGCGTTGAGGAAGGCACGCAGTTTCCGGTCGCGGCCCAGGGTGACGATCACCGGGTCCTCACCCATGTAGGTGGTGAAGAAGTCGCCGGGCTTCGCGAACTGGCTCTCATGGGCGAGGAACAACCAGCTCGGCGCGAAGATCCGGCGCAGCTCCTGCCGGTAGAGGCCGGGGTCGCTGAAGATCGTCCGGTCGATGAGGCCATGGTCCAGGTCGAAGTAGCCGCCTACGTCCACGGACGGCGGCAGGTGCCCGGTGTGGTGTCGCTCCATGGCCACAGGAGATGCCGCCGCACTCCACCCTGACCAGCCGTTGTGCCGGGATGTGGAACGGCCCCGGAACGGGGGTGCCGCTTCGCGTACGCGCGCTTGTCCTCCCCGTTTACAAGCCGGACATCAGTCACCTACATTGGACGTGCGTCCATTTCATTGGTCGCCCGGATGACCATGGTCGTCGTGATCGCCATCGGAGCCCGCCATGCCTCTCAACACCGCGCAGGAACAGCAGACCGCCGTCGACAAGGCCCTCGTCCTGCTGAAGTCCCTCGCCGAGCTGGACGGGGAGATCGGCGTCAGCGAACTGGCCCGCCGCACCCGGATGAGCAAGTCGACGACGTTCCGACTGCTGGGCATCCTGCACCGCAACGACCTGGTCGACCGGGTCGGCAGCGACTACCGGCTCGGTGCCAGGCTCTTCGACATCGGCAGCCGCGCCTACGGCACGACCACCCCACTGCTCCAGGAGCGACTGCTTCCCCATCTCGCCGACTTGTACGAACTGACCCACGAAACCGTTCACTTGGCCGTCCTGCACGGCACGCACATCGTCTACGTCAACAAGCTGCACGGTCACCGCGCGGCCCGCTCGCCCTCCCGGATCGGCGCCCGGCTGCCCGCCTACTGCACGGGCGTCGGCAAGGCCCTGCTCGCCTTCGACCACGACGCCGCCGAGGCCGCCATCACCGCCGGGCTGCCCGCGCGCACCGAGTACACCCTCGCCGACCCGGAGCGCTTCCGCGCCGATCTGCGCCGCATCCGCAAGGACGGCATCGCGTACGACCGCCAGGAGGCCGTGCTCGGGCTGACCTGTGTCGCCGTGCCGGTCATGGGGCCCGCCGGGCGTCCCGTGGCGGCGCTGTCCATCGCGGGCGCCGACCGCCGTTTCGACCCCGCCCGCTACGCCCCGGCCCTGCGCCGCGTGGCCTTCGAGGCGGGCCGCGCGATCCACGCGGCCCGGGCCCGCCAGACGGTCCCCGCGGGCGTCGGCGGCCTCCTCGACGCCTGAGAGCCTGTGGCCGCCTCCGAGCCGGGCCCTCGGCCGGGCCCGCTCCCGATCCCCGCCGCGCCCAGGACCCTCAGTGCCGGCCACTCCCATGGGTGCGCGCGGGGCTGATACCGCCGGTTCCCGGCTGCACCCTCGGCACACTGACAACGATGTGCACGACGCTCTCGCCGTCCAGCGACTCATAGATGTGCGGGCGGTCGCCGGGATAGCGGACGAAGTCGCCGGCCGACAACTCGACCGGGGTGTCGGCCGGGCCGACGCGCACATGGCCGCTGATGACGTACAGATGCTCCAGGGTGCCGACCGGATGCGGCTCGGTCGGTCTGACGGGGCTCGGCCCGTCCCGGCCGTCCTGGCCCTTGCCCGCGATGCGCACGATGTAGTTCTCGATGACACCCGAACCATAGACATGGTCCAGTTCACGGGACTCGTAGCCGTCGTGCCGGTTCCAGACGACCTCGTCGCCCCGCTGCACGGTCATGACCTGTTCGCGCTCCGCCACGAGCCGGGTCACCGGAACGCCGAGCGCGGTCGCGATGGAGAACAGGGTGTCCACCGTGGGATTGCCCGTGCCCTGCTCCAGGTTGGACAGGGTCTGTTTGGCCAGTCCGGCCTGCCGGGCCAGTTCGGCCAGCGACAGACCACGCTGCTCTCTGAGAAGGCGCACATTGCGCGCCACCACGGAATTTCCTGAGGACACGCCACCACTGTAGGGGCAGGTCCGCGAGCGGCGACCCCGGCCCCGTGCCGGAGGACGGCACGACGGCGTGCGCGACTTTCGGTCAGACGCCACCTTTCTGGGCACCAAGTCCCCGCTGTGGTGTGGATCACCGCCATCCGACACCACAGGTGAAACCGGAAGAGAGCCGCTCCATGTCCGAATCCGTCCAGTCGCTCAGACGCCCCGAGACCGGTCAGGGAGACCGGCGCACGGTGTCCCGGGTCGCCGTAGCGAGTCTCATCGGCACCACCGTCGAGTACTACGACTTCGCCGTATACGGCACCGCCGCCGCCCTCGTCCTCGGCCCGGCCTTCTTCCCCTCCGGCAACGCGACCCTGCAGACGCTGGCGGCCTTCCTCACCTTCGCGGCGGCGTTCCTGGCCCGGCCGATCGGTGTCGTCCTGTTCGGCACGATCGGCGACCGGCTGGGCCGCAAGCGTGCCCTCGTCATCTCCCTGGTCCTGATGGGCGTGGCCACGGTCGGCGTCGGCCTCCTTCCCACGTACGAGACCGCCGGGCTCCTCGCCCCCGCGCTGCTGGTGACGCTGCGGCTGCTCCAGGGCGTCAGCATGGGCGGCGAGTGGGGCGGCGCGGTCCTGCTGGCCGCCGAGCACGCGCCGCCGGGACGCCGCGCGATGTACGCCTCCATCCCGCAGGCCGGTCCGCTGCTGGGCTTCCTCCTCTCCAGCGCGGTGATCCTGCCGACCCTGTCGATCGCCGGGCGGGACGGCTTCGCCGACGGGGCGTGGCGGGTGCCGTTCCTGCTGAGCGCGCTGCTGATCGTCATCGGGCTCTGGGTGCGGACCCGGGTGACCGAGTCGCCGGTGTTCGCGCAGCGCGAGGGCAAGGCCGCGCCTGCCGGGCCGCGTTTTCCGCTGGGCACGCTGGTCAAGGAGCACCCGGGGCGGCTGCTGCTCGGCATCGGCGCCGGTATCGGTGGCTCGTCGGTGTACTACCTGACCGTCGTCTACAGCCTGTCGTACGGGCCGAAGGCGCTCGGTATCGCGCAGAACACCATGCTGGCCGCGGCGAGTGTGGGTGCCGCCGCCGCTGCCGTCGCGACGGTGCCGGCGGCTCGGCTGGCCGACAAGGTGGGGCGGCGGCCGGTCATCCTCACCGGTGCGATCGGGTGTGTGGTGTGGGCGCTGCCGATGTTCGGGGCGCTGAACACCCGCAACGGGCTCGTCATCGCCGGGGCGTACACGGTGGGGATGGTCTTCTTCACGCTGATGTTCGCGCCGATCGCGGCGTTTCTGCCGGAGCTGTTCCCTGCGCGGTTGCGGTACACCGGGGCTTCGGCGACGTTCATCCTCGCCAACACGCTGGGCGGTGGTTTCGCCCCGCTGATCGCGACGTGGCTGAACAGCCACTGGGCTTCGCCGCTGGCGCTGGGGGCGTATGCGGGTGGGCTGTGTCTGGTCAGCCTGATGTGTGTGCTGGCGCTGCCGGAGACCAAGGAGAAGGAGTTCGACATCTGAACCGGGGGGTGAGGAGGTGATCGGCGGGCCCTCGGCAACGAGGGCCCGCCGTCACCGTTTCCCGTCGTCCTCCGGCAGGATCTGTTCCGCCCAGATCGTCTTGCCCGTCCTCGTGTGGCGGCTGCCCCACCGTTGGGTCAGCTGGGCGACCAGGAGCAGGCCTCGGCCGCCCTCGTCGAAGGCTCGGGCTCGGCGCATATGGGGGGCCGTGCTGCTGGCGTCGGAGACTTCGCAGATCAGGGTGGTGTCGCGGATCAGGCGGAGTTGGATGGGGGGTTCGCCGTAGCGGATGGCGTTGGTGACCAGTTCGCTGACGATGAGTTCGGTGACGAAGGAGATGTCCTCCAACTGCCAGGCGGCGAGCTGCTCGCAGGTCAGTTTGCGGGCGTGGGCGACGAAGCCGGGGTCGGCGGGCACGTCCCAGGTGGCGACCTGGTCGGCGTCGAGCGCGTGGGTGCGGGCCAGGAGGAGGGCGACGTCGTCGGCGGGGCGGTCGGTGATCAGGTCGGCGAGGACTCCGTCGCAGGTCTCCTCCAGGGTGCGGTCCCGTCCGGCGAGCGCCCGGCGCAGTGCCGCGAGGCCGGCGTCCATGTCGCGGGCGGGGGTCTGGACGAGGCCGTTGGTGTAAAGGGCGAGCACACTGCCCTCGGGCACCTCGAACTCGGCGGTCTCGAAGGGCAGGCCACCGAGGCCGAGCGGTGGCCCGGTCGGCAGGTCGAGGAAGGACACGGCGCCGTCGGGGGCGACCAGCGCCGGTGGTGGATGGCCCGCCCCGGCCATGGAGCAGCGGCGCGAGACCGGGTCGTAGACGGCGTACAGGCAGGTGGCGCCGATCTCGCCGGGGCTCTCCGGGCCGTCGTCGGGGCGTTCGGTGCCCTCGGTGCCGTCGGGGGCTGTCTCGTCGTCGAGGCGGAGCACGATGTCGTCGAGGCGGGTGAGCAGTTCGTCCGGGGCGAGGTCGACATCGGCGAGGGTGCGTACGGCGGTGCGCAGGCGGCCCATGGTGGCGGAGGCCTGGACGCCGTGGCCGACGACATCGCCGACCACGAGCGCGACGCGGGCGCCGGAGAGGGGGATGACGTCGAACCAGTCGCCGCCGACGCCGGCGCGGGTGGAGGCGGGCCGGTAGCGGGAGGCGACCTCGACGGCGGCCTGTCGGGGCTGGTGGTGGCGCAGGACGCTGCGTTGCAGTTCGAGGGCGATGGCGCGTTCGCGGGTGTAGCGGCGGGCGTTGTCGACGCAGACGGCGGCGCGGGCGGCGAGTTCCTCGGCGAGCAGCATGTCGTCCTCGCCGAAGGGTTCGGGGTTGCGGTGGCGGGCCAGGATCGACAGGCCGAGGGTGACGCCCCGGGCGCGCAGCGGCACCGCCATCATCGAGTGGATGCCATGGGTCTCGATGCTGCGGGCCCGCTCCGGCAGGCCCATGGCCCAGCCGCGCCGGGTGACGTCGTCGGCCTCGTAGAGCATGGCCCGACCGCTGGTCAGGGAGCGGCCGGGGGTGGACTCCTCGACGTAGGTGTGGCGGTTGCCGACCTCGATGACGGCCTCGGGGACGCCGTCGAGGACGGAGCGCTGGGCGGTGCGGTGGAAGAGGAGAGGGCCGGGGGCCGGGGGTGTCTCCTCGCCGGCGAGTACGGAGTCCAGCAGGTCGACGATGGCGAAGTCGGCGAAGTGGTCCGTGCACACCTCGGCGAGTTCCTCGGCGGTGCGGGTGACGTCCAGGGTGGAGCCGATACGGCCGCTGGACTCGTTGAGCATGCTCAGCCGGCGCCGGGCCAGGAACTGCTCGGTGCTGTCCATCGCCGCCAGGCAGACGCCGAGGACGTCGCCCTCGTCGTCCTTGAGCGGGCTGAGGGAGATCAGCCAGGCGTGCTCACGGGTCTCGCCGGGCGCGTGCAGCCAGGCCTCGAACGGTACGGTCTCGCCGGTGCGCAGGACGCGCAGCACCTGTTCGCCGAGTCCTTCGAAACCCGGGAGCCGTCGCCGCCCGTCGGCGGACTCACCGACCCGGCGGCCGAGCAGTTCCCGCTCCGGTCGGCCCATGACCACTTCCATGGCGGAGTTGGCGGAGACCGCGAGTCCGTCCCGGTCGAAGAGGGCCATCGGGACGGGGAACTGTTCCAGGGCCCAGGTGCGCAGCCGGACGGCCGGCCGCGGGGCCCTCGCCGTCAGGAACCACCGGGTCTCCCCCACCGCGTCCAGCAGGGGGTGCGCCTCCAGCTCCAGTTCTACGCGGTGGCCGTCCCGGTGCCGTGCGTGGACCGTGCCGTGCCAGTCGGCGGGCTCGGCGAGGGAGCGCACCGCCGAGAGCGGCAGGGCGACGGCCAGCAGATCGGCGGCCCGGCGGCCGATCGCCTCCTCCGGCTCGTGTCCGAGCAGACGGCGGGCACCGGCGCTCCAGGCGACGACCACCCCGCCCGCGTCCACCGCGGCCGAGGCGACACCGTGCTCGCCCATCGTTCCTTCTCTCCACCAGACCGGGACCCCACCACCGACGCGGTCGTGGCACGACCGCGTCGGCACCGCTGCCAGACTTCCAGGGTCCCAGTGTCGGGGTCCATTGTGCGCCGGGCACCCCATGCGACGCGTACGACTACAGGGGACGGCCGGGCCCACAGTGCGCTAACGCCGCCGCCATGGCAATGTCTCGGCGCCGTCGGCCGTGGCGTCCTCGTGCTCCAGCGCGGCTCTGATCGCCTCGCCGATCTCCGCGAACTGGCGCACCTGCTCCGGGGTCAGCACATCGAAGACGGCCCGGCGGACGGCCTCGACATGGCCGGGGGCCGCCCGCTCCAGCAGTTCCCGCCCCTGGTCGCTGAGGGAGGCGAGCTGGTTGCGGCGGTTGTCCGGGTCCTCCCGGCGCTCCACGTAGCCGGCCTCCTGGAGCCGGGTCACGGCATGGGTGAGCCGACTGCGGGTGATCTTCAGCCGCTCCGCCAGCTCCGACATGGTCCAGGTGTGGCCGGGTGCCGCGGAGAGATGGACCAGCAGTACGTAGTCCGCGTGCGTCACCCCGGAGTCCCGGCGCAGCTGCCGGTTGAGGTGGTCGGCCAGCAGCATGGAGAAGTCGACGTAGGCCAGCCAGGCCCGCCGCTCCTCGCTGTTGAGCCAGCGTGGCGAAGTGGTCATGATCGCAGGATAGCCCGCCACGATTGAACATTCAAACGAAAGCTTCGGGCGAAGGCAGCTCATCCACCCCGTGGATGAGCCGGATACGCGATTCGGATCGCTCGGAGGATGGCGACCGGGCTCCCCACCGCCCATAGTCGTCCCTACCCGCACGCCGCTGTCCGGTTCAGCCGCCGCCACGCGGGTTCCCCACGGCATGCCGTACGTCGTCGGCGCCCCAGGTCGGCGCCCGTGAGAGGCATGCCCGCTCCTGTCCCCGTCCCTGGAGTCGCCATGCCCGCATCCGTTCCCCCGCCGCCGCTCACCGAGGCCGACGAGACAGCGCCCTCGGCCGTCACCGTCTCGGGCCCGGCCCATCTGCTGCGGGTGACCCTGCTGATGGCGGGCAGCTGTCTGCCGATCCTGGGCGCGGTACTGATCGCCCCGGTGCTGCCGAAGATGCAGGACTACTTCGCGTCGACCCCCGGCGCCAAGGCCCTGGTCCCGCTGGCGCTGACCGTCCCCGCCCTCTCCCTGGCGCTGCTGGCCCCGTTCGCCGGGGTGATCGTGGACCGGCTGGGCCGCAAGCGGCTGCTGATCGTGACGACCCTGCTGTACGCCGTGTTCGGCACGGCACCGCTCTGGCTGGACTCGCTCGGCGCGATCATCGCCAGCCGGGCGCTGGTCGGTGTCACCGAGGCCGCGATCATGACGTGCTGCACGACCCTGATCGCCGACTACTACTCCGGTCACCGGCGGGTGAGGTACCTCGCGCTGCAGACCATGTGCGCGTCCGCGTCGGCCACCGCGTTCTTCGTGCTCGGCGGTGCGGTCGGCGCGGCGGGTTGGCGGATGCCGTTCTGGGTGTACGCCGTGAGCCTGCTGCTCGCTCCGCTGATGGCCACCGCGCTGCCGGACCCGACGGCACGGGCCGCGTCCGCGGAGGGTTCGCCGGCCGGGCAGACGCCGGCCACCGCCGTGCCGGAAGCGGGCACTTCGCCGGGGGCGGGGTCCTCGCCGGAGGCCAAGCGGCCCTTCCCCTTCCGGCGGCTGGCCGGGATCTGCGCGCTCACCTTCTTCGGGGCGATGGTCTTCTACACCGTGCCGGTGGAGATGGCGTACCTCCTGGACGATCTCGGTGTGGAGAACCCCGGTGTGATCGGTCTGGCCACTGCCGTCGCCAGCGCCGCGACCGTGGGCGGGGCCATCGCCTTCGCCCGGCTGAAGCGCGCCCCCGACCCGATGCTGCCCGCCGTCCTCGCGGTCTGCGCGGTCGGCTTCGGCGTGATGTTCGCGGCCGGGACGGTGGCGGCGAACGTCCCCCTGCTGATCGTCGGCGCCGTGATCAACTGCGTGGGCACCGGCATGCTCCTGCCCGCCCTCCTCACCAGCGCGATGTCCCGTCTGGCCTTCGAGGACCGGGGCCGGGGGACGGGCCTGTGGATGGCCGCGTTCTTCGGCGGGGAGTTCGTGTGCCCGCTGATCCTGCTGGCGGGGGAGGCGGCGGTGGGCACCCTCGCCGGTGCCGTGGGTCTCTTGGGTCTGGCTGCCGCCGGCGTGGCGGTGGGCATGCGTGCGGCCCACCACCGCGCCCTTTAGGGGCGCGGGGAACTGCGCGACCAGCCACGTACAAGCCGCAGACGCGTCTGCCACCAACCGTGGATCGGCGGGTGCGGCTTTGTACTTGGTTGCTCGCGCCCACGCGGCGGAGCCGCATATCGATACCGCCCCGCGCCCCTTACGGGGCGTTGCCCATCAGGCTCGCCCCCACTTCCCCGGCCTTCTGGCGGAGCCATATGTGGGCCGCGTCCTGCGCGTGGACCGGATGCCACCACATGGCCTGCCGCACAGGCACGGCTTCGAAGGGGCACGGAAGCACTCGTACCGCCGCCGCGCCGACCGCCCGGCGGGCCAGGCGCTCCTGGATGAGGGCGACCCGGCGGGTGCCCTCGACCATGTGGGGCAGCAGTTGGAAGGTCTGCACGGAGACCTCCACCCGGGGGCTGATGCCGAGCATGCTGAGCTGCCGGGCGACCGGGGCATCGTAGGGCCGCTGGTAGACGGCCCACGGCAGCGTGGCGAGCTGGTCGAGAGTCAGCTCGTGCCCTACGTCGGGGTGGTCGTCGGCGACGAGGCAGAGCCAGCGGTCCTGGTAGAGGTCGACGGCGGGGAAGCCGTCGATGACGCCGTGCGGCATCAGCAGCCCGTCGACGGTGCTCAGCATCGTCGCCGTGTTCTCCACGACGGACGGCGCCGGGTGCTGGAAGTCGAAGCGGATGCCCGGCGCCTCCTGGTGGATGGCACGGGCGAGCGCCGCGCCGAAGACGGCCGCTCCGTAGTCCGAGGCGAGCAGGGTGAACTCACGGGTCTCGGCGGCCGGTTCGAAGTCGGCCTGGCTGGAGAAGACGCGTTCCAGAAGGTCGCAGGCGGTCGCGCTGCGGTCGCGCAGGGCGGCACCGAGCGGGGTCAGCTCGTAGGCGTTGCCGGTGCGGGCGAGCAATTCGTCGTCGAAATGGCGGCGCAGCCGTGCGAGTGCCGCGCTCATCGCCGGCTGGCTCAGTCCGATGCGCTCCCCGGCCCGGGTCACATTGCGCTCCTCCAACAGGGCGCGCAGGGCGACGACCAGATTCAGGTCGAGTCGGGACAGGTTCACCGGGCCACCTACCTAGCGGAGAGCATCATCCAGCCTATGGATGGGACGCATCCACAGGATTGATTTCCGTGATTCATCGATCGGGGCCAGAGTAGTCGGCAACCCCTCAGGAGGAAATCTCATGGCAACGCTCGCGCAACCTGTCGGCCCCTTCGGGCTCGGCACGTTCTCAGCCCAGGACGAGGAGCCCTTCCCCGGTCTCCTGGCCGAGGGCCGGGTGCTCGACCTGAGCAGGGCCCTGGACTGGGCCCCGTCCGATGTGCGCGCCGTCGTGGAGCGCTGGGAGGCGGCCCTGCCCGTGCTGCACTCCCTCGCCGACGACGACACCCTCGGCTGGCGGCCCCTGGACGGCCTGCGGGTGCACGCCCCGATCGAGCCCCGCCAGATCTTCCAGTCCGGTGCCAACTACCGGCAGCACGTCATCGATCTGGAGGTCGCCCACCGCGCCCCCGACGACCCGCGCACGATCGAGGAGGCCCGCGCGGAGATCGCCGCGGTCATGGACCGCCGGGCCGCCGAGGACCTGCCGTATGTCTTCATCGGTCTGCCGAGCACGATCGCCGGTCCGTACGACGATGTCGTGCTGCCCTCGTGGGCCGAGAAGCCGGACTGGGAGCTTGAGTTGGCCGCCGTGATCGCCAGGCCCGCTCATCGGGTGTCGGTCGACGAGGCCCTGGAGTGCGTGGCCGGGTACACGATCGCCAACGATCTCACCGACCGGGCGACCGTGTTCCGGCGGGACATGAAGGCCATCGGCACCGACTGGCTGCGCTGCAAGAACGCCCCCGGTTTCACCCCGCTGGGGCCGTGGATCGTGCCCGCCGCGTCGATCGCCGACCCGGACGATCTGCGGGTCACCCTGAAGCTGAACGGCCAGACCATGCAGGACGAGTCCACCAAGGACATGCTCTTCGGCGTGGCCCGGCTGGTGTCGTACATCTCCCAGACCGCCCAACTGCTGCCCGGTGACCTGGTGTTGACGGGTTCCCCGGCCGGCAACGGCATCCACTGGGGTCGGCTGCTGCGCGACGGCGACGTCATGGAGGGGTCGATCACCGGGCTGGGTGTGCAGCGCACCCGCTGTGTCGCGGAGGCCACGGACGAGAGGGCCACGGACGAGGCGACCACGGAAGCGGAGGGCGCGGAATGAGCCTGGACCGGCATGACCCCGAGGGCGCGATCGCCGAGGCCGCCAAGGCGTACTCCAACTGGGGGCGTTGGGGCGAGGACGATGTGCTCGGCACCCTGAACTTCCTCGACGAGGCCAAGCGCCGCGAGGGCGCGGCCCTGGTCCGCCGGGGTGTCAGCTTCTCGCTCTCGCAGTCCTTCGACATGAACGGCCCGCAGAAGGGCTGGCGGCGCCGGACGAACCCGGTGCACACCATGCTGGACACCGGCACGGACGCGGCGCTCGGCAACCAGGGCTTCCCGCATGGCATCGGCGGCGCCGACGACGTGATCGCGATGCCGCTGCAGTGTTCCACCCAGTGGGACGGGCTCGGGCACATCTTCGACCACGGCAAGGCGTGGAACGGCCGGGACGCCGAGAAGGTCGTCACCTCCGACGGCGACCTCGTCACCGGCATCGAGCACATGGCCCCGTACGTCGCCGGGCGCGGTGTCCTCCTCGACGTGGGCCGGGTGATCGGTACCGAGGGGGAGTTGCCCGACGGATTCCCCATCACCGAGGAGCACCTCGCCGCGACCGCCGAGGCCCACGGGGTGACCGTCGGTCGCGGCGACATCGTCCTCGTCCGCACCGGACACCTCGCGCGTGCCCGGCGGGACGGCTGGGGCGACTACGCGGGCGGACCGGCGCCCGGGCTGTCGTTCACCACGGCCGGCTGGCTGCACTCCACCGAGGTCGCCGCCATCGCCACCGACACCTGGGGTTTCGAAGTACGGCCGAACGAGTTCGAGAACGCCTTCCAGCCGCTGCACCAGGTCGTGATCCCCAACATGGGCCTGCTGATCGGCGAGATGTGGGACCTCGACGCCCTCGCCGCGGACTGCGCGGACGACGGTGTGTACGCGTTCTGGCTCACCGCAGCTCCCCTGCCCATCACAGGCGCCGTCGGCTCCCCGGTCAATCCGGTCGCCGTCAAGTAGGTCCACTCCGGACCCGGATGCGCCGCCCTTCCCCGGACGGCGACGGCGCATCCGGCCCCGCACCACCCGGGCCCGCTCCCGGCGGGCGAGCCGCACCCCCGTTTCACGCACCCGTCCCGCATCCACGCGGGCAAGCCGCACCTCTGTCCCCTCTTCGGCCGGCCACTCCCCCACGGGCAAGCCGAAACCTTTCCCCAAAACGGCCCGCGCTCCCCGGCGGGCGAGCCGCACTCCGCCGCTCATCGCAGCGCGGCCCTACCTCGGGAGGTTCCCGACATGACCGAAAGCCCCACCCCGCGATCCGTCCTCGTCATCGGCGGCGGCACCTCCGGCAACGCCCTGGCGGTGCTGTTGCGCCGGGCCGGTATCGCCGTCGATCTGATCGAGGCGAGCCCCGACTGGAAGGCCTCCCTCGGCTCCGGGATCACTCTGCAGGGCAACGCGCTGCGTGTGCTGCGCGAGGTCGGCGTCCTGGAAGGCATCGAGAAGGACGGCTACCAGGCCAAGGGCGTCGCCGTCCTCGCCCCCGACGGCACCGTGCTGCACGCCCACGAAGAGCTGCGCACCGGCGGCGACGACCTGCCCGCCCACATCGGCATGCAGCGGCCCGGGCTGCAGCAGCTCCTCATCGACCAGGTGCGCGCCTCGGGCGCCGATGTCCGCCTCGGCATCAGGGCGACCGCGTTCCAGCAGGACGGCGACGGCGTCGACGTCACCTTCTCGGACGGCACGAGCCGCCGCTACGACCTGGTCGTGGGCGCCGACGGACTGCACTCCACCACCCGCTCCATGATCGGCATCACGGATGAGCCCGAAGCCATCGGGATGGGCATCTGGCGCGCGCCCGCTCCCCGTCCGGCCGGTGTCAACCGCACCGAGATGATGTACGGCGGCCGCTGTTACATCGCCGGGTACTGCCCGACCAGCGAGGACACGGTCTACGCCTACCTCGTGGAGCCGGCACGGGACCGCTCCTCGCTGGACCCGGACACGTTCGCTGACGAGATGCGGACGCTCAGCGAGAGCTACGGCGGCGCGTGGAACGAGATCCGTACCGCGTTCACCGACCCGAAGGCCGTCAACTACGCCTGCTTCGACCGGCACTTGATCGAGGGCCCGTGGCACCGCGGCCGGGTCGTGCTCGTCGGCGACGCGGTCCACACCTGCCCGCCCACCTTCGCCCAGGGCGCCGCCATGGCCCTGGAGGACGTCCAGGTCCTCGCCGAGCTGCTGACCGGCCGGGACGAGTGGAACGACCAACTCCTCACCGACTACCGCGACCGCCGGATGCCCCGCGTACGCACGGTCGTCGACGCCTCCGTCCTGCTCAGCACATGGCTGCTGGACCGCAGGCGCGACGCGGATGTGGCCGGTCTGATGCGCCGCACCCTGGGCATCCTGAAGGAACTGCCGTGACCGAGCCCGAGTCGATCCCGACGATCGACGTCCACGCCCATCTGCTGCTCCCGGAGGTCGAGGAGGCCGTCGCGGGTCATCCCGGTCTCGCGGAGGCCCGCGCTCTCGACGCACGCCGCAACGGCCCGGCCGCCCTGGCCGTCAACGGGCCCATGGTCGGCGCCCGGGTGCCCCGGCTGACCGATGTCGCCGTACGTCTCTCGGCCATGGACGACGCCGGGGTGGACCTCCAGCTGGTGAGCCCCTCCCCGGGGCACTACCACTACTGGGCCGAGCCCCGACTGGCCGAGCTGGTCTGCCGGTTGGCGAACGAGGGGACGGCGGCGCACTGTGCCAAGGCCCCGGACCGACTGCGCGGACTGGGACTGGTCCCGCTCCAGCACCCCGACCTCGCCGTCACCCTCCTCGACCACGCGCTCGACCAGGGCCTGGCGGGGGTGGAGATCTCCTCGCACGCCCCCGGCCCCGGCGGCACCCGTGAGGTGGAGCTGTCCGATCCCCGGCTCGCCCCCTTCTGGGCGCGTGCGGAGGAGACCGCCGCCCTGGTCTTCCTGCATCCCTTCGGCTGCACGCTCGACGAGCGCCTGGACCAGTGGTACCTGTCCAACACCGTCGGCCAGCCCACCGAGAACGCGGTGGCGCTGTCGCACCTCATCTTCTCCGGGGTCCTGGACCGGCATCCGGGGCTGAGGCTGATCGCCGCGCACGGCGGCGGCTATCTCCCGACCCATATCGGCCGCTCCGACCACGCCTGGCGCGCCCGCACCGACACCCGGGGCTGCGCGGAGGAGCCGAGCAGCTATCTCAGGCGGCTCCACTTCGACTCCCTCGTCCACGACCCGTACGTCCTGCGGGAGTTGATCCGGGCCGTCGGCGCCGACCGGGTGCTGCTCGGCTCCGACTTCCCCTTCGACATGGGCACCGAGGACCCCCTCGACGCCCTGCACGCCGCGCGTCTGTCCGATCACGACTTCCACGCGGTGCGGGGCGGCAACGCCGCCGCCCTGCTCAACCTCGCCCGAGGAGGCAACCCCCCATGAGCAACCGCCTGCTCACCCATCTCCGGCACGTCGACCTGGCCGTACCGGACTACGACAAGCAACTCGACTTCTACGCCGGCGTCTGGGGTCTGACCAAGGTCGCCGAGGACTCCGGTATCTCCTTCCTCGCCGCCGAGGGCAGCCCCGAGCAGTATGTCGTCCGGCTGCGCAAGGCCGACGAGAAGCGCCTCGACCTGGTCTCCTACGGGGCGGCGAGCGCGGCCGACGTCGACACACTCGCCGAGCGACTCCTCGCCGGTGGAGTGCAGTTGATCTCCCAGCCGGGCAAGGTCGAGACGCCGGGCGGCGGTTACGGCTTCCGCTTCTTCGACGTGGACGGCCGGACCATCGAGGTCTCCGCCGATGTCGAGGTACGGCAGCACCGCAGGATCGAGGAGAAGGAGTCGATCCCGGTCAAGCTGTCGCACGTCGTCCTCAACTCGCCCGACCTGAACAGGACGCGGGAGTGGTACGAGACCCACCTCGGTTTCCGGCTCTCCGACACGCTCAGCTCGCCGCACATGGGCGAGGTCATGCACTTCATGCGGATCTCCAACCAGCACCACTCCATGGCCCTGGCGCGCGGCCCGCACACCGCGCTGCACCACATCTCGTTCGAGATGCGCGGTATCGACGAGTACATGCGGGGCTCCGGGCGGGTGATCCGGGCCGGCTTCAAGAAGGTGTGGGGCCCCGGCCGGCACATGGCGGGCGACAACACCTTCACCTACTTCCTCGACCCGCACGGCAACACCGTCGAGTACACGACCGAGCTGGAACTCCTCGACGAGGACACCTGGCACCCGTCCGTCTACGACTTCTCCCGGCCCGAGGTCACCGACCAGTGGGGCACGGCCAACCCGATGAACGAGCTGGTCGCCAAGGAGTCGTTCAACGACGTGGACCGCGGCGTCTTCGTGGCCCCGCCGGTGTGATCCGTGATCCGGTCCCGCGATCCGATCCCCTGATCCGTTCCCCTGATCGCGTCCCCGGAATACGCCGGGGGCGTGGCTCCCCTGGTCAGTGCCCTGACTGCCTGCCGCGCCCCCGGTCCCGTCCCCGCCCTCTCCCCGCCCGTCCTCCGGCCGACAGGACCCCTCCCATGCGCTTCGCCACGTACGAGTACCGCGACCGGCACCAGGTGGCCGTCGTCGACGAGGACGGCACCCTCCGTCCGCTGCCCGGCGTCCACTCGCTGGCCGGTCTCCTGGCCGAGGGCGGCGGCCTGCCCGAACTCCTCGACGGGGACACCGCTCCGCTCGCGCCGGGCCCGCATGTCTCCGAGGTGCGCCTCCTCGCCCCGCTCCGCCCGCCGACCGTACGGGACTTCGTCACCTTCGAGGAGCATGTGGAGGGCGTACGGCGTTCCGTGGACGGCGGCGCGGGTGTGCCGGAGCAGTGGTACGCGGCCCCCACGTTCTACTTCACCAACCCGTACGCGGTGTACGGCCCGCACGACGACATCCCCATGCCGCCGGGGTCGGGTGCGCTGGACTTCGAGCTGGAGGTGGCCGCCGTGATCGGGGAGGAGGGCCGCGACCTCACCCCCGAGCAGGCCCGTGACCACATCGTCGGCTACACGATCTTCAACGACTGGTCGGCCCGTGATCTGCAGTCCGCGGAGATGCGCGTGAACCTCGGCCCCTGCAAGGGCAAGGACACCGCCACCACCCTCGGCCCGTATCTGGTCACCGCCGACGAGTTGGAGAAGTACCGCGACCCGGACGGCTTTCTGCGCCTCGCCCTCACCGCCGAGGTCAATGGCGAGGTCGTCGGCAGGGATCTGCTGTCCAACATGAGCTGGACGTTCGAGGAGATGGTCGCCTATGCCTCACGGGGCACGGTCGTCCGCCCCGGCGATGTGCTGGGCTCCGGCACCTGCGGCAACGGCGGCTGCCTCGCCGAACTGTGGGGCGTACGGGGCAGGCAGGACCCGCCGCCCCTGAAGCCCGGCGACACGGTGACCCTCACCGTCGAGGGCATCGGCTCCGTCTCCAACACGGTGGTGCCGGGCCCCGCTCCACTCCCGATCCCACCGGCCCGCAAGCGCCCGCGACAGCGCCCATGAGCATCTGAGCGGCGGAATCCGGCAGGAAGCCGGCAGGAACAGAAAGGTCCTTCCCCTCATGGACAAGGTTTGCGCGAGCGCCGTCGAGGCGGTCGCGGACATCCCCGACGGCGCGTCGCTGGCCGTGGGCGGCTTCGGTCTCAGCGGCATCCCGGCCGTCCTGATCGACGCCCTGTACGAGCAGGGCGCCACCGGTCTGCGGGTCGTCTCGAACAACTGCGGGGTCGACGGGCGCGGGCTGGGCGTCCTGCTGGGCGCGGGCCGGATCGCCCGGGTCACCGGCTCGTACGTGGGCGAGAACAAGGAGTTCGCGCGCCAGTACCTGTCCGGTGAGCTGGAGGTGGAGCTGGTGCCGCAGGGCACGCTCGCCGAGCGGCTGCGGGCCGGTGGCGCGGGCATCCCCGCCTTCTACACCCCGGCCGGTGTGGGCACCCAGGTCGCGCACGGCGGACTGCCCTGGCGCTACGCGCCCGACGGATCGGTCGCCGTGGCCTCCCCGGCGAAGGAGACCCGTGCCTTCGCCGACCGCACCCATGTCCTGGAGCACGGCATCACCACCGACTACGCCCTGGTCCGCGCCTGGCGCGGCGACCGCCACGGCAACCTGGTCTTCCGCAAGTCGGCCGCCAACTTCAACCCGTTGGCGGCGATGGCGGGCCATATCACGCTCGCCGAGGTCGAAGAGCTGGTGGAGCCGGGCGAGTTGGACCCGGACGAGGTGCGTGTGCCGGGGATCTTCGTCCAGCGCGTGGTGGCACTGTCGGCCGCCGAAGCGGCCGTGAAGCACATCGAGAAGAGAACGGTACGACTCTGATGCCCTGGACCCGCGACCGGATGGCCGCCCGCGCCGCCGCCGAACTCACCGACGGCTCCTACGTCAACCTCGGCATCGGCCTGCCCACCCTGATCCCCGGCCATCTCCCGCCCGGAGTCCAGGTCGTGCTCCACTCGGAGAACGGCATCCTGGGCACGGGCCCGTACCCGTACGAGCACGAGGTCGACCCCGATCTGATCAACGCGGGCAAGGAGACCGTGACCGTCCTGCCCGGGGCCTCCTTCTTCGACTCGGCCCTGTCCTTCGGCATGATCCGCGGCGGCCATGTCGACACCGCCGTGCTCGGCGCCATGCAGGTGTCGGAACACGGGGACCTGGCCAACTGGATGATCCCCGGCAAGATGGTCAAGGGCATGGGCGGCGCGATGGACCTCGTCCACGGTGCCCGCCGCGTCATCGTCCTGATGGAACACACCGCCAAGGACGGCACCCCGAAGATCGTCAAGGAGTGCGCGCTCCCGCTCACCGGCGAGCGCTGCGTCCACCGGATCATCACCGACCTCGGCGTCCTCGACATCACTCCCGAGGGGCTCGTCCTGGTGGAGTGCGCCCCCGGGGTGAGTGCCGAGGAGATCGCCGCGCGCACGGACGCCCCGCTGACCCGCCGAGTGTGAAGGGCGGAGGGGGCGGCCGTGCCGGGCGGGGAGGCCGGCTCTACGACAGCGGCATGACCTTGCGGAACGCGTACACGGCGACCACCGCGACCACGACGTGCATCAGCAGCAGGGCCACCACTCCGGCCACTCCTCCGTCGCCGAAGAGCAGGAAGTCGGGGATGAAGGACACCACGACGAGGGTCGGCGCCAGCCAGCGCACCAACGCCTCGGGGTCCTTCGACACCTTGCGCACCACGGCCCAGCCGATCGCGCCGGCGATCACCCCGACCGCCGTCAGGAAGATGTACGAACCCGGCATGAGCGGCTGGAAGTCGTCCGGCGCACCGATGGCGAGGGCGGCCAGGGCGAGGATCGCGTCGGCCAGGGAGGCCACGACGATCGCGCCGACAACACCTCCGATCACGACGAGCGGACCACGGCGGACGGGGGTTGCGGCAGAGGCGACAGACATGGGGGCTCCAGAAAGGGGGACAGGGAGGAGTTCAGCGGCTTCCGACAAGGGAATCACTTGAACTCTCAAGCACAACGAGTGTCGCGCGATCCGTTTGAAATTTCAACCCCGATGGCCGTATTGCCAGGGTCACAGGTGGCGCCCCCAAAGGGGCGCGGGGCGGGAACATTCTGCGGCTCCGCCGCGCGGGCGCGACCAGCCACCACGGCGCCGCAGCCAACCGACGGCCTATCGCGGTCCATTCAGCGGAGCGCTACCGCCTCGGCCCCCCGATCGCGTAAGCCACCGTGCCGCCGACCGCGAGGGTCAACGCGGTCCAGGTCCCCGCCGCCGTGCCGGGAGGCACCAGCATCCAGGCCGCCACCCGCGTCGGCACGCTCGTCGGGGCCGGGGCGAAGAGCGAGAACGACAGCCAGACAATCGGCGGCGTCCACGCGTACCGCGCCCCGCACACCGCCGCCCCCAGGGCGACCAGCCCGATCAGCCCCGCGCTGTCCCGGACGACGAACGCGGTGGTGGCCAGGTCCGCGCCCAGCGTCTGCACCGCACACAGCACGGCACCGACGACCGCCCCCGCGAGCAGCACATGCGCCGCCCTGCGGTACCTCCAGCGGATCGCGGCCGTCCGGTCCAGTTCCGGGTCCTGCCCGCCGAGTCCGATCGACAGCGCCGTCACCCCGGCGGTGAGGACCAGCACGGCCGACCGGGCACCTTCGGAGCCCTCCCCGCCGTTCCGAGCCAGCGCCCACACCGCCACCGCGCTGATCACCACCGTGGCGAGCGAGGCGGGCACCTGTCGTGAGCGCGCGTACAGCGTCAGCCATCTCACCGGGACGCGTCCTCCAGCACGCTGAGCGGATCGGCCGCGCAGGAGACGGCGGCGGTGTGTGTCGCCCTGATCCTGCGGACCTGTTCGGCCCGTGGCCGCGCCGTCAGTTCCTTCCAGACCGGGTCGGCCAGGGCGCTCTGGTCGAGGGAGGAGTGGAGGGTGCCGCCGAGCGGTTCGTAGTCACCGAGGACCCAGCCCGCCGCGATGCCCTGGGCGGCGATCTCGCCGAGTGTGCCGCTCTCGTTGCGGCTGCGTGCGAAGCACGTCGGTGCCAGGCCCTGTGCGAGGAGGGCTCGGGTCAGTTTCTCGCCCTTCGCGGAGTCGAGCATCCCGTCGTCGAAGTCGACGAGCACGGCCGTACGGGATCTCTCGGGTGTGTCGCCGATGGCGAGCAGGGCGGTGGTCTCGCGGAGGGAGACCGGCGCCCGGTCGCCGAGAGTGTCGTGCAGCAGGGCCAGTGCCTCCCGGCCGGGGCCCGCGAGGTCGGCGAGCCGGTCCTGGTGCACCCTGGCCACGCACACCGGGCCGTCGCAGACCTGCGCCGCGGCCGTCTCGTCGACGACATACGTCCGGCGCGGGTCGGCGGGGAGGACGAGCAGGGCGACCGCCACGCCCGCGAGGACGGGAGCCAGGGCGAGCAGCCGGGCACGCGGGGTCGCGGCGACCAGCAGCGCGAAACCCGTCGCGGTCACACCGAGCAGCCAGAGCGTCTGGCCCACATGGACGGGGGCGGAGAGCGTGAGGAGCACTTCGCGTACCTCGGCCACCGCCGGTGACAGCAGTGAGAGCCGGTTCGGTACGGCGGCGGTCGGCACACCCCAGTCCGTCGACGGATGCACGAGGTTGACGAACACGAAGGCGGCCACGGCCAGCGCGGGCGGAGTGAGCGGCGACGGCAGGGCCCGCCCGATCCCCATGCCCAGTACGGCCCCCGCGACCAGGCCGAGGAGCCCCACCAGCGAGATGGGCAGCCACCCGAAGGGGAAGTAGTCGGCCTCGGTGAGCACCTGGACCGCGCCGGTGAGGAGGACGAGCGTGAAGGCCGAGGCCAGGGTGATCGCCATCGCGCCCACCAGTGTGGCGGCGCGGTGCCGGGCGGGCCTCGGTGTGCTCGTCAGCAGCTCGGACATCTTCGAGCGGCGGTCGCGCAGCCCCTGGAGCGCCCCGAGCCCCAGGACGAGCGGCCACAGCAGGACCAGCAGGAAGCGGGTCTCCAGGGCCATGGCCGTCCACTGGGCCGTCCACACCGTGCCGATTCCGGGGACGAGGAAGAGGAAGGTCAGCGCGATCGCCAGGACGGCGGCTCCGGCCCAGGGGGCGACGGAGCGCCTCAACTCGACACGCAGGACACGGGCGTTCACCAATTTCCCCTTTCCCGCGCGGGGTTGAGCAGCATGGCCGAGTAGCCGCGCTCCAGCGGGGTGTCGCCCTGGTGCTCCGCGCCGCCCGCCGAGGCCAGTTCGTCCGGAGGGCCCTGGAAGACGAGGCGGCCCTCGGCGATCAGCACCACATCGGTGCAGACGGCGGCCACGTCCTCGACCAGGTGGGTGGAGACGACCACGCAGGTGTCGGTGCCCAACTCCTGCAACAGCTCACGGAAGCGCAGCCGCTGCGCCGGGTCGAGGCCGACGGTCGGCTCGTCCAGCAGCAGGATCGCCGGGTCGTTGACGATGGCCTGGGCGATACCGACCCGTCGCACCATGCCGCCCGACAGTGACTTCATCCTGTCGTCGGCCCGGTCCGCGAGCCCCACCCGTTCCACCGCGCGCTGCACGGCGGCGGGGATGTCCGCCTTGGGGACCTCCTTCAGCCACGCCATGTACTCGACGAACTCGCGTACGGTGAACCGCTTGTAGTACCCGAACTCCTGCGGCAGATAGCCGATCCTGCGGCGCAGCGCACGGTGTTCGCCCAGGCCGCCCACGCTCTCGCCGAGCAGTTCCAGGGTGCCTTCGGTGGGGCGCAGCACGGTGGCGAGCGTCCGGATGAGGGTGGTCTTGCCGGCGCCGTTGGGTCCGAGGAGGCCGTGCACCCCGGTGCCCAGGGACAGGTCGAGTCCGTCGACGGCCATGCGTTTCCTGCCGACCCTGACCTTCAGCCCGTCGGCCCGGATCTCCCAGGCGTAGGCGGTCGGTGCGAGGTCGGCCGCGTTCACCGCGGGCATCATTGCTTCCTTTCCGATGGTCACTGTCGGGCTCCCAGCACGGAGTACGCGCCCCTGCGGGCGATCACGACACCGATGCCGAGTGCGAGGATCAGCCCCCACACGGGCAGCCCGTCCGCCCGCAGGGCGAGGGCCGTGCGGCCCGCCGCCAGGGTCGGCGCCAGGATGACGGCGGCCCATACGGCCACCAGCGCGACGGCGGCGCGGGTGACGCCGATGACGCCGCCGAGCGCCAGAGTCGTCGAGGTGAAGGCCAGACAGGGCAGCAGCCACTGCGCGGCCGTCACCCCCGTCGCCCAGCCGCCCAGCAGCAGCGGGGGGACGACCACGGCGAGCACGGCCGCGGTGCGCCGCAGCACCAGAGGCAGTCCCGCTCTCGGTGCCGAGGCCGTGAGTTCGTACGCCGGGTCCAGACCGCGTGACCACGACGCCGCCACGGCGAGCACCGGCAGGACCGGGGCGAGCAGCAGCACCAGCGACACCTCGCCTGAGCCGGGGCCGAAGCCGGTGTCGGCCAGGTCGAGGAGGAGCGCGAGCAGGGTCACGCTCACGACCATGGCCAGCCAGGGCACCGCCGTCGGGGTCGTCCAGCGGGACAGGGGCGCCGCCCAGTGGCGTCGGCGCGGCATCGTGGCGGTGGCGGCCAGTCGGGGTTCGAGGTCGGACCACACGGTGTCGACCAGCGACGACACGGCGGGCGCCCGCGCCGTGACGGCGGCCGACAGCCGGTCGCGGCACCCCCGGCAGGTCTCCAGATGGGCTTCCAGGGCCCACATCTCGTCGGCGGCGATGTCGGCGGCGCCGTCCGCGTAGGCGTCGATGAGCCGCCTCGACGCGTGTTCCCCGTTCATGCCAGCGCCTTTCGCATCGCGATCCGGGCACGGCGGGCCCGGGTCTTGACCGTGCCCTCGGGCAGCCCGAGCAGGACGGCGGTCTCCCGGACGGACAACCCGTCGAGGACCATCGCCCGCAGTACGTCTCTGAGTTCCGGCGCGAGCCGCCGCAGCGCGTCGCCGACGTCACCGCCGACGGTCGCCCCGGGCGCCTCCTCCTCGGCGGCGGGTGCCACGGGGTGGGGTGCCGCGGCGGGCGGTGGTTCCGCGTGGTGGGCTCTGCGCCGGAACGCGTCGACGAGGCGGCGGGCCGCGATCGTCCACAGCCAGCCGACGGCCGTCCCTCCGGCCGCGGCCCCGGCGAACGCGCCCGCCGCGCGCCACACCGCCAGAAAGGTCTCCTGCATGACCTCGGCGACGATCTGCTCGTCCGCGCAGCGACGACGCAACCGCACCGCCAACCACGGTGCCGTACGCCGGTACAGCTCCTCGAACGCGGCCCGGTCGCCCTTCGCCACCAGCCGGACGAGACGCTCCTCGTCCACCTCGTGCAGCGCTGCTCTGACTGATCTCACACCCGCTAGACGCCCGGCCCGGGCGGCAGGTTTTCCAATCGATGTGAGCTAGGTCACATCATATGGGGGGCGTGAGGCCGCCCTCCGGGACGGGCCCGCTGGTCCCCCGCACCACGAGCTTCGAGTCGAGCACCGCCTCCCGGGGCTCCAACTCCCCGTTCTCCAGCCGCTCCACGGCGAACCGCACCGCGTACTCCGCCATGAGGAAGGCGTCCTGACGGACCGTCGTCAGACCGATCGGCATCAGATGGGAGAGATGGCTGTCGTCGTACCCGACGACCGACAGATCACGCGGAACCTCGACTCCGGCCCGGGTCAGCGCCATCAACAACCCCATGGCGGAACGGTCGTTGCCCGCGAGTACGGCCGTCGGCAGCGGCAGCCCGCGCTCCCGCTCCGCCACCAGCAGCCGCCCGGTCTCGATCCCGGACTGCTCGGTGTGGTCGCCGGGAATCACCCTCAACTCGGCCTCCAGGCCGTGCCGGCGCATCGCGGCCCGATACGCCCGCCGCCGCTCCGCCGAACCGGGACCCCGGCCGCCGTCGATGTGCACGATCCGCCGGTGGCCCAGCTCCACCAGATGGTCCATGGCCTGGCGTACGCCTTTGCCCTCGGCGGTGTGGACGCTGTCGACATGGGCCCGGGGCACCCGCCGGCCGACGGAGACGGCGACCGTGCGCTGCCCGAGCGCGTCGAGGTCCGCGTCCGCCCCACCCGGGCCGAGCAGGATCACCGCCTCGCAGCGATGACTGAGCAGCGCCTCCACGGCCTTGGCCTCACTGCGCGCCGGGCTGGTCGCCGACAGCAGCACCTCATAGCCGAGCCGCTCGGCCTCGGAGTAGATCCCCTCCACCAGGTCGGCCTGGAAGATCTGATGGGCGGTGAACATGACACCGAGCGTGCGACTGCGCCCACGCGCCAGCAGCCGGGCCGCGCTGTCCGGGCGGTAGCCGATCTCGTCCGCGACCCGCAGCACCCGCTCCCGCGTCTCGCGGCCCGCACCCGGCTGACCACGAAAGACGATCGAGACCAGCGCCCTGGACACCCCCGCCTTCGCCGCGACATCCGCCATGGTGGGCCGCTGCTTCCCCGACGCATTCACTGAGAACCACCCTTCGCCGCGCCCAACCCTAGGGCAGTCCCGAAATCTCCCAGCAACAAGCTATTGACATGACATTTGGACAGGGGCCATCGTACTCGCACTAGAGCGCGCTAGTAGAGCGCGTCAGTGTCTTCTTCATCATCGTCCCCCATCGACTCCCCGGGTCTTCCGGAGTGAAGGGATTTCGCTGTTATGCCGCTGGAAGTGCTGACCATGGGCCGTGTGGGAGTGGATGTGTATCCACTCCAGACCGGGGTGGGACTGGCCGAGGTCACCTCCTTCGGCAAGTACCTCGGCGGCTCCCCGACGAATGTGGCCGTGGCCGCCGCCCGCTACGGCCGCAGCGCCGCCGTGATCACGAAGACCGGACGGGACCCGTTCGGGGAGTTCGTGCGGGCCGCGCTGGAGGGCTACGGGGTCGATCCACGGTTCGTTGGGGTGTCGGAGATCGCGCCGACACCGGTGACGTTCTGCGAGATCTTCCCGCCGGACGACTTCCCCCTGTACTTCTACCGACTGCCCAAAGCCCCTGACCTGGACATCGAGGCCGGGGATGTGGATCTGGAGGCGGTACGGGACGCCTCGGTGTTCTGGATGACCGGAACGGGCTTGAGCGAGGAGCCCAGCCGGTCGGCGACGCTGACGGCACTGGCGCACCGGGCGAAGGCCGGGATCACGGTGTTCGACCTGGACTGGCGGCCGATGTTCTGGGCCACCCCCGACCAAGCGCGCGGCTTCTACACGGAAGCCTTGCGGCACACCACGGTCGCGGTCGGGAACCTTGACGAGTGTGAGGTGGCCACCGGTGAGCGTGAACCGGTGGCCGCCGCGAAGGCGCTGCTGGCCGCCGGGGTCGAACTGGCCGTGGTCAAGCAGGGGCCCAAGGGTGTGCTGGCCATGGACCGGGACGGCTCAGTGTCCGAGATCCCGCCGGTCCCGGTGGACGTGGTCAACGGCCTGGGCGCCGGAGACGCCTTCGGCGGAGCCCTGTGCCACGGACTGCTGTCCGGCTGGGACACCTACCGCACGGTCGCCTTCGCCAACGCCGCCGGCGCCATCGTCGCCGGCCGGCTGTCCTGCTCCGACGCCATGCCCACCCAGACCGAAGTCGAGGAAAAGCTCCGCGCCACCGCGGCCGGAGACCGGACGACGGCCCCCGCTGACATCGAACGAGAGGTGTGACGAGGTGCAGACCGACCATGTGAGCCGCATCGTGACCGCCCGGGTCAACGATCCCGGTGCCGTCGCTGTGGCAGCGGCCCGACGTGTCAGGGCCACCTCGTTGCTCGGTGAGCACGGCAAGGCGATGATCATCGCGGCCGACCACCCCGCACGCGGCGCCAACGGCGTCGGCAACGACCCCAACGCCATGGCCGACCGCTTCAAGCTGCTCGACCGCCTGTGCGTTGCACTGGAACGGCCGGGCGTGACCGGGGTGTTGGCCACCGCCGACATCCTGGAAGACCTGCTGCTGCTCGGCGTCCTGGACGGCAAGAGCGTCTTCGGTTCCATGAACCGGGCCGGACTGGCGGGCTCGGTCTTCGAGATCGACGACCGGTTCACCGGCTACGACGCCCAGACGATCGCCGCCATGGGCTTCGACGGCGGCAAAATGCTCACCCGCATCGCACTGGGCGACCCCGCCACCCCGTCGGTGCTGGAGAACACCGCGCGGGCGGTCGACGAGCTGAACGACCGCCGGCTCATCGCGATGGTGGAGCCGTTCATCTCCCTCTGGCAGGACGGCAAGATCCGCAACGACCTCTCCACCGACGCGGTCGTCAAGTCCGTCACCATCGCCTCGGGCCTCGGACGCAGGACCGCCTACACCTGGCTGAAGCTCCCCGTCGTCAACGACATGGAACGCGTACTCGCCTCCTCCACACTCCCCGCGCTGCTGCTGGGCGGCGAGGTCAAGGACGCCGATGCCGCCTTCGCCTCCTGGGGCAAGGCACTGAAGCAGCCCACCGCACAAGGCCTGGTCGTCGGCCGTTCTCTTCTCTACCCGTCCAACGGCGATGTCGCCGGCGCGGTCGACCGGGCGGTGAGCCTGCTGTGACCGGCACCAACAAGTACCACCTGCCCAAGGGGACTTCGGCCGAGGGGGCGTACGACCTGGTCGTCACACCCGAGTCGGCGGGCTGGGGTTACTCAGGGCTCCGGATTCTGACTCTGGGTCCGGGTGAGGCGCACACGCTGTCCACGGGTGACTGCGAGTTCCTGGTCCTGCCGCTGAGCGGCGGCTGCACCGTCGCCGTCGACGGGCAGACCTTCGCGCTCGAAGGCCGTACGGATGTGTTCACCTCGGCCACCGACTTCGCGTACCTCCCCCAGAAGTCGGAGGCCACTATCAGCAGCGCGGCCGGTGGCAGGTTCGCGCTGCCCTCCGCCCGTACCGAGCGGAGCTCACTCTCCGCTCGGTACGGGCCCAAAGCCGGGGTGCCGGTGGAGTTGCGGGGTGCGGGCGCGTGTTCGCGGCAGGTCAACAACTACTGCCTGCCCGGCACCTTCGACGCCGAACAACTCCTGGTGTGCGAGGTGCTGACCCCGGGCGGCAACTGGTCGTCCTACCCGCCGCACAAGCACGACGAAGCCCGCACCGGCGCCGACGGCACTCCGGTGGAATCGGAGCTGGAGGAGATCTACTACTTCGAGGTCTCCGGCGGCGAGAACGGCTTCGGCTACCAGCGCGTCTACGGCACCCCCGAACGCCCCATCGACGTGCTCGCCGAGGTCCGCTCCGGGGACACGGTGCTGATTCCGCACGGCTGGCACGGGCCCTCCATCGCAGCCCCCGGCTACGACCTCTACTACCTCAACGTCATGGCCGGCCCCGGACAGGACCGCGCCTGGCTGATCTGCGACGACCCCGCACACGGCTGGGTCCGCACCACCTGGGATTCGCAGGACATCGACGACCGGCTCCCCTTCGGCGCCGAGGAGAACGAGTAATGGAAACGATCAGGCTCACCACCGCCCAGGCCCTGGTGCGCTTCCTCGCCAACCAGTACAGCGAACGCGACGGCCAGGAACACCGCCTCATCCCCGGCGTCTGGGGCATCTTCGGCCACGGCAACGTCGCCGGCATCGGACAAGCACTCCTCCAGGCCACCGCGACAGGCGAGGCGGATCTCCCCTACTACCTGGCCCGCAACGAACAGGGCATGGTCCACGCGTCGGTGGCGTACGCGAAGATGCGCGACCGGCTGGCGGCCTTCGCCTGCACGGCCTCCACCGGGCCCGGCTCGACCAACATGATCACCGGCGCGGCGCTCGCCACGACCAACCGCATCCCGGTGCTGCTGCTGCCCTCCGACATGTTCGCCACCCGCGTCGCCGACCCCGTCCTGCAGCAGCTGGAGGACACCCGGGGCGGGGACGTCACGGTCAACGACGCCTTCCGCGCCGTATCGAAGTACTTCGACCGCGTCTCGCGTCCGGAGCAGCTGATCCCGGCCGCGCTGGCCGCCATGCGGGTGCTGACCGACCCGGTCGAGACCGGCGCGGTCACCCTCGCGCTGCCGCAGGACGTCCAGGCCGAGGCATACGACTGGCCGGTCTCCTTCTTCCGGCGCCGGGTCTGGCACGTGGGCCGCCCGGTACCGGAGGCGGCTGCCGTCGAGCGTGCCGCACGGCTGCTGCGCAACGCGAAGAAGCCGCTGATCGTGGCCGGTGGCGGCACGGTGTACTCCGGTGCGGAGACCGCGCTGCGCGCGTTCGCCGAAGCCACCGGCATCCCCGTCGCCGACACCCACGCCGGCAAGGGCGCGGTGGCCTGGGACCACCCCTGCGCCGTCGGCGGTGTGGGATCGACAGGGTCGTACGCGGCGAACGAGCTGGCGAAGGACGCCGATGTGGTCCTGGGTATCGGCACCCGGTACTCCGACTTCACCACCGCCAGCCACACCGTGTTCGGCAACCCGGACGTCACCTTCGTCAACCTCAACGTCGCCCGCCTCGACGCCGTCAAACACTCCGCCGAACCCCTGGTCGCAGACGCCCGCCTCGGCATCCAGGCCCTCGCCGGAGCCCTGGCCGACTGGGAAGTCGACCCCGGATACCGCAACCGCACCCGCCAGTTGATCGCCCGGACACGGGAGATCGAGGAGGAGTGCTTCGCTCCCGACCGCAACACCGGCGACCTGCCTGCCCAGACGCAGATCCTCGGCGCCTTGAACGACGTGCTCGACGACCGGGCCGTGGTCATCAACGCGGCCGGCTCCATGCCCGGCGACCTCCAGCAGCTCTGGCGGGCCCGGGACCCGAAGGCCTACCACGTCGAGTACGCCTACTCCTGCATGGGCTATGAAGTCGCCGCAGGAGCAGGCGCCAAAATGGCCGACCCGTCACGCGAGGTCGTCGTCCTTGTCGGAGACGGCTCGTACCTGATGATGGCCCAGGAGATCGTCACCATGGTCTCCGAAGGACTCAAGGTCATCATCGTCCTCGTCCAGAACCATGGCTTCGCCTCCATCGGCGCCCTGTCGGAATCACTGGGCTCCCAGCGCTTCGGCACCAAGTACCGCTACCGCGACGGCAGTTCCGGGCAGCTCGACGGCGACGTCCTCCCCGTCGACCTCGCCGCCAACGCCGCCAGCCTCGGCGCGGACGTCCTGCACGCAACGTCGGTGGACGAATTCCGCACCGCGATGGAGAAGGCCAAGGCCGCCACCCGCACCACGGTCGTCCACGTCGAAACCGACCTCTACGGCCCCAACCCGCCCGGCCACGGCTGGTGGGACGTCCCCGTCAGCGAGGTCTCCGCACTCGACTCCACCCGCAGCGCCTACGACACCTACGCCGCCGCCAAGCAGGCCCAGCGCCACTACCTGTGAAGGACACCCTCAGATGAACACCATCCCCCACTGGATCAACGGCGCCCCGGCCACCAGCCCTGATACCCAGGCCGTGTTCAACCCGGCCACCGGCGCCGAGCAGGCCCGCGTCGTCCTCGGCGGCAGCGCGGAGGTCGACGCCGCCGTCACCGCCGCCGCCAAGGCGTTCGAGACCTGGGGGGAGTCCTCCCTCACCCAGCGCACCCAGGTCATGTTCAACTTCCGCCAGCTCCTCGTCGAGCACGAGGAGGAGCTGGGCCGGATCATCTCCGCCGAGCACGGCAAGACCGTTGACGACGCCCGCGGTGAGATCGTCCGAGGCCGGGAGGTCGTGGAGTTCGCCTGCGGCCTCGGCGACGTCCTCAAGGGCTCCTTCTCCGACCAGGTCTCGCGCGGCGTGGATGTGCACAACTTCCGCCAGCCGCTGGGAGTCGTCGCCGGCATCACCCCGTTCAACTTCCCGGCGATGGTCCCGCTGTGGATGCACCCCATCGCCATCGCGACCGGCAACACCTTCATCCTCAAGCCCAGTGAGCGCGACCCGTCAGCCGCGAACTTCGTCGCCGACCTGTACAAGAAGGCCGGCCTCCCGGACGGCGTGTTCAACGTCATCCACGGCGGCAAGGACGCGGTCGACGCGATCCTCACCCACCCCGGCATCGAAGCCGTCTCCTTCGTCGGCTCCACACCCATCGCCAAGTACGTCCACGAGACGGCCACCGCGAACGGCAAGCGCGTCCAGGCCCTCGGCGGTGCCAAGAACCACGCCGTCGTCCTCCCCGACGCCGACCTGGAGTTCGCCGCCAACCACATCACCGCCGGCGCCTACGGCTCCGCCGGTGAACGCTGCATGGCCCTCTCCGTCGCCGTCGCCGTCGGTGACGCCGCCGACGCGCTGGTGGAGATCCTTCAGCGCAAGGCGAACGAGGTGAAGGTCGGCCCCGGCGACGCCCCCGGCACCGAGATGGGCCCCCTGGTCACCAAGGCGGCCCAGGAACGCGTCGAGAACGCCGTCGGCACAGCCGCCACCCAAGGCGCCACCGTCATCGTCGACGGACGCGGACTCAAGATCGACGGCCACGAGAACGGCTTCTTCACCGGCCCCTCCCTCCTCGACCACGTCACCACCGAGATGGACGCCTACAAGGAAGAACTCTTCGGCCCCGTCCTCGCCATCCTCCGCGTCGACTCCCTCGACCAGGCCATCGACCTCATCAACGCCAACCCCTACGGCAACGGCACCGCCCTCTTCACCGCCTCCGGCGAAGCCGCCCGCCGATTCCAGCGCAACATCAAGGTCGGCATGATCGGCATCAACGTGCCGGTGCCCGTCCCCATGGCCTACTACTCCTTCGGCGGATGGAAGGACTCCCTCATCGGCGACAACCCCATCCACGGCCCCGAAGGCATCCGCTTCTACACCCGGCCGAAGGTCGTCACCACCCGCTGGCCCCAGCAGGCCCAGCACGTCACCGCCGGGTTCGACTTCCCCACCTCCAGCTGAAGCGACCCCCTGTCGACACCACTCCCCTCTCCCCTTCCCGAAGGACGCACCCCCATGGCAACGACGCCATCTCTCCGCACCACCGTGGGCAATCTGTGCCTCGGTTCCGCGCCCGACTCCTGGGGCGTGTGGTTCCCGGAGGACGAGCACCAGGTCTCCCCCACCCGCTTCCTCGACGAGCTGGCCGAGGCGGGCTACAAGTGGCTGGAGCTCGGGCCGTACGGATATCTCCCCACGGACCCCCAGCGGTTGAAGGAGGAACTCGACGCACGCGGGCTCCAGGTCTCCGGCGGTACCGCCTTCGGCGCGCTGCACCGGCCCGAGGCGTGGGACGAGATGCTCGCCCATGTCCGCCAGGTGGCCACGCTCACCCAGGCCGCCGGCGCCCATCACCTCGTGCTCATCCCTCCGATGTACCGGGACGAGAAGACCGGTGACTTCACCGAGTCCCCGGAGCTGACCGCCGAGCAGTGGGCCGGTTTCGGCAAGGCCGCCGACCGGCTGGGCAAGCTGCTGCTGGACGAGTACGACGTACGGCTCGTCATCCACCCGCACGCGGACAGCCACATCCAGACGCAGCCGGAGATCGAGCGGCTGCTGAACGAGTCCGACAGCGCGTACACCAATCTGTGCCTGGACACCGGGCATGTGGCGTACGGCGGTGGCGACAACCTCGATCTCATCCGGCGCTTCGGCGAGCGTGTCGGATATGTGCACATCAAGCAGATGGACCCGGAGATCCTCGCGCAGGTCGCCGCCGAGAAGCTGTCGTTCGGTGAGGCGGTCAAGCGGGGTGTGTGCGTGTCGCCGCCCGCCGGAGTGCCCAACCCAGCCGATGTCGTCGCCGAACTCGCCCGGCTGGACGCCGAGTTGTTCGTGATTGTCGAGCAGGACCTGTACCCGTGCGCCCCGGAGGTGCCGCTGCCCATAGCCGTCCGCACCCGTGAGCACTTGGCAGGCTGCGGTCTGACCGGAACCCGACGCCCCACCGTCAACCAGTAGGAGGTGGCCATGGACGTCAGGGACGACGCGAATCAGGCCCCCACTCGTACCGCCGATGACGCCCCGCCCGCCGTGTCGCGGCGGCTGCGGCTCATCACGATCATCGCCACCTTCGGCGGTCTGCTCTTCGGCTACGACACCGGTGTCATCAACGGTGCCCTGCCGTACATGACCGACGACCTCGGGCTGACGCCGGTCACCGAGGGCATGGTCACCAGTTCGCTGCTGCTGGGTGCCGCGCTCGGCGCGATCACCGGCGGGCGGCTGTCCGACGCGCGGGGCCGGCGGCGGACCATCCTCACGCTGGCCGTGCTGTTCTTCATCGGGGCGCTCGGCTGCACGCTCGCGCCGACGACGGCCGTGATGGTCGTCGCGCGGTTCGTGCTCGGTCTCGCCGTCGGTGGCGCGTCGGTGACCGTGCCCGTCTACCTCGCGGAGGTCTCCCCCGCCGAGCGGCGCGGTGCTCTGGTCACCCGTAACGAACTGATGATCGTGACGGGGCAGTTGCTGGCCTTCACCTCCAACGCGATCATCGCTCAGGTCGGTGGCGAGTCCGGTGGTGTGTGGCGCTGGATGCTGGTGATCGCCACCCTCCCGGCCGTCGTGCTGTGGTTCGGCATGCTGGTCATGCCGGAGAGCCCGCGTTGGCTGGCCTCGCAGAGTCGGTTCAACGAGGCGCTGTCCGTGCTCAAGCAGGTGCGGTCCCAGCAGCGGGCCGAGGCGGAGCTTGCCGAGGTGTCCGCGCTGGCCGTGAAGGACGAGCAGGAGAAGCTCGGCGGCTGGCAGGACATCAAGTCCACCCCGTGGATTCGCAAGCTGATGTTCGTGGGCTTCGGTATCGCGATCGTGCAGCAGATCACGGGCGTCAACACGATCATGTACTACGGGACGCAGATCCTCACCGACGCCGGTTTCGCCGCCGACAGCGCGCTGACGGCGAACATCGCCAACGGTGTGATCTCGGTGCTCGCCACGTTCGTGGGCATCTGGCTGCTGGGGCGGGTCGCCCGCCGTCCGATGCTGATGGCCGGTCAGGTCGGCACGACCGCCGCGCTGTTGCTGATCGGTGTGTTCTCGCTGGTGCTGCCCGCCGGTGACGGCCGGGCGTACGCGGTGCTGGCGATGACGGTCACGTTCCTCGCCTTCCAGCAGGGTGCGATCTCGCCGGTGACCTGGCTGATGCTGTCGGAGATCTTCCCGATGCGGATGCGTGGCTTCGGCATGGGTGTCGCGGCCGTGGTGCTGTGGCTGACCAACTTCGTGATCGGGCTGGTCTTCCCGTCGCTGGTCGACGGGATCGGGATCTCCAACACGTTCTTCCTGTTCGTGGTCGCGGGGGTCTTCTCGATCACCTTCGTGAAGCTCTACGTCCCCGAGACCAAGGGCCGCAGCCTCGAAACCCTCGAAGCGGAACTCAAGGCCCGCTTCTCCTGATCCCTCTTCTCTTCCCCACCCCGGGGCCGGGAGCGATTCGACTCCCGGCCCCCGCGAGCCCTTCGAAAGGGAAACGGCCATGACCGTACGCATAGGAGTCATCGGCGCCGGCTGGATCGGCAAGGAACACATCCGGCGACTCACCGAGACCGTCACCGGTGCCCGTGTCACCGCGGTCACCGACATCGACCCGGCCCGTGCCGAGGAGGCGGCGGCCCCGGTCGGCGCCAGGGTGCTGCCCGACGGCGCGGCCGTGGTCGCGGCGGACGACGTCGACGCGGTCCTCGTGACCTCGTGGGGCCCGACCCATGCCGAGCATGTGCTGAACGCGATCGCCGCCGGCAAGCCGGTGTTCTGCGAGAAGCCGCTGGCCACCACCGCCGAGGACTGTCTGAAGATCATCGAGGCGGAGACGGCGTTCGGCCGTCGTCTGGTGCAGGTCGGTTTCATGCGCCGCTACGACGTCGGCTACCGGCAGATGAAGCAGGTCATCGACTCCGGCCGGATCGGTGAGCCGCTGATCGTGCACTGCGCCCACCGCAACCCGACCGTGCCGGAGTCGTACACCTCCGCCATGGCCGCCCTGGACACGGCGGTGCACGAGGTGGACGTACTGCGCTGGCTGCTCGACGACGAGATCGTCTCCGCCCAGGTGGTCACCCCGCGCTCGACGAGCAAGCGGTTCGAGCATCTGAAGGACCCGCAGATCATGCTGTTCGAGACCGCCAAGGGCGTCCGTATCGACCTGGAGGTGTTCGTCAACTGCCAGTACGGCTACGACATCCAGTGCGAGACGGTCGGTGAGGAGGGCCTGGTCCGGCTGCCCGACCCGGCCTCGGTCGCCGTACGCCACACGGGAGCGCACACCACGACGGTGCTCACGGACTGGGTGGGCCGCTTCGCGGACGCCTTCGACACGGAGTTCCGCGAGTGGGTCGCGAACCTCGCCGCCGGCGACGAGCCCACCGGGCCCTCGGCCTGGGACGGCTACGCCGCCACCGTCATCACCGCCGCGACCGTCGAGGCCCTGGAATCGGGCCGCGTCGTCGCCACTGACCTCAAGCCCCGCCCGACCCTCTACGGAGGCACCGCGTGAAAATCGCCCTCGACCCCTATATGTTCCGGCACCTGTCGATCGACGACATGGTGCGTACCGTCGCCGAACTCGGTTACCGGTACATCGAGTTGTCGCCGCGCGACGACTTCATGCCGTTCTTCCTGCACCCTCGGGCGGACGACGAGCGTGTCGCCGAGTTCAAGCGGGCGCTGCGCACCCATGGTGTGGAGCTGTCCTCGGTACTGCCGCTGTACAAGTGGTCGTCGCCCGACGAGACCGAGCGGCAGGCCGCCGTCCGCTACTGGAAGCGGATGATCCAGATCACCTCGGATCTGGGCTGCGATCTGATGAACTCGGAGTTCAACGGCCGGCCCGAGAAGGCCGCCGAGAGCGAGGCCGCGTTCTGGCGCTCCCTGGAGGAGCTGCTGCCGGTGTTCGAGCGGGAAGGCATCGCTCTGAACCTGGAGGCGCACCCGGACGACTTCTGCGAGGAGAACACCCCCGCCGTAGATCTGGTCCGCGCGATCAACAAGCCGTGGGTGAACTATCTGTACTGCGCCCCGCACTCCTTCCATCTCTCCGGTCCCTCCCAGGTGGGCGCGGACATCGCGGCGATGATGCGCTACGCCGGCGACCGGCTGGGGCACGTGCACATCGCGGACTCCTTCAACCACAAGGGCTCCAGCGGCCTGCGGTACATCCTCAACCCTCCCGGCACCACCGCCCGTATCCATCAGCACCTGGACATCGGGCAGGGAGAGGTCGACTGGGACGCGTTCTTCGGCACCCTTCGCGAACTGAACTTCGACGGAGTGGCCACGGCCTGTGTGTTCGCCTGGGAGGAACGCGCTCGCGAATCCTCCGCGTTCATGCTTGACCGCATCTCGAAGGAACTCGCCTCATAGGTTTCATTTGCCTTTGAGCTAGAGCGCTCCATAAATAATTGAATACTACAGCCAGAGGGCCTTGCCGATTATCGATCAGAACCCGGCACGGCTCTCTGGCCTGCGTTTTTATGCCCATAATCGCCGTAACCTTTTCGTTGGAATTACCTCGCGAATAAGCGTTGACACCTTCGGCCAAAAGGGCGCTAATTTTCGCCAAAGAGGCCCCCATCCGTTCAGACCCGCAATTCTCCGCGGGCGCGGCGCCTCACAGATTCCTCAAGGGAGAGGTCGAAACATGCCGCACTCCGCTCACTCGCCCCGCAGAACCCGCAGCCGTCGGATCTCCGGCTTGCGCGCGCTGGCCGTCGTCCCCGCGCTGGCCCTGCTCGCCGTGGGCTGCTCGGCCGCCGCGAACGACGAGGCGTCCGGTTCGGGCAAGGGCACGTCGCTGTCGTCGGGCCTCGGGAGCACGGCGAAGGACCGCAAGGTCACCTTCCTGCTCGCCCAGGACCCGGGCGACCCGTTCTGGACGACCATCGCGCAGGGCGCCAAGGACGCCGCGCAGCTGCTGGACCTCGATCTGAACATGCAGACCAGCTCGGGCGACCAGTCGAAGTACAACGACCTCATCGGCAGCGCGGTCGCCGACAAGCCCGCCGCGCTGGCCGTCGTCCTGGACGACCCCAACAAGTACACCGAGAACGTCTGCGCGGCCCAGAAGGCCGGCATCCCGGTGATGACGTACAACATCACGCAGGAGGGCGAGGTCGGCGACTGCACCCTCGGCTTCGTCGGCCAGGACTTCGAAGAGGTCGGCTACCTCCTCGGCAAGCGCCTCCTCGCCGACCACCCCGACATCGGCAAGGGCGACACCGTCCTCACCCCCGTCGAGTTCCCCGACCAGGTCTACGCCGTCCAGCGCCACGCCGGTGTGAAGCGGGCCCTGGACGAGGTGGGCGCCAAGACGGAGATCCTCGGCACCGGCATCGAGGACTCCGCCGCCCTCGACAAGATCACTCAGTACCTCCTCGGCCACAAGGACACGGCCGCGATCGTCCCGCTGGGCGGCACCCCGCACCGCAATGTCCCCAAGGCCCTTGAGGACTCCGGTCTGAAGGTCCCCGTCGTCGGCTTCGACCTCGCTCCGCAGATCGTCACCGGTATCGAGTCCGGCGTCATCGACGCCGCCGCCGACCAGCAGGGCTACGTCCAGGGCTTCCAGACGGTCATGCAGCTCGGTCTGCTCCTCGACTTCGGTCTCAGCCCGGCCGACATCAACTCCGGCGGCAGCGGCCTGGTCGACAAGTCCAACGTCGGCATCGCCAAGGAACTCGCCGGCAAGGTCCGCTGACCCGTCCGGTCAGCACCCGACGGCAGCCACCTCTTCATCCGCCGACGACTCGGCCCGGGGCGGCCCGGCAGCACCGGCCGGCCGCCCCGCCCAACCCTTCAGGAAGGCAGTACGACCATGAGCGAGCGCAGCGGTCAGACGACCGCGGGGAGCATTGCGGCGGCCGGGGGCGCCGCCGTCGCGGAGGACGCCCCGGCCGGGGCCGTCCCCGCCCAGAAGCGGACTCTCGCGGACTCCGCCCCCACCAGCACCGGCGACCGGCTCAAGGAGCGCTTCCGGCAGATCCGCGGCCGCGGCGCGCTGGAGATCGGCCTGGTCTTCGTCCTGGTGCAGCTCGGCTGCATCGTCTACTACCTCGTGGACCCGGTGGGCTTCCCCTACCTGGAGAAGTCGAACTTCAACGTCCTCAGCCAGTCCGTCCCGGTCCTCGCGATCCTCGCCATCGGCGCCGGTGTCCTGATCATCGCCGGTGAGTTCGACCTGTCACTGGGCGCCAACTTCACCTTCTGCGCGCTGGTGTTCACCCGGTGGTACGCCGACGGGGCGAGCGCCTGGACCGCCACCGGCATGGCCGTCCTGACCGGTGTCGCGATAGCCCTGGTGAACGCGCTGCTGGTCACCAAGGCGAAGATCCCCTCGTTCATCGTGACGCTCGGCATGATGATGTTCTGGGAGGGCGCGGCGCTCTTCTACAACGGCACCACGGCCACCCTGATGATGCCCAGCGAGACGATGAAGCAGGTCTTCACGGCCGACTTCGGCTTCTTCCGCGGCCAGGCGCTGTGGATGGTCGGCATCGGCGTCGTGTTCTGGCTGCTCGTGCACAGACACCGGCTCGGCAACCACATCTTCGCCGTCGGCGGCAACCCGGCCGCCGCCCGCGCCATCTCCATCAACCCCGACCGGGTCAAGATCATCGCGTTCGGCATCCTCGGTCTGTGTGTGGCGCTGGCCGCGATCCTGACCGCCGTACGCACCGGTTCCGTCCAGCCCGGCACCGGGCGCGGTATGGAGCTGAAGGCCATCGCGGCGGCCGTAGTCGGCGGAGTGGCCCTGTCCGGTGGGCGGGGCAGCGTCCTCGGCATGGTCCTCGGCGCGGGACTCATCCTCACCGTGCAGGACATCCTGCTGCTCGGTGGTGCGCCCGGCTTCTACCTGGACCTCTTCGTGGGTCTGATCATCGTCGCCGCGGCCTTCTTCAACCGCATGATCGAGGGGAAGGCGAAGTGAGCGCCGCCGCGTCCACCGCCGGAAACGGAGCAACCACCATGTCCCCCACCGCCACCGAGGAGCGCACCGGCGAGGTCCTGCTGGAGCTGTCCGGCATCACCAAGCGGTACGGCGCCAACACGGTTCTGAACGACGTCAGTTTCAAGATCCACCAGGGTGAGGTCGTCGGGCTGCTCGGCGACAACGGCGCCGGTAAGTCGACCCTGGTCAAGACGATGTCCGGGGTGGTCGTCGCCGAGGAGGGCGACTACCTCTGGCGCGGCGAGAAGCTGAGCACGCTCAACCGTCAGGAGACGGAGAAGCGGGGCGTCGAGACGATCTTCCAGGACTCCGCGCTCGTCCCCTCGATGACCATCACCCGCAATATCTTCATGGGCCGTGAACTCACCAACGTTCTCGGCATGTTGAAGCTCAAGCAGATGGACGAGATCGCCGCGGAGATCCTGGACAGCGTGGTCACCATCGAGGGCATCAAGAGCCCCCGCCAGCTGGTCGGTTCGCTCTCCGGCGGCCAGCAGCAGGCGGTGGCGATCGCCCGCGCGGTGCACTTCAAGCGCAGTCTGCTGATCCTCGACGAGCCGACCAGCGCGCTCGCCGTCCGCGCGACCGAGGCCCTGCTCAACTACCTGCTCCAGCTGAAGCAGGAGGGCGTCAGCTCGGTCCTGGTCACGCACAACCTCCACCACGCGTTCCAGATCTGCGACCGGCACATCGTGATGAACCACGGCCGCAAGATCCTCGACGTCCGCCGTGAGGACACCAGTGTGGAGGAACTGACGGCGGCGGTCGTGGAGGGCCCGGAGGGCCTGCGCCGCCATCGGGAGGGGAAGCCGCTGGCCTGAGCCGACGGGGTACGGGAGGAGGAACGAGGGCGGGCACCGTTCGCGCGGTGCCCGCCCTCGCCCGTCCCCTCGGCCGCCTTTCTCCTTCTCGTCGGTCGCCCGACGCGGCCCGTCCCGTCGGTCGCCCGGCGCGGCCCGTCCCGTCAGTCGCCCGGCGCGGGCCGTTCCGTCAGTCGCCCAGCGCCTCGATGAGCGCCTTGGTGACGTCCTCCGTCGTGGCGGTGCCGCCGACGTCACGGGTGAGGACGCCGGCGGCGGTGGTGGCCTCGATGGCCTTGTGCAGACGGGCCGCCCGGTCGGGCAGGCCGAAGTGCTCCAGCATCAGGGCCGCGCTGCCGACCGCGCCGATCGGGTTGGCGAGGCCCTGGCCCGCGATGTCCGGCGCGGAACCGTGCACCGGCTCGAACATGCTGGGGAAACGGCGCTCCGGGTTGAGGTTGGCGCTGGCGGCCAGGCCCAGACTGCCGGCGAGGGCGCTGCCGAGGTCGGAGAGGATGTCCGCGTTGAGGTTGGAGGCGACGACCACGGAGAGGTCCTCGGGCCTCAGCACGAACTTCGCGGACATCGCGTCGACGAGGACGCTCTCGGTCTCGACGTCCGGGTAGTCGGCGGCGACCCGCTGGAACACGTCGTCCCACAGCACCATCCCGTACTGCTGGGCATTGCTCTTGGTCACCGAGGAGACCTTGCGGCGGCTGCGCGTCCGCGCCAGGTCGAAGGCGAACCGCATGATGCGTTCACAGCCGACCTCGGTGAACAGGGCCGACTGGACGGCGACTTCACCCCCCGGGCCGCGTCCGCCAAGGTTGCGGCCCCCGAGCCCCGCGTATTCGCCCTCGCTGTTCTCGCGTACGACGACCCAGTCCAGCTCGGTGTCGTCGGCCTTGCGCAGGGGGCTGGTGATGCCGGGCAGGAAGTGGACGGGCCGGACGTTGGCCCACTGGTCGAAGCTCTGGCAGATCTTGAGCCGCAGGCCCCAGAGACTGATGTGGTCGGGGACGGTGGGCCAGCCGACCGCACCGAAGTAGAGGGCGTCGAAGTCCTTGAGCCGGTCGAGACCGTCGTCGTCCATCATCTTCCCGGTGCGCTCGTAGAACTCGCAGCCCCAGTCGAACTCCTCCCAGACGAAGGAGAATGCGCCGTCCGTGCCTCGCGAGTCGGCGGCGAGGGCCTCCAGGACGGCCCGCCCGGCGGCGACGACCTCCTTGCCGACCCCGTCGGCGGGGATCGCGGCGATACGGAACGTACGGGTGCGGGGTGCGGTGGTCATGGGTGCCTCCGGCTCGCTGTGGACCTGCCGTGGTCCCACGGCGGTGCGGTCGGTTCCGAGTCAACACAGGGCGGTCGTACGGCGTCCAAGACCTGCTTTCGATGCGACGTATAGGCGTGGCCGATGAGTTGTGCGTCAGGTGCCGCTGCCGGTCGCCCGTCGCTTGGCGAGGGACCCGGTGAGGGCGAGGAACGCGCGGGCGCCCGGGGTGAGATGGACGGGGAGGCTGACCATCGCCACATGGAGGTGGGCGGTGGGCTCGATGGGCGCGACCACGGCTCCGCTGCGACGGGCCAGCCGGGTCCAGGAGGACGGGAGCACGGCGACACCGACACCGGTGAGGACGAGCGGCAGGATCGAGGTGCGGTGATCGACGACGGTGACGATCTGAGCGCCGGTGCCGGTGCCTGGACCTGTGCCGGGTCCGGTGCCTGGACCTGTGCTCGTGCCGGTGCCGGGTCCGGTGCCGGTGCCGTCGGCGGTGATGTCGTCGACGATGCTGCGCATCAGGCTGCCGGTCCGGGACGCGATGAGTTTCTGCCCGGCCAGTTCCTCCGGCCGGATCGTGATGTCGTCCTCGATGGCCCCGCCCGGTGCGGCCACGACCACGAACGGCTGTTCCTCGATGTGCAGGACGTCCAGCCCGGACGGGTTCACGGGTGAGGCGCTGCCCAGCAGGCCAAGTTCGCAGGCGCCGCTACGGACCAGGGCGATCACCTCGTCCGGGGTGAACGCGGCCCGCGTGCTGACCGTCACCGAGGGATGCAGCTCGGTGAAGCGGTGGATGAGGGTGGTGAGCGGTTCGATACCGGGTGACGGCATCGTGGCCAGCTCGACCGTGCCGCCGCGCAGCCCCGACAGCGCGGCGGCGGTGTCCCGTACGGCGGCCAGGTCCCGCAGCACCCTACGGCTCGGCTCCAGCAGCTCCGCCCCGGCCTCGCTCAGGACGACGCCCCGGCCGACCCGGTGGAAGAGGGCCACCCCGAGGGCGGCCTCCAGGTTCGCCATGGCCTGGGACAGCGACGGCTGGGCGACATGGAGTGCGGCGGCGGCCTTGCTGAAGCCGCCGTGCTCGACGATCGCGAGGAAGTACTCCAGCTGCCGGGCGTCCATACTGCCTCCGCGGTCGGATCGTCAGGGAGTCACCCGGGCCGGCGACCCGACGGTGGACTGGCCGGCGGCCCGGGCCTCGTCGACCACCGACACCCCATCCTCCCCTTTGTCGGTCTCCCGCTCCTTCTGCGTCTCCTGCTCCGGCACCGGTTCCACCGCCTTGCCCGCCAGCACCGCGCGGGCCCTCGCCAGATCGACGCCGTTCTCCCAGCGGGCGATGAACAGGGTGGCGACGGCGTTGCCGAAGAAGTTGACGACGGCCCGGCACTCAGACATGAACTTGTCGATGCCGAAGACCAGCATGATGCCGGCGGCCGGGACGGAACCGACCGTGGACAGCGTGGCGGTCAGGGCGATGAAGCCGCCGCCCGCCACCCCCGCCGCGCCCTTCGAGGTCAGCAGCATCACGGCCAGCAGCCCCAGTTGCCGGCCGACGGACAGCGGGGTGTCGGTGGCCTGGGCGATGTACAGGGTGGCCAGGGAGAGATAGATCGCGGCGCCGTCGAGGTTGAAGCTGTAGCCGGTCGGCACGACCAGCCCGACCGTGGACCGCTCCACCCCCAGGTGCCGCAGCTTGCGCATCAGCCCCGGCAGCGCGGGCTCGGCCGTGGAGGTGCCCAGGATCAGGAAGAACTCCTCCTTGAGGTACCGGAACAGCTGGAAGATGTTCAGCCGCACGTACGCGGCCAGCACCCCGCCGAGGACGACCACGACGAACAGCGCGGAGGTGACGTAGAAGAGCAGGATCAGTGAACCGAGGCTGGTCAGGGTGGTGAGGCCGAACTTGCCGATCGCGTACGCCATCGCGCCGAAGGCACCGATCGGGGCGACCTTCATGACGTACGCCAGGACCTTGAAGACGACCTCGGTCATCCGGTTCACACCGGCGATGATCGGCTCACCGGCCCGGCCCACGGCCTTGAGGGCGATGCCGAAGACCACGGCGAGGAAGATGACCTGGAGGATGTCGCCCTCGACGAAGGGGCCGAAGACGCTGTTGGGCACGATGTGGGTGAGGAATTCCCACCAGTGCTGGTTCTCGCCCTTCTCGATGTACGTCCCGGCGTCGCCGGAGGTGTCCAGCGTGGCTGGGTCGGCGTGGACCCCGTCGCCGAGGCGGAAGACGTTGATGGCGACGAGGCCGGTGAGCATGGCGATGATCGTGCCGACCTGGAAGTAGGTCAGCGCCTTGATGCCGGTGAGCCCGACCTTCTTCAGATCCGCGACCCCGGCGATGCCTCCGATGACGGTCAGGAAGACGATCGGCCCGATCAGCATCTTCATCGCGGTGATGAACGTGGTGCCGAGCGGCTCCATCGAGGTGGCGAGATCAGGCCACCGCCAGCCGAGCACGATGCCGATCACGATGGCGACGAGCACCTGGACGTACAGCTGCCGGTACCACGGCGTGGCGGCGATGCGCTCCGCCTGCTCGACTCGTGGGGTGTGCGTCATTGCAGCCTCCCTGATCGCGCGTCACCGAGCCCGATCGGTACGCGCCTGCTGTGGGCCACAGTGAACCGGGCCTCGGTCAGGGGGGTCCACGACCAAAAATCGATGCCCCGTATAGGCGGCACCTATCAGTACCGGCACAGGCCGCGGGCCCTCCCACCGGCTGGTGGAAGGGCCCGCGGACATGACGGGGTGATGTGTCACCTGTGGTGCGGTGACGTGAGGTAGTGCTGCCTGAGGAGCTCCTTTCCGTAGTCGTTGCCGTTGGGGGTGCGAATGACGGAGTGGACATGCATCTGGGTCGGGCCGTCGCCCTGTGTGGCACCGTAGGCGCCGGCGAGGGGGCCCGGTCCCTGGCAGTCGACCTCGACCCAGACGACAGGGCTGTGCACCCGGACGTAGAAGGCGTCGTCGTCACCCGTGCCGCCCGCCCAGGTGACGTAGGTGTCGTTGAGGTGGCTGCGGACCTCGGCCATGCGCACCTTCGCGGCATCCGCCTTGGCCCGGCCGACGAACGCCTCGACGATGCCGAGGAGCTTCTTCTTCTGCGCGCCGGTGAGCTTGTTGCCGCGCAGGCCCGTGTACTCCTGGACCGCGTTGTCGGAGAAGGCACCCGCCTTCATCGACTCGTTCGACTTGGAGGAGGACTCGATCGCGACGGCCTGCTGCGCCTCGGTGAGGGAGTTGATGAAGGCGAGGGACGCGACGACCTCCTCGTGGCAGACGGTCACCGTCTCCCCGTCGATCTCCATCGAGGTCGGCTCCGAACCCCAGAAGCAGGGGCTCATCACGACCTGGTCGCCGAGCACGAAGTAGTTGATGACCAGGTGGTGGCCGTCGAACTGGAAGCCCCAGGGCTCGGTTTCGGACGGCGTGCCCATGATGGTCCAGAAGAACGCTTCGTCGTTGAAGGCGTCCGTGTTGCCGATGGCCTCGCCGGCCGCCTGGTTGATCTTCCGGATCTTCTCCGTGGTCTCCAGGCCGTCGGCGCTGAGGGCCGCCTTGAGCAGGGCCGTGCCGAGGGCGTTCTGCTCGTCGGAGAGATCGGCGAGGGAGACGCCCTGGCGCTCGTAGGAGTCGATGTTGCTCCACAGCCGCCACTCGGTGGAGTGCACCGTGAACTGCGTCGAGGTCTTCTGGTCGTCGGTGAGTCCGGCCAGGAAGGCGTTCGCCGCGGTGATCACGGGCGCCGTCGCGACGCCGGTGGAGTGGATGGTGAACAGATCGTCGATCCGCTTGCCGTCCGTGGTGAGGCCGAAGAAGTCCTCGGTGATCGACTGGTTGCCGGGGCCTCCCGTACCCCCGCCCGGCCCGCCGCTGGGAGCGTCGCTCGGGGCGGCACTGGCAGCCGCGTCCGTGGTGTCGTCGGCGAGCGCGCTCCAGGCGCCGACGCCGCCCATCGTGGCGACGGCCGTGGCACCGGACGCGAAGAAGACCTTCCGCATGAAGTTGCGGCGGCTCGCATGGGCGCGACGGGCGACCTCGGTCTCCTGCGGCTCACCGGTGTCGAGCTCGGGCATCGTCGTCCGCTCCCTTCGTCATGGGCCGCGTCCCCTACGGACCGGCCCGGTGACGACCACCCTGGTCGACGAAACTGAGGCCACGCTGAAGCGCGTGCACGACGAGGGTCCGCACAGGCGTCACGGAGGACTTCCAGAGAGCTTGCGACAGCCCCTGACCAGGCATTCTGTGAAGCCCTTCGAGATTTCTACGAATGCGCTGTGGACGGTACGACGGCCCTCGGCGAGGTCACCGTGACCCGGTACGACTGACCAGGGCAGGATCACCGTGAACCCCGGCGCGACCACCTTCGACAAGGCCACCGTGAACACGCAACCACCGCCCTCGCCAAAGTCACCCTGAACTCGCTACGACGACCCTCTGCGAGGTCACCGTGAACCCGCTACGACGGCCCTCTGCAAGGTGACCCTGAACTCGCTACGGCGGCCCTCGGCAAGGTCACCGTGAACCCGCAACCACCGCCCTCGGCAAGGTCACCGTGAACCCGGCGCGACCGTCCTCGGCAAGGTGATCGTGAACTCGGTGCGACCGGGCTCGCTCTCCACCTCGATACGGCCCCCGTGGGCCTCCGTGAGCGCCGCGGCGATGGCGAGGCCCAGGCCGGAGCCGCCGCCCTGGCCCGGGGTGCGGGAGCGGGAGGTGTCGGCGCGGGTGAAGCGTTCGAAGACGGCCGGGAGGAGGGCGGGCGGAATACCGGGCCCGTCGTCCCGTACGACGACCACGCAGTCGGTGCGGGTGGCGTCCACCGCCACCTCGATCCTCGTCCCCGGCGGTGTGTGGGCGCGGGCGTTGGCCAGCAGATTGGCCACCACCTGGGTCAGCCGGGCGGGATCGCCGGTCACCGTGGCCGGTTCGTCGAGGCGCAGGGCGAGCTTCCACTCGTGGTCGGCCCCGGCGGCGCGCGCGTCCCACACCGCCTCGGCGACCAGTGTCGCGAGGTCGACGTCGGTCTGCCGCAACGGCCGTCCCTCGTCGAGGCGGGCCAGGAGCAGCAGATCCTCGACGAGCCCGGTCATCCGGGCGGACTGCGCGGACACCCGCCGCCACGCCAGCCCCGGCTCGATCTTCACGGCACCCTGGTCCATCAGCTCGGCGTACCCGGAGATCGAGGCGAGCGGGGTGCGCAGTTCATGGCTGGCGTCGGCGAGGAATCGGCGCATCCGGTCCTCGCTGCGTCTCAGTTCGTCCAGGGAGGACTCGACGTTGTCGATGAGGAGGTTGAGGGCGGCGCCCACCTGCCCGACCTCCGTGTCGGCGTCGGTGTCCCGGGCGGGGACCCGGGTGAGCGCGGTGACCTCGCCCCGGCCCAGGGGTCCCCGGGCGACCTCGACGGCGGTGGCGGCCACCCGCCCGAGGGGCCGCAGCTGTCGTCGGATGACCACGGCGCAGACCACGCCCACGCCGGCCAGCCCGACGGCGGCGATCACCCCCTCGGTCACCATGAGGTGGTCCAGGGCGTCCGCGACATCGGCGGTGGGCAGTCCCGCCAGCACTCCCGGGCCGTCACCGCTCGCGGCGGTGAGCCGATAGGTGCCGAGCCCGGGGATCGTCCGGGTGTGCAGGGTGCCGTCGGCCGTGATCCCGGCGAGGGCCGCGCGCTGGGCGGCGGTGAGGGTCCGCTGCTGCCCGTCCGCGGTGACGACCTCGGCCGCGACCACCTTCCCGTCGGTGAGCCGGGCGGCGACGGTCCCGCGTGGCTGACCGCGTTCGTTGAGGAAACCGAGGTCGGTGGCGTCGCCCGCACGATGCTCCAGACCCCCTTGGCTTCGCTCCGCCGCGTCCCGCACCCGCTGGTCCAACTCCGCGTGGAGATGCGCGCGTTGAACGAGTACGGTGGCGACCGCCATGGTCGTGCAGACCACGACGAGGGCCACGGACACGAACAGCACGAGCCGGGCCCGCAGGGTCCGTGGCCTGGGGCGGGCGAGCCTCATCCGCCCTCGCCCGCCGCCCTGATGACGTACCCGGCGCCGCGCACGGTGTGGATCATCGGTTCCCGGCCCTTGTCGAGCTTGCCGCGCAGGCTGTAGACGTACACCTCGACGAGATTGCCCTCGCTCTCGAACGAGCTGTTCCAGACGTTGTCGATGATCTGTGCCTTGCTGAGCACCTGACGGGGGTGGCTCATCAGGAAGTGCAGCAGGTCGAACTCCTTGGCGGTCAGCTCGACGGGCTCCCCGCCGCGCCGCACCTGGCGGGTCTTCTCGGCGAGGACGAGATCGCCCAGTACATGGACGGACTCGTCCTCGGCCCGCTCCTCGGCGCCGGAGCGGCGCAGCAGTCCGCGCAGCCGCAGCATGACCTCCTCCACCGAGAAGGGCTTGGTCACATAGTCGTCGGCGCCCGCCGAGAGTCCGTCGAGGCGGTACTCCAGCGCGTCGCGGGCGGTGAGCATCAGTACGGGCAGTTCGGGGTTCTCGTAGCGCAGCCGCCGCAGTACCTGGATGCCGTCGAGGTCGGGCAGCATGCCGTCGAGGACGACGGCGTGCGGGGCGCAGCCACGGGCGAGGGTGAGCGCGGTACGGCCGTCCTCGGCGAGGAACGGCTGCCAGCCGGCCTCGGTGACGGCCAAGGACATCAGTTCGGTGAGCTCGGGCTCGTCGTCGACGATCAGTACCCGGAACGTGCCCTCACGGGCTGCGCGGACGACAGACATGGCCCGATCCTGCCGGAGCTTTCTGAGAGTTCTCTGTGAAATTCCGCGACTCTTTTCGGTCTTTCCGCATGACGACCACCTGGACACCCCACGAGCCGCCCGACGCACCCCTATGCTTCTACATACGTGTAGAGCAAACGGCGCGCGCCGCTTGCGGTACACGCACCACTTGCAGCACTTGCAGCACTGCAGCACACGAACGACACGTAACGCACGTACGCATAAGGAGTGGACGCCACGATGGTGTTCAAACGACTGCTCGGATCGCTCGGCGTCGGCGGCCCCACGGTCGACACGGTTCTCGACCCCGGTACGGTCCGCCCCGGTGGCACGCTGACCGGCCGGGTCCATCTCAAGGGCGGTGACGCCGACTTCGACATCGAGCAGATCACCCTGGAGCTGGTGGCCCGGGTCGAGGCCGAGCAGGAGGAGGGCGAGAGCGAGGGCGTCGCCGTCTTCGACCGGGCCACCGTGGGCGGGGGCTTCCGGCTCGCGGAGGGCGAGGTCCGCGAGGTCCCGTTCACTCTCGCGCTGCCGTGGGAGACGCCCATCACCGAGCTGTACGGCCAGGCCCTCGGCATCGTCCTCGGCGTACGCACCGAGCTGGCCGTCGCCGGGGCGAAGGACAAGGGCGACCTGGACCAGCTGAACGTGGGCCCGCTGCCCGTCCAGGAGGCGATCCTCGAAGCGCTCGGCCAGCTTGGCTTCGGCTTCAGGTCCGCCGACCTGGAGTACGGCCGGATCAACGGCACCGGCCAGCAGCTGCCCTTCTACCAGGAGATCGAACTGACCCCGGCCCCGCAGTACGCCGGCCAGGTCAACGAGATCGAGCTGACCTTCCTCGCCACGCCGGGCGGCATGGACGTCGTCCTGGAGGCCGACAAGCGCGGCGGCCTCTTCTCCGAGGGCCACGACACACTCACCCGGTTCACGGTCTCCCACGACGGCGTCGCCCACCAGGACTGGAACACCCTGGTCGACGGCTGGATGCGTCAACTGGTCGAGCACCGGGCGTCGTACGCGGCCCCCGCCTCGTACGGCCACGAGGGCGGTTACGGACATGGCCACAGTCATGGCCATGACGAGCACCACGGCGAGGGGCATCGCTCCGGGCCCGGGATGGGCACCGCCATCGCCGCCGGCGCGGCCGGGCTCGCGGTGGGTGTCGTGGGCGGCATGGTCGCCGCCGAAGTCGTCGACGAGGTGGGCGACTTCTTCGAGGGCGACGAGGAGGAGGAAGAGGAGGGCTGACGGGCGGGTGGTTGTGTTGGCCGGAGGCGTTCGATCACCGCTGTACTCAGCCGGTGATCAACGTCTTCCGGCCCTCCCCACCCCTCCTCCAGGTCACGGCAGTTCGTCGAGTGCGAGGTCCGTCCCCACGACCAGCGTCACCACTCCCGCCGCGGCGTTCGCATCCTGCGAGGCGTCCGCGTCGGGGAGCCGGGACGTGAGGACCTTGGCCTGTTTCGCCAGGTCGGCCGGGTAGGTGATCTTCGTCTTGTCCGTGTTCTCGGGGGCGTTGCCCGTGCCGACGACGGTGAAGCCGGACTCGCGCAGCCGCTCGGCGACGGCGGCGGCGCGGCCGGTGATGCCGGTGCCGTTGAGGACCTGGACGCGTACGTTGGAGGCGTACACCAAGTCCTTCGCGGAGGCCTGGAGTTGCTTCTTGTCGACCTCCTCGTCCTTGGCGAGGGAGGTGAACAGGTCGGCGGCCTGCGGATACTGCCAGACGATATTGGCCTTGTCGGTGGGTACGTCGGCCTCGCGGGGGTAGTTGGGGACGGTCAGGAAGGTGAGCCGCTCGCTGGGGATGGCCTTGAGTTCGGAGGCGAGACCGTAGAGCGGGTCGATCCCGGCGAGGTCCTTGTCCGTGGTGAGGGACTTGGTGGCGGACTGCATGAAGTCGTAGAGAGCGGTCGGACTGGTCAGCTTGGACTGGGCCTTCTCCGCCAGGGCCTCCATGAACTCCTGCTGGCGTCCGATGCGTCCGATGTCGGAGCCGTCGCCGACGCTGTACCGGGTCCGTACATAGCCGAGCGCCTTCTCGCCCTTGACGGTCTGGCAGCCGGCCTCCAGGTCGAGGCGGGCCTTCTCGTCGTGGATGGCCTCCTCGGGGCAGACCTCTATGCCGTCGAGGGCGTCGACCATGCCCTTGAAGCCCTGGAAGTCGACGGACATGAAGTTGTCGATGCGCAGCCCGGTGTTGGCCTCGACCGTCCTGATCGTGCAGGCGGCGGCCCCGGCGACCTCGCCGCTGCTCCCCCCGATCGCGAACGCCTCGTTGATCTTCGCGCGATGCGGGTCGGACGTCGAGCCGTCGCCCTTCTCGCAGGCCGCTATCTCGACCCAGGAGTCACGCGGGAACGACACCACGGTCGCCCACTCCCGGTTCGCGGGGACGTGCATCACCATCAGCGTGTCCGACTGCATGGTGGTCAGCCCGTCGCCGCCGTACTCGGCGTTGGCACCGTCACGGCTGTCGGAGCCCACGACCAGGATGTTCTTGGAGCCCGGACTGAGGTTCACGGGACGGTCCTCACCGAGCTTGCCGTCGACGTCGGCGGCCGTGATGTTGTCGTTGAGGTCCTTGTAGACCCAGGCCCCGACACCCGCGACACCGAGGACGACCATCGCGGCGACTCCCGCGAACCATCCCAGCGTCCGCCGCTTGGCCTCGCCTCCCGCACGCCGCCTGCCCGTACCACTCACCGGCCTGCCCCCACCCCGGCCGAACCCGGCCGCTTCGACTGCCCCTGTGCGTCCGGCGGTTGTGATCACCGAACCACAGGAATCTACATCCGTGCAGACATACGGATGGCCGATGAACTCGTCTCACCGCACGATCCGGCGTCACTTCGGACCGCGCTTGACCGAAGTCGTTCGCCCGCCGGGGGACGTTCCCTCGCGCAGGGGACCTCACCTGCGCCGAGGACTCCCCTCACGGGCGGAGGCGTCGCTCACAGAGGTGTGGCGGCGTACAGGATGAAGAACATCGTCACGGCCGCGTTGGCCGAGGACATCGCCGAGACGACGGCACCGGCCGCGCCGGCCCACGCGGCCAGCCCCACGGCGGTGAACACGGACGGCCACCTGCGCACCACGGGCGCGGGACCGAGCAGGGCCGCCATCCGACGGGCCACCGGACCGGCGGCGGCGCGACGAGCCACAGCACCCGCCGGCACCCGCCGCCCCACCGAACCACCGGCCCCCGCCTCCGCCCCCGCTCCCGCAACCGGCCCAGAACCCGGCCGGGCCCCCCGCCGAGGCCCCGGCCCCGGCGCCGCGAACCCGGCGAGGGTCGCCGCCGGGGTGCCGACCGACACGAGCGCGGCCTTGCCGATCGCCCGGGCCACGACTCGGCGGCTGCCGACGGTCCGGGCGGCGTCCTCGTCGGCCCACCGCTCCGTCGTGTACGACACGGCCGTCCGTAACGGTCGCAGGAACGGGTTGGCGCGCGCCGCCAGTTGGACCGCCAGCAGGAACCGGTGGTGCCGGGCGGCGAGATGGGCCCGCTCGTGCGCGAACAGCGCCCGCCGCTCGGCCGGTTCGAGCGAGGACAGCAGGGCGGTACTCACGATCACCCGGTCCCGGTGTCCGCCGGGCAGCGCATACGCGTAGGGCGCCTCGTCGGACAGTACGGCCACCTCCGTGCCGCGCAGCCCGGCCAGGGCCCGGTGGGCGCGGCGGCGTACCCGGCCGTGCCGCCACGCGGTGCGGGCGCAGGCGAGGAGTACTCCGAGCAGCGCGGGTATGGCCAGTTTCCCGGCGATCTCGTCGTACGGAACGGCCGCGCGCACCTCGGGGTCGGACCAGCCGTCGGGCAGCGGGTTGCCGGGGAGTTGGGCCGTGCCGACCACCATCAGCAGTCCCAGGCAGACCGTGCTGCACACCGCCATCACCAGGGCCACGCCGGTCAGCAGCCGGGTGGCGGTCCGGGGGTCGAGTCGCTGCTCGGCCAGCCGGGCCAGGGGCCAGGCGGTGAGCGGGAGGACCAGCGGGAGAAAGACGAACACCCCCATGAGGTCTCAGTCTTCCCCTTCGCCCTTCGCCTGCCCGAGCAGTTCGCGCAGCAGCCGCTCGTCGTCGGGTTCCAGTGAGGTGACGAAGCTGGCCAGCACCGCCTCGCGGTCCCGCTCCCCGTCGAGGACGCGACGCATCCGGTGCGCGGCGAGGCCCGCCTGGTCGGCGGCCGGGGTCCAGACGAAGGAGCGGCCGGCGCGCTCACGGGTGACCGCGCCCTTGGCCAGCAGCCGGGTCAGGATCGTGATCACCGTCGTATAGGCGAGGTCGCCGCCGAGGCGTTCCTGTACCCATCCCGCGCTCTCGGGCCGCTCGGCCTCCCGCAGCACGGCCAGGACGAGCCCTTCCAGCTCCCCCTGCCCCCGGCGCCGGGCACGCTGCCGCTGGTCCATCAGCCCCGTCTCCTCTCCACCGCCCTGATCCGGCACTCCCCACGCGTCCACAGAATTGTAGAAGCCGACGGGTCGCACCACCCACACATCTTCTACAGTGCTGTAGATTCTGAACCCGGAATCGGGAGAACCCGAGAACGGGAGAGCCCGAAGATCGAAAGCAGGAAGACAGGACCCTCATGTTCGGACTGAGCGAGCTCGCCCTCATCCTCATCGTCGTGATAGCCGTCCTGGCCGCCAAGAAGCTCCCCGACCTGGCCCGTTCGGCGGGCAAGTCGGCCCGCATCCTCAAGGCCGAGTCCCGCGCCCTGAAACAGGACGCCCCCGAGACCGCGCCCGGCACGGACCCCAAGGTCATCCGCGGCGAGACGGTGCCGCCGGGCCACGACAAGGGCTAGCGGCGGGCGCGGCCGTCGGGCGGCCCCGTGGAGCGGCTGCGGCTGCGGCTGCGGCTGCGGCTGCGGCTGCGGCTGCGGCTGCGGCTGCGGCTGCGGCTGCGGCTGCTCGGTGATCTCACGGTTCCTCGGTCTCGGATTCCAGTGAGGCTCGTGTCGAGGTGCCGTAGACACCCGACTCGTCGCCGAGGACGACTCGCGTGAGTTGGTACATGCGGACCGCGTTCTCGACCTGGCCGTCGAAGTCGCCGTCGGGGTCGCCGCTGTAGAGGCCGACCTCCCGCAGTCGGACCTGGAGTTCGACGACCTCCGGACCGCTGTCGCCGAAGCGGAGGATGGGGTTCTCGGCGCCGGGGCCGGTCGGGGCCGGGCCCGCTGTCGCGGTCTGGCCGCCGCCGGGCGGGAGGCCGGAGGGGTCGGCGGAGTCGGTCGGTGTGGCGCCGCTCCCGGTCGGGCTCGCGCTCGGGGACGCCGAGGTGCCGGACGGGGAGGGCGAGGCCGAGGACGTCGTACGGGAAGAGGCCGCCGCCGAGGGTGCGTTGCTGCTGGACGCCGTCGCCCCGTCCGGGAGTTCCGCCCGTATGTCGTCGGGCACGGCACCGTCCCGTTCGGGCCCCTCGTACGAGAAGAGTCCGCTGACGAATCCGGCGGTCACCACGCCCACCACGAGGGCTCCCGCGCCGGCGGCCATCATGGTTCTACGGCGCCGCCGACCGCCCGGGGTGATGTCGGCGCCGCCCGAAGGAACTTCCTGGTCGGCCTCTACGGGGTCCACCGCGACGCCGACCGTCTCCCCCTGCGCCCACACACCCTCGGCATCCGAAGCAACGGGAAGGTCCCCCGGCTTGGCCGGCCGCCCGTCCCCGTCGCCCACCTTCACAAACGGCCGGATGCGGACCGGGTCGAAGTCCTCGACGGCCGCGGCCTCCGTCGTACGGGTCTCGCGGTGGGCGTCCGACGCGAGTCGGCCGCAGGAACAGGCCGGAGTGCCGTCCGCCGCCCGGGGCGTACCGCATTCGGGGCAGACGGGGGCTGTCGGTTCACTCACGCGGATCTCTCTCCGGACGGGCTTCAAAGTTTAGGCATATCTTCAGCGCACAATCTCCAAGAGTTGCTTGAAATTGGAAGCAGCGCGTCCGGAAGAGGCGGAAAACGACCGTCCCGCCCCCTCGCATCCACCCGCAGTCAAGTCCCGCCGTGAAAAGGCACGTTGGGACTCACCATGTCTTCATGTCCGGGCACTGGCGCACCACCCGCCGGTAGGTATGTCATGCCTCTGACATCAACCCGGTTGTGTTCGGCGTGGAGGAAACCCCCGTGAGACTGCCCCGTGTTCGCCCCCGTCCGCGTGCCCTGTGCACGGTCGCCGCGCTCGCCCTGGGCGCCCCCGTGCTGCTGTCGCCGGCACCGGCCGCCGCGGCGGTCCCCACGTACTCGGTGTATCTGCAGAACTCCGTCACAGGACTCAACGCGGCCGACAGCGACGGCACGGTGGCGGCGCACAACCCCAAGGGCGACGAGGACCACCAGCAGTGGACGCCGGTGGCGGTCAGCGGCGGTCATCAGTTGCAGAACGTCGACGAGTCGGGGATCTGCCTCGGGCGGAGCGGCACTGCGGCGGTGACGACGACCTGTGGCGCGGACGGCACCACCTGGACGATCACGGCCGCCGCCTCGGGCAGCACGTACACCATCGGCGTGCCCGGGACCTCGCAGTATCTGACGGGGGTGTCGTCGGACTCGGCCGCCGTGCAGATCGGTTCGAGCGGCGATCTCGCCCGCTGGTACCTCACCCCGGTCTCCTACGCGACGACCGCGATGCCGTCCGCCGACACCCGCACACTGGACCAGGTCACGTTCCTGACCTCGCACAACGCCTACGCCAACGGCGTCGACGGGAACTTCGCCTCGTTCCCGGTGAGCCTCTTCCCCAACCAGTCACGCGGCGTCGGCCAGCAACTGACCGACGGCGTACGGGGGTTCATGCTGGACACCTACACCGTGTCGGGGCAGGCGATGCTGTGTCACAACAGCTGCGACGGGGTGAGCAGCCCGGTGTCGCTGGCCACCGATCTGCAGCGGATGGTCGACTTCCTCAAGGCCAATCCGGGGCAGTTCGTGACCGTCTTCCTGGAGGACTACACCGCCTCGGACGTACTGAAGTCCTCGCTGGCCTCCGTGAGCGGGCTGTCGGACGTGCTGTACCGGCCCGACCAGGAGGGGGTGGCGGCCGGCGGCTGGCCGACGATGGCCGATCTCGCCGCGCGGGGCAAGCAGTTGCTGATCTTCAGCGACCGTACGCGGGCGAGCGACACATCCGCCGGTTACGCGACCCGGGACACCTTCGGGGTGATGTACCAGCGGGAGTGGACCGTGGAGAACTACTGGTCGATGGGCGGCGGGATCGGCGACTCCGACTGGTCCTGCTACAGCCGCTGGGGCACGAGCCGGCCGCTGACCACCGACTCGACCGCGTTCCACCCGCTGTTCGTGATGAACCACTTCCGCGACTACACGATGAGCGGCACGGCGGAGGCGGACAACGCCAAGCTCCAGAACCGCGCCCAGAACTTCTGCACCCCGGCCGCCCGCAAGAAGCCGAACTACCTCGCGGTCGACCGCTACGACCTGGGCTCCCCGACCCCGCTCACGGCGGTCGGCAACCTCAACACCTACGTCCTGACGGCCGGACAGTAACCCGTCCGCCGCAGCGGATCGTGCGACCACGGCGACCGTGCGGGCCGGTGCAGCGGGGTGGGGCCGGGAGCCGCCGCGATACGGCTGCTGAACCCGCCCCGCGGGACGGGGGCCCGGGCGGGGGGGGGGGGGGCGGCGCGCCGGCCGCCGGGGCGGCGGGCGGGCCC